>NZ_BAGH01000584.1 GCF_000308715.1 Nocardia tenerifensis NBRC 101015
ACGCACCGCGTCGACGTTGCCCGCGAGCTGGTTCGCCTGGTCGCCGGCCTGGGTGGCGGCGTCGTGGGCGCGGCGCGCGCTGTCGGCCGCGTTGCCCGCGGTCGTCGCGATCGCCTGCCCGCGGTCGAGCACCAGCCGGAAGGTGGGATCCGCGAGCAGTTCCGGATGCGCCGCGCCGAGCTGCTGCAGGCCCGCGTTGCCCTGGTCGGCCAGTTGGCGCACGAGATCCGCGCTGCCGCTGACGATGTCGAGCGACTGCGCGGCGGCGGTGCTCGCGTTGGACAGCGCGCCCGCGGCCGTCGGCAGCGTCGCGGTCCCGGTGTCGACGAGCTGGGTCACCGCGCCGTCGACCTCGCTGCTCGCCTGCGCGAGTTGCCGCACGCCGTCGGAGATTTGAGTCGCGCCCGCGGTCGAGCCGTCGAGGCCCGCGGCCAGCGCGGCGGTGCCCTGCTGGGCGAGCACCGACGAGTCGACCAGGGCGTGCACGCCGCTCACCGCGACGTCGAGCTGCTGTTTGACCAGCGTGAGATCGCCGTAGATGGCCTTGGCGTAGGCGGCGTGCGCGGCGCTGTTCACCTGGTTCTGGAGTTCGGAGCGCGCGACGTCGGCGACGACGCCGACGATGAAGTTGTTGGCGTCGTTGAGCTGGATGTCGAGGGTGGCGCGCTCGGGGATCGGATTCTGCGCGCTGACCAGCTTGGCGCTGAAATCGCGCGGGACCGTGATGGTGAAGTAGTAGCGGCCGTGCTCGAGTCCGTCGGCCGCGGCACGGCGATCCACGAAGTGCCACTGGAACTTCGGCGTCGCGCGCAGTTGCTGCTCGAACTGCTTGCCCGCGTCGACCACCTGACCGTTCGCGGTGACCGCCTGGTCCTCGATGACCACCGCGACCGGGATCTGATCGGTCTTGCCGTAGGGATCCCAGTTGGACCACAGGTACAGCGACCCGTACAGCAGCGGCACCAGCGCCAGACCCACCGGCACCAGCCTGCGCAGCAGCGGACCGCGGAAACGCCGCAATTCGAGCAGGGCAAGACGCAGTGCCTTCACACGTTCTCCTGGAGGTCGGCTCGGTCGCGGGCGGGCGCGTCGGCGTCGCGCGGATGGGCGAGGGTGATCACCGTGACGTCGTCCAGCGGCGGCGACGACGCGGCGGCGATGACGGTGCAGCCCTGTTCGGACAAGGCGCGCAAGCGCTCCCAGACCCAGCGGGCCTCGTCGTCGGTGCAGCCCGCGCCGATATCGTCGACGACCACCGCGCCCGGCCGTTGCGCCGCCGCCAAGGCGACGGCCAGCAGTGACTGCTCGCTCTGCGCGAGATCCCCCACGAGCACAGCCTCGGCCGGCGCGGCGATACCCAACGCGTCGAAGGCGGCCGCGAGGGTGGACTCGCTGAATCGCGGCCCGCCGATCAACGCGCGCTCCTCGATCACCTCCCCCACCCGCAGCCAGGGATCCAGCGCACACCCGGGCTCGAGCCGCGCGACCGCCACCAGATCCCGAATCGCCCCGGCCTCGTCCTCGTGGCGATGCCCGCCGACCGCGAGCCGACCCGTCACCAGCCGCAGCCGCCCGGCCAGCGCCCACAGCAGCGAGGTGCGCCCCGAACCCGCGGACCCGACCACCGCCGCGAGCCCGCCCGCGGGAATCTCGAAGTACACGTTCTCGAAGGCACACCCCGCCGACCCGCGAGCAGCGAGGTTAGCGGCCACCACGTCAACACCCACCCATGTCACCCGCCTGATAATAGAGACCGTTCCGTACGCTGACCGGCATCTCCACGCCCCAGCGATTCGCCCTCGGCCCACCCCGCCCGAACCACACCAGCCACTTCCACCCCGCCACGGTCACCCCTGTCAACCGTTCGACAGGGACCGGAAGGCCGGGATGAGCGCTTGCTTGACTGTGCCGGTGCGGCACGGTCTTCACTGGGTTCATTCGGAGTGATGCCGCCGCGGCCGTGGGCGATGTCGGATGAAGCTGACCAGGCTAGTGAAACAGTGATGCCGTCCGCCGAGACGACCTCTGCCCGGCCGTCTGCGCCGAAAGTGTGGCCGCGACGTCAACGCACCGGCAAGGACGATCGACGACACGGGAGCCACAATGCGACGCAGCACAATTCGACTGTCGGCCACCGCGGCGGTGGCAACCATCCTGGCGACAGCGTGCTCGACGGGGCCGCACCCCGCGACCGAACGGCCGAAAATCATTGCGGCCCTGAACAAGCTGGTCTTCACGGACCACCTCCCCGGCGCCCAACTCGTTCTCACCGAGCACGGCAAGGTCTGGACCGCGACGGCAGGCGTCGGCGACCTCGAACTCAATACCCCCTTCCCAGACAACGCTCGCATCCGAATCGCCAGCAACACCAAGACTTTCGTAGCGACGGTCGTGCTGCAACTGACAGCCGAGGGCAAGGTCGAACTCGACGCGCCCGTAGCACGTTACCTCCCCGGCGTCGTGCACGGCCCCGGCATCGACGGCGACCGAATCACCGTCCGAAACCTCTTGCAGCACACCAGCGGCCTCCCCGACTACGCGGCCGAGGTCGGCGGCGAGCCCCTGCCGGGACAGGTCGACTACACCGGCGAACGGGCGCGCTGGCGCACCGCGGACCCCGCCGAGATCGTCCGCGACGCCCTCACCGCCCCCGCCGATTTCGCGCCGGGCACGCGATGGTCCTACTCCAACACCAACTACGCCTTGGCCGGAATGGTGATCGAGAAGATCACCGGCTCCACCGTCGCCGCCGAGGTCACCCGCCGCATCATCGAACCGCTGAAACTCCCCGACACCTACTATCCGGCCCCCGACGAAACCACCATCCGCGGCCCACACCCCAAGGGCTACAGCACAATCGACGGCCGCCGGGCCGACTACACCAGCCAGAACGTGTCTTCCGCGGGCGCCGCCGGAGCGATGGTCGCCACCGGCGCCGACCTCAACCGCTTCTTCACCGCCCTGCTCGACGGGAAACTCCTGCCGCCCATGCAGCTCGCGGAGATGAAACACACTGTGCCCACCGAAGATCCGTCGATGAGCTACGGCCTCGGCCTGTTCCACCGCAGCCTGCCGTGCGGCCCGGACGCCTGGGGCCACGGCGGCGATATCGACGGCTTCCACACCCGCGGCGACGTCGCCGGCGGCCGCGCCGTCACCCTGACCGTCAACCAGGTGCCCGACACCGACCGAGCCGCCGACGATGTCATGGCCGCCGTCGACATCGCCCTCTGCGCCACACCGTGACTCGTTTTCCCCAGTTGAAAAGTTCTTGCCCGCCAACGGAAGTGGCGCTCGGACGCGCGCGCGACGAGGTTCAATTGAAGGATGAACGACCGCGACCTACGCAGTGACGCACTACGCAACCAGCAGGAACTGCTCCGCGCCGCGACCAGCGCGGTGCATCGCGAAGGGCTGCGCGTTCCCCTGGCCACCATCGCCGCCGACGCCGGAGTCGGCATCGGCACCCTCTACCGCCACTTCCCCACACGCGAGGACCTGCTGAGCGAGCTGACGCACCGATCGTTCGCGCAGGCGCTCGCCGACGTCAAGGCCGCCGAACGGATGGGCAAGACGCCCGTCGAACGCCTGCGGCTCTTCATCGACGCCGTCATCAGCCAGCGCGACGAACTCGTCCTGCCGCTGCACGGCGGGCCGCCGGTCGAGGACCCGGCCACCGAGGCCCTGCGCGACGAGATCTACCGCGTCGTGCAGCGAATCCTCGATCAGGGCATCGACGAGGGTGACCTGTGCGAGGACACCACCCCGCACGACATCATCGCCTTCGGCGCGCTGGTCGCCCAGCCGCGGCCCATCGATCCCGACTGGGACACCACCTGCCGCCACCTGCTCACGACCTTCCTCCGCGGCATCCACCGCAATCCGTGACCATGTGCGCGGCATCCCGCAACCCGTGACTGCTCACCGGATCGACGGCAGCTCCTCCGGCACCGGCTCGATACCGCGCCTGCGCAGATCCGCCCCCGACAGCAGCGGCCACCCCTTGCGCAGCACATAGTCCAGCCAGAACCCGCACGCCTGCGAGGTGAGCACCGCGGTGAGCACCAGCGCCGTGTAGAACGTGGCGTTGATGATCCCGGCGTCGAAAGCCACCGAGGCCATGACGATTCCGGGCCCGCCGCGCGCATTGCGGGTGACGGCGATATTGACGATGTCGAGGCGGCTCATCCCCGCCAGCTTCGCGCCGAGCCCGACCGACAGGAACACCACGAGCGACGTGCCGATCAGGAACCCGGCGAGCATGAGCGGGTCGAAGGTCTTGGAGAGGTCGAGGCGGTAGCCGACGATGGCGAAGTACAGCGGCACGAAGAAGTGCCCGGCCACGTCGCCGATCGACTGCATCGGCGCCCGAAACCGTTCCTGCTCCGTGCCTTTCATGCCGCCCATGACGCCGAAGCCGGCGAGCAGCCCCGCGAAGGCGAGCGTCACGTCGAGCGCGGCGGCCAGCGAGACGTACCCGAGGAACACGATCAGCATCCACGCGACCGGCGAATTGCGCGCCACCACATTCCATTCCGCGCGCGAGAGCCTGCGCAGCACCGCGGGCATGACGGTCAGCGCGATGATCACATAGCCCAGATTGACGGCCACGTGCGTGCCGATGGTGGCCGCGAGCTCGTCGCCGGTGGTGTCGATGGTCGCCGCCGCGATGGCCGTGGCCACCGACAGCACGCCCCACAGGGCGATGTCCTCGAGCACCGCGGAGCCGAGCTGGAGGCTGGCGAAGCGAGTGTGCAGGATGCCGAGGTCGTAGAAGATCTTGGTGATCACCGGGATCGAGGTCACCGCGGTGGCCGCGGCGAAGACGAGCACCACCGCCTCCTTGCTCCCCGCGACGCCGGTGAACTCGTCGAGCGGCAGCAGCGGCGCGGCGAGCAGCGCGATGACGAACGGCAGCGGCGTGCCGACGCCGAGAATCCACGCGGTGGCCTTGCGGTTCTGCTCGCCGAGCAGATGCTGGGCGGCGCAGCCCGAGACGAACATGAGCATGAGCAGGCCGAGGTTGTAGAGGAACCCGAGCACCACCGCCCGATGGTCGGCCTTGTCCGCGCCGAACAGATCCGCGGTGAAGCCGGGCGCGATCTTGCCGAAGACCGTGGGGCCCAGCAGGATTCCGGCCAGGATCTCCCCGACCACCTTCGGCTGGCGCAGCCGCCGGAACAGCTGGCCGAGCAGGTTGGCGGCCAGCAGCAACAGCAGGACGGCGAGCAGGACTTCGCCGAGTTGCGAATTCGTCATCGAAGCTACGCCTTTCGTCGACTCCCCCGGCCCCGCGCGACAGAGCCGACTACAGCAGCTCGTGCTCCAACCGGCGCAGGGTCCGATACGACCGTTCGATCTCGGCGGCGTCCTCGTGTACCAGAAACACCACGCCCGGTGAGGAGTTGAGGTCGATTGTCGGTCTCGTCATCGCCGCGTCGGCGATGCGGAAACGCACGCTCTCGAGCGCGGGCAACCGCCCGAGCTCCTCCCGGAGCACCCGCGCGGGCAGCGGAACCTCGCGGTGCGCAATGAGATTCACACAGCGCGCCTGCTCTCGCCGAGCGTACACCGAAGGCTGTGCCGCCAAAGCCGTTCCGTCGCCGACGTAGCAGTCCATCGTGAGATCGACCTGATTCACCCCGGTGCCGCGGTCGAGCGCGCGCGGGTTGGCCAGCCCCGACAGGCGCGCGCCGGTCTCGAGCAGGACCGGCCCCGCGGCGGTGTAGATCAGTTCGGTGTGCGCGGGCCCGTTCGCGATGCCGAGCGCGTCGAGCACGCCGGCGACGTAGTCGATGATCTCGGCGAAGCGCGGATCCGACGGCGCGAGCAGATCTTCGCAGTCGTAGATCCGGCGGTTGTCCCGCACCGTCACCTTGTGGCTGATCCACGCGTCGGTGAACCAGTGCCTGCCGTCGCGGCTGACCGTGTTGACGATGTACTCGTCGCCGACCAGATACTCCTGCGCCAGCACCGCCGCGTTGGTCCGCAGCATCAGATTCGTCTTGCCGATGATCGCACGCACCGCCGCGCGGATCTCGGCCGCGGACTCGCTGATGAACACGTCGTCGGAGCCCGCGCTGTCGAGCGGCTTGACCACCACCCGCTGAAGCCCTGCGGCACTGCGCCATTCGAGCAGACTCTCGGCGTCGCTGCCGCGCCGCTGCTTCGCGGTGCGCAGGCCGGCGGCGGCCACCGTCTCGAGCATGTGAAACTTGTCGCGCCGTACGTGCGAGAGCGCGGGGTCGTTGCCGCGCAGCCCCAGTTTCGCGGCGATCTCGTCGGCCACCTCGACGCCGAACTCGCTGGCCGCGATGACCGCGACCGGCGCGAGCTCGGCGAGGCGGCGCAGCACGTCGTCGGCCTGGTCGGCGTAGGAGAGATCCTCGTCGAACAGCTCGGCGGGCAGGCTGGCCGAGAAGGTCGCGGGCAGGTGCGAGCGCGACCGAACATGGATGAGGCGGAACAGATCTCGCGCCCGCTCGGCGAGCAGCGCGCCGGTGGAGAACGCGTCGACCAGCACGAGGGTGGGCGGATCGGCTTCGGGCACAGGGTATCCCATCGGAGTAGTCATGGGATCAACCGGCTGTCATAGCTGTTCGCGACGTGGTCGAGCATCCCGTAGAGCGCGTCGGAGCCGAGCCGGGCCAGGTCTTCGCGACCGGCCTCGGCGGGCAGGGGTAGTCGGCCCAACGATCCCCAGCGCAGCGCGCCCTGCTCGTCGATGACGCAGGTCGCCGCGCCGAGATTGTCGGCGTGCAGGCAGAAGGGGACGTCGAGCAGACCGGTGGCGAACGCCTTCAGCAGGGCGGTCCCCACGTCCGGGTCGAGGTTCAGCACCGAGTCGATCAGGATTCGCGCCTCGTCGAGCACCTCGGCGAAGTACACCGCCTCGGCGGGCGACGCCGGATCGAGCGGCCCGTCGGCCTCCTCCGCCGCGATGCGCAGCGCCGCGACGTTCTCGGCGACCGACGGGATCTGCCAGGCCTCCGACACCGTCTTCACGATCATCCGCTCGCACCCGGTGGCCATGGCCAGGCGGGCGCTGTCGCGGATCAGGCGCGTCGCGCCGTCGGGCGTCCTCGGGAAAAGGCCCATGTAGGTGTAGAACACGACGTGCCAGGTCACGTCGCCGAGGTATTCGGCGGCGAGGGTGCGCAGCGCCCGCAGCGCGCCGCGATCCTGCTCCGCGAGGGTCCCCTGCGCGTAGCTGAACGACATGTATCGCAGCCCATGCTGGCGGAAGAAGCATCCCTCCAGCACCGACACGGCGACGAGCAGCGAGGGCGGGCACAGCTGGCCGAGCAGGCAGCCGCCGAAGCTCTCGATGTGCCCGAACTCGGTCTCCTGCGCCAGAAACCGCGTGCTCTGCGCCCAGGCCGCCACCGCGTCGCGCAGCGGCAGCCTGCTGTAGGGCAGGCAGTAGGAGACCGGCCCGCCCTCGGTCGCGTCCAGGCCGACCTCGACCAGCCGCTGAAACACCCTCAGCGGCAACGCGGTTCCGTGTCGCGCCTGCACCGGGAACGTCGGCCCGTACAACCCCTCGAGCAGCCGCTTGGTCGCCTCGACCGGGTGGGAGACGAGCGGGTAACCGTTCAGCTCCTCTCCCGCGGCCAGGCGTTCCAGCGGGGTCTCGTAGTCGCCGACGCGGGTGTAGCTGTCGAGCGTGAGCGTGCCGATCACCGGGAAATCCAGATGGGCCACCCTGGCCAGACCGGACCGCATGGCCGCCAGGCTGCCGAACCCCATGCGGGGCTGGACGACCAGCTGCCCCGCGGCGGCCCGGTCCGCCACGAAACTGTCGAAGAACCCCGGCACGTCACCGGCCCGAGATCAGCTCGAGGGTCGGCAGCCCCGATTTCGGGTCGACCGTGCGCACCTCGGACTTGTGCGGATCGCCCGCGCGCACCCGGGCCATCACGGTGTCGCCGGCCGCGAAGTTCACCAGCGAGCTGCGGTAGAGCGTGCGCAGATGGTCGATGGACAGCCCGGACACCTCCGTGAGCCACCCGGCGGCGCGGTCGTGGTCCGGCTCGCCGCGCAGCGCCGCGTGCAGGGCCGGGATCTCGGCGACCCACTCGGGATGGCACCGCTCGACGAAGTCCGCCAGCCGCGCGCCCTCGTCGGTGAACGGCGAGAAGACCATCGCGACGAGCGCGTCCTCTTCGAGCCCGAACGCGTCCTCGGCGTAGGCCGCCGCGACCGCGCGCCGCTCGTCGACCTTCTCCGGCGAGGAGTAGCGGGCGAGCGCGAGATCGATGAGCTGGTCCGGCATCTCCTTCTTGCGCATCATCGCCTCGGCGAACTGGAGGTACTCGGCGATGCCCTCGTGATAGGTCCGCCCCTCCACGTTCTCGACCCGCAGACCGCGCAGGTGGGCCATGAGAGTCGGGTTGGCGCAGTCGGATTCGGTGAAACTGAAGGCCAGGTCGTCGAAGCGGAAGCCGAGGAAATCGACGATCAGGTCCCAGTGGTCGTGCACCCGGTAGCTGACCAGGTCGTAGATCGAGACGAAGGTCGGCTGCACGGACCGGTCGCCGATCGCGACCTCGCGTTCGGCGGGCTCGTGCCGGTCGTCGCCGAACAGCTCGCGGAAGTACGCGTCGCCGACGCCGCGCAGCGCGGCGAGCAGGTCCTGGAAGGTCATGCCCTTGCGCCGCACGTCGATGCCGATGCTCTTGGCCAGCCGCAGGATCCACGCGGCGTAGAGCGCCTGCTCGCGGCGCGAGTCGCCGGTCATGATCGCGTCGACGCCGCCGCGCCACCAGGCGGCGCGGCCGTAGAAGTCGGCGACCGCGAGGTTGCAGCTGTTGCAGAAGGTGGGGCGGCCGTCGCCGGCCGAACGGTGCCCGTTCATCAGCACGTCGAGCCGGTTGATCGCCACCAGCTTGTCCGGCAGCGGCAGATCGACGTGGAAGCGGCGGATCTCGGTGTGGTCGATGGTGATCAGCTCGGCCCGCTCGTCGTCGAGCAGACCCAGCGCCGAGTACACCCGGTCGATGTTCTCCATCACCGCGCCGACCACGCCGGCGTGGCGCATGTTCGCCACCCGCATGAGAAACGTTGTGCCGTGGGCCAATCGCAGGTGCAACTGGACGGCCCGCACGAACGCCACCACATAGGTGCTGTCCTTGCCGCCGCCGTAGGCCACCATGACCTTGTAGTCGCCGAGGTTGTCCGGGCCGCCCGCGTCGGCGATCAGCTTGTCGCCGACGGCGGCCACGCCTAGTCGCTCGTCCTCGGTGAGGAATCCGATCAGCCGCTCGTAGCGCGCCCGGTCGTTGTCGGCCTCATGTCCAGCGTTCACAGCGATTCCGCCTCGAAGTCGAAGTTCTCGATGATCTTCCGGATGCCCGCCTCGACGACGCGCTCGTCCTCGTGCAGGAGAATGAAGCGCCCGCGGTGCAGCGCGTCGTAGGCGCCGCCGGGCGCGAGCACGTGCCCCGGCTCGGGCAGCAGTTCGCGCCAGACGGCCGGCACCAGCTCGCGCATGGACGCGGCCCGGACCACCCGCTCGGCCCGCTCGGCGGACTTGGGCATGATCAGCCAGCCCCCGGAGGAGTCGACGTGCTCCGGCACCGCGGGCACCGGCTCCCCGGAGAGCACACGCAGGAACATCTCGTACAGGTTGACCCCGAAGACGCGGTAGAGCAGGTGCGGGACCTCCGCGCCGCCCACCCGGCCGCCGATCTCCAGGAACACCGGCTCGCCCGCCGGGGTGACGAACACCTCGAGGTGAAAAGGCAAGCGGCGCAGGTCCAGTGCCGAGACGATCTGACGCGAGAACTCCTCGATCAGCGCGCGCCGCGGCGACGGATTGAGCAGCACCGAGCCGAGCGGCGCGCCCTGGGTGAACGACAGGCAGTCGTTGATGTAGCGCGAGACCGCCTGGAACGGGACGTGCGCCGCGTCGTCGGCGAACCCGTCCACGTGGTAGATCTCCCCGGTGACGAACTCCTCGATCTCGTAGTCCGCCAACACGATCGAGCTCAGCGCGGCGTCGAGGGCCGCCGCGTCGTCCACCCGGCGCACCCCGATGCTCGCCGCCGCGGCGAGCGGCTTGAGGATCAGCGGATAACTGCACGAGTCCGCGAATGAGCGCACCTGCTCGGCGCTGACGCAGGCGGCGAAGCGGGGCACCCGGATGCCCGCCTTCTCCAGCACCTGCTTCATCCGCACCTTGTCCCGGTAGACCGCGACCTCGTCGACGGTCGGCCCCGGAATCGCCAGATCCTCGCGGACTTTCGCCGCGATCTCCAGTGTGAACTCCGACAGCGCGATCAACTCGTCCACCGGGCCGACCCGCACGGTGATCTCGCGGACGGCCGCGCGCAAGGCCGCGACGTCGTTGACGTCGGCGACCCGCACCAGGTGCGCGATCTTCGCCGGATCGGCCAGCACACCCTCGGCGCCCGGACCGTCCACCACGTAGCTGACCCGGTTGGCCTCGTGGTCGACGTACTCCTCGTAGCGGGTGAGCTCGTTGTCCCAGCGGACTCCGTCGAAGAAGCGCGGCCACCGATTGACGATGACGATGTGCATCAGGACACCTCTCGTGGTTCTGCCTGCGCGCTGTCCCACGGGCTGATCAGCGCCGGGTCCGCGCGCCAGGCCGAGAAGCCTTGCGCCAGACCGAAACGCAGGAAGCCGCGGAAGCGCTCGATGGCGTCCTCGCCGAGGAACACGTCGGTGTAGCCGAGCGCGAGCAGCTCGCGGCGCACCCGGTCGTCATCGGAGACGGCGGTGGTCAGCTTGCCGCCGATGGCGCACGGCACCTCGAGCCCGCGTTCCCGCAGGGCGTTCAGCAGGACCTGCGCGCCGTGGAAGCCGTGGCCGTTGACGCTCGACACGACCAGCAGATCGGGCCGGTCGGCGCGGATGGCGTCCGCGACGGTGCCCACCGGCGTGCACGTGCCGAGGTTGTGCACGGACGCGCCGTGCTCCTCGAGCAGCTTCTGCAGGTAAACCAGGTTCCAGAGATGGGAATCGGACTCCACGGTGCTGAGCACGCACCGGAAACGTGTGTTCATGTCACGACCTCAACGTTAGCGTTCTCGCGAGCCAGCAAGGCTTTTCGGAAGCTGGCCATGGTCAACGGCAGAAAGACCGCGCCGAACAGGCAGAGCAAGCCGCCCATCCACAGCGCGAGTCGTTGTGCGCCGATGGTGGCGCCCAGACCGCCGATCAGCAGGCCCGCGATCGGATAGGACAACAGGTTGAGCAGATAGAAGGGACCCATCACCTTGCCGAGATGCTCGCCGGGGATCACCTTCACCCGCTGGGTGCGGTTGTAGATGTTGTAGAGCGCGTCCCCGACGAGCATCACGACGAAGGCGGGGGCATAGACCAGATAGGACGGAGCGAGCGCGGCGATCAGGACCGTGGCGCACATGAGCCCGAAACCGAGCGCTCCGATGGGTTCGACGCCGACGCGCCGCAGCAGCGCGGGCATCAGCAGCAGGTTCAGCAGCCCGGTGACCCCGACGGCGGCGTTGAGCACGCCGTACGCCGAGTCGGGCGCGTCGAAGACGTCGGTGACCAGCGCCGCGTTGGACACGATGAGCACGCCGACCACCAGGTTGATGGTGAAGTTGAGGATGCCGAGCAGCAGCACCGGCCGGATGCGCACCATGAGCCGCCAGCCGATCGTCAACTCCGCCAACACGTCTCGGGCCTGCCAGCCGTGCACCGCGCGTACCGCGGGGCGCGGCAGCGGCAGCCAGGTGAGCGCGCTGACGCCGAACGCGGCGGCGGCCACGAGCAGCAGCCAGAGCTTGCCGAGGAACGCCGCGGCCAGGATCGCCAGGGCCGGCCCGAGCGCCATGGCGAGCAGCTCCATGTTCTGCACCAGCGACTGGACCGTGGCGATCTGCGAGTCGCGGGCCAGCTGCGGCACCATGCGCTCGATCGACATGCGGATGGGCGCGACGCACAGTGACAGGCACGCGCCGCCCGCCATCAGCACGGGCACCTTCCACCCGGGTTGGGCCAGGCACAGCAGCACGACGACGATCAGGATGGCCGCGCGCATCACCGCGACGCGGGTGAAAAGCCTTGCGCCGCCGTCGCGGTCGGCCAGCAGGCCGGCGAACGGGTAGGCGATCAGGGCGGGCACCCACTCCAGCGCGAACGCGAAGCCGAGGGTGGCGACCTGCTTGGTGTCGTGAAAGATCAACAGCGGCACCGCGAACAGCACGACCTGTTCGGCGACGAGCCCGAGCAGCACGCCGGTGGCGAACAGCGCGCTGTGCCGTGGCGCCCCGTTCGCTTCGCCGACCGCCCCTCGGCGCTTGGGCACCGCCGGTTGCCTCATCCCTGCCGTCTCTCGTTTTCCCGAATCAGCGGCAGGACATGGGTGTAGAAGATCCGCATCTCGTCGCGGGTCGGCCAGCCGGAGAAGATGAACTCGCTGACCCCGACCGCCTTGTACTGGTACAGGTAGTCGGCGACCTCCTGGTAGCTGCCGACCACGCACAGCGCGGGACCGCCGCGATAGGGGACGAAGCCGGAGTAGATCATCGGCGAGAGCCAGTCGTTGTCGGCCTGCTCGGCGAGCCGGAAGGAGGTCTGCACGGCCTGGGAGTCGGAGGCGGCCACCACCTGGGCCACCCACTCGCGGTGCTTCTCGTCCGGATTCTCTTGCATGGCAGCGAGATCCGCGAGCGCCTGCGCCCTGGTCTCCCTGGCCAGGATGTGCATGCGGGTGCCGACCCGCGCGCCCTTGTCGAGCACCGGCCTGGCCGCCGCGCCCATGCCCTCGGGGGTGTCGCCGTAGCGCAGCCAGCAGTCGCCGTACATGGCGGCCGTCTCCTGCGCGATCTCCGAGGCGCCGCTCAGATAGATCTCGGGGCGGCCGCCGCCCTTGTAGCCGAGCCCGAGGGCCGCGCCCTTGATGACGTAGTGGTCGCCCTCGTAGGACAGCGGCTTCTCGCCGCGCCAGAACCGATGGCAGATGTCGAGGAACTCCTGGGTGCGGGCGTAGCGGCCGTCGTGGGCGACGAAGTCGCCGTAGCCGGCCTGCTCCGCCGGGGAGATCCCGGCGACCAGGTTCAACGCGATCCGCCCGTCGGACATCCACGAGATCGTGTTGACCACCTGGGTGAACAGCGTCGGGGACAGCAGGCCGGGCCGGTAGGCCAGGATGAAGGTGACGTTCTGGGTCTCCCGGACCAGCGCGCCGATCATCGGCAGCGGGTCGGGCATGTAGTCGGCGATGCCCATGAGCAGGGAGTCGACGCCCAGCGCATCGGCCTCCCGCACGAAGTCGACCATCCCGTCGAAGTCGAGCTCGCCGACTCGATACTTCTCGGTCGCTTTTTGCTGACCGCTGTCCAGCGGCGCACACCAATGGAACCTCAGCTCCCCCGGCTCGGTGTCGCGTGCATGAGACAGCGGGGCGAAGTTCGTACGGTCGTAGTTCATTTTTTCGAGATTCACTTCCGGTTTCGCGAAGGAGGCAGCAGGCGGCACTCAGCAACAATCAGACAATAACTGACCCAAGTCCACCCTCTCAGAATGCACGCGTCCGGAGCCGTACCCCCAGATGCTCCCACGGAAGTCGCACCCCGACCCGACTCCCGGCCCTGTTAAAGCAAAGTTACATCGACCTTCGGGCGCTGTCAAAGGGGTATATGCTGCGCGGAACGCGCCGTTCCGGCAATTGTCCAGCCACCGAACTCCAGCGGCTCGAGCAAATGTTCACACCTCGCGCGAAACCCCCCATGCGGGGGGTGGACCGATTGCGGCGAACCGGGGAGAATTGGGCCGCTACCAGTGCGTAAGCACCACGAGCGCCACATCAGGGGGATTCAGCGAAGCCGTAAGGCAATAGTTTCCCACCAGTTACCGAGTATTCAAGTCGACAACGCGAAGAAAGGAAACATGGATTTATATGTTAGCCGACAGTAGAACGATTACGTACAGGTAATCGACGCAATCTATCCCGAACCGATCGGCTTGCGAAGATATTTCAATACGACTATTGAACGGATCGGACGTTGCCTGAATCGACTGAACCGACCGGATCCGCGCTACCCACGCCGCGCGCGCATCTCACGTCGAAACAAACCATTGCGGCACTGACCGTGCAGGCGCGATTTCTCGCCGCCGCGCGTGAATTCCTGACCGCGGAGGGATTCACCGAACTGCTGCCGCCGATCATCGGTCCGGTGACCGATCCGGGGGCCCGCGGCGCCAAACAGGTGGACATCGACTACTACGGCCACCGCTACAAACTGATGACCAGCGGCATCCTCTACAAGCAGGCCTCGCTGCTGGCCTTCGACAAGATCTTCCACGTCGCCCCGAACGTGCGGCTCGAGCCGCTGGAAACGGCGGTGACCCACCGGCATCTGGCCGAGTTCCATCAGCTCGACGTCGAGATCGCGCACGGCTCGCGCGAGGACGCCATGGACGTGGCCGAGCGGCTCACCAAGTACGCGGTGGAGTACGTCCTGAGCAACGCCCAGCGCGAGCTGGAGATCCTCGGCCGCGACCTCGAACAGCTCAAGCAGGTGCTCGCGGGCCCCTACGACCGCAAGCGCCACACCGTCGCGGTGAGCGAGCTGCGCGGGCTCGGCTACGACCAGCGCGAGCACACCGAAATCGAGTGGGCCGGTGAGGAACTCATCTCCTCCGCGGCCACCCGCCCATTCTTCGTCACCGACTATCCCAAGGGTTCGCGCGGCTTCTACGACAGCGAGAACCCCGAGGAGCCGGGCGTGCTGCGCAATTTCGACCTCATCTTCCCCGGCGGATTCGGCGAGATGATGAGCGGCAGCGAGCGCGAGGCCGACTACCGCACCCTGCTCACCCGCATGCGCGAAACCGGCGAGAACCCGGCCAAATACGAGTGGTACCTGACCGTGGCGCGCGACGGTCTCGCGCCGAGCGCGGGCTTCGGCCTCGGCGTCGAGCGGTTCACCCGGTTCCTCGGCGGCCTGGCCGCGGTGTGGCAGGCCACCGCCTACCCCAAGATTCCGGGGGAGCCGCGGCCATGAGTGTGCTCTCGGCCCCCGGCTTCCCCGAGCGGGAGGTGCGGGCCCGCGCGCGGACCGCGGCGGGCTCGATCTTCCCCGACAACGCGCACTACGGCTCGACCCTGTTCGGCCAGGGTCCCGCGACGCCGGAGACGCCCGCTGCGGACGCGATCGACCAGGCCAGGCTGGTGCCGCCGGTGTTCGTGCCGCTGCGCGCGGAGCGCATGTTCGATCTCGGCCGGGAGCCGCTGACCGGCGACGTCGACCTGAGCACCACCATCGGCGGCCTGCGCTCGACACTGCCGATCTACGTGTCCGCGTTCGGCTCCACCGCCGTGGCCGACGGCGATCTCGGCGTCGCGGTGGCCGCGCAGGCCGGCGCCGCGGGCGTGCCGATGGTGATCGGCGAGAACATCGTGCCCGTCTCCGGGTACGGCCGCATGGCGGACGAGCAGCAGAGTTCGTTGCTGCGCAGGCTCACCGAGTACTCGAAGCGCGCGCCCGACGAGCTCGGCGGCGTGATCGTGCAGCAGAGCACCGAGGACGCCGACGCCGAGGTGTGGAACCTGGTGTACAGCGACCCGGCGAGCGAGCAACTGCTGAACAGCGGCCGGCTGGCCTTCGAGTTGAAGGTGGGGCAGGGCGCCAAGCCCGGCCTCGGCGGCATGACCCTCATCCCGAGGGACCGCGCCGCGCGGCTGTCGATGCAGTACGACATCCTCGACATCTACGACCCCGCGCAGGCCCAGGTGCTGCGCTCGGCCACCCCCGGCACGTTCACCAAGGAGATCCTGCGCCAGCAGATCCGGTTGATGCGCAACAACTATCCGCGCTGCCGCGTCTGGGTGAAGCTGCCGCCCGCCCGCGACGTGGCCGACGCCGCGGAGGTGGCGTGGGCGGCGGGCGCCGACGCGGTGACCGTCGACGGCGCGGAGGCGGGCACGGGCTGGGCGCCGCGCGGTTTCCTCGACCACGTGGGCCTGCCGCTGGCCGAGTGCCTGCGCCGGGTGGCGGGCCGCGACCGGCGCGGCCACAGCCTGCTGGTCTCCGGAAGATGCTGGGAGGGAACGAGAGTCGTCAAGTGCCTGGCCCTCGGCGCGTCCGCGGTCGGCCTCGGCCGGGCCGCGCTGGTCGCCGCGGACGAGAACACCGATGATGGACTCACTAACCTGCTCGCCGCGTTCGAACTGGAGCTCCGGCTGCTGATCAGCGCGCTCGGCAAATACCGGATCGCGGATCTGGCCGCCGAGGACATCTGGTTCCCCGCAATCGACGAAAGGACGCGATGAATACAGAGCGACCGTGGCGCGTGGCAGTACTCGGCCCCGGCGGGGTGGGCGGGCTGGTCGGCGCGCTGCTGGCCAGAGCCGGACACGACGTGATCTTCCTCGGCGGACCGGAGACCGCGCGCGTGGTGCGCGAGCACGGAATGCGCGTGCGCAGCGGGCTGTTCGGCGACTTCACCGCGAAGGCCAAGGCGGACACCGAGTTACGCGAGCCCGTCGACCTCTGCCTGGTGACCGTCAAGCAGAACGCCCTCGGCGCGGCCGTCGACCGGGTCTCCCCCGCCGCGCTCGGCGACGGCCTGGTGGTGCCGCTGCTCAACGGGATCGAGCATCCGGCGGCCCTGCGCGCGCGATACCGCCCGGAACTCGTTGTGCCCGGGGTGATCCGGGTCGCCTCGACCCGCGACGCACCGGGGTCCGTCGTGCACGGCAGCCCGTTCGTCGAGATCGATCTCGCCAGTGCCGCAACGCCTTCCGATCGGGTAGCGGCGCTGGCGGCGACGCTCGGCGAGGCCGGGGTGCAGACGGCGATCCGCGCGGACGAGGACGCGATGCTGTGGGGCAAGCTGTTCTTCCTCGCGCCGTTCGCGCTGCTGTCCACGCGGCAGCGGTGTCCCATCGGCGAGCTGCGCACCACCCATCGCGCGGAGCTCACCGACCTCGTCACCGAGATCGCCGCGCTGAGCCGCGCGTCCGGCGTGCCCGCCGATGTGGCGGCCGCGCTGCGGTTCTACGACGCCTTCCCGCCGGAGGCCAAGTCGTCGATGCAGCGCGACGCCGAGGCGGGGCGGCCGCTGGAACTGGACGCGATCGGCGGAGCTTTGCTGCGGATCGCCGAGCGGCACGCGGTGCCCATGCCGCTGACCGAGCGTCTGGTCGCGGATCTGGCGCCGCTGGGTGATGGGGCCGCTGCCGGGGCGGTCGGCTGATTAGGTAGCGGTCGGCCTAGTGGTCGGCTGACGTCGTAGCGGTCCGCTGACGTGTAGCGGCCTGCCGACGTCGTAGCGGTCGGTCGAGGTCATGACACAGCCCGCACCCGATTCCAACGTGATCGGGTGCGGGCTGTCGTCGTTAGAATTCGGTGGAGACCGGAAGGGTGTGACACGTGAGCGCCGAGGAAGCACAGTCGCATTCGCCCGCGGGCGGATGGCGGGACAACGGCGTGCGCGTCGTCAGGTCCGATCAGCTCGACTCCGATACCGCGCAGACGCCGGGCATGGACCGCGCGGCGGCGATCGACGCGGCGCGCGTGGGCGCGCAGCAGATCTGGGCGGGCACGGTGACGATCCATCCGAACGCGAAAACCGGTGCGCATCACCATGGTTCGCTGGAGAGCGTCATCTACGTCCTGCGCGGACGCGCCCGCATGCGCTGGGGCGAGCGGCTCGAGTTCGTCGCCGAGGCGGGGCCGGGCGACTTCATCTTCGTGCCGCCCTACGTCCCGCACCAGGAGATCAACGCCAGCACCGACGAGCCGCTGGAGTGCGTGCTGGTGCGCAGCGACAGCGAGGCCGTGGTCGTCAACCTCGACCTCGAGCCGGTGGAGAAGCCCGACACCGTCGACTGGATCGACCCGATCCACCGGCCGCGACCGAAAGCCTGACGGCTCAGCACCCGAAGGCTGACGGCTCGGGGCCCGAAAGCCTGACGGCTCAGCGTCGCAAAGGCCTGACGGCTCGGCGTCGCGGAGCCGTCAGGCGGGGTCAGCGGAGCGGGATCACGGGTGTCCGCCACCGCCGATCAGCCAGGGATTGGCGGTGCAGACGAGCTTCGGGTTCTTCGCCGGATCGAGGGCGTTGAGCGCGATCGACAGGGCGCGCGGCGAATACATCATCGTGAGATGGTCGGAAAGATCTATTTCGCAGCCTTCCTGCAAGGTGATGTTGTGCACCGTGGCGCCCGTTCCGGCTTTCAAGAACGTCGACTCGTAGGGATTGGTCACCTCGTCCCATCGCGTGCCGACGATTGTATAGGTGAGCCCGGAAACGGTGTCACCGTTCGCGTTGAGTTTCTTCACGAAATCGGAGCCGACCGTTTGTTGAATTCCGGACTGTCCGACGAGAAGGGAGATCGGGCCGAGGACATCGATGCCGAAATTGTTGATCGCCCGGCCGAGCGTCGCGATTCCGTCGAGCGAGGTGCCGTGATGGGTCGCGCCGTAGGTGATGAGATTCTTGACCTTGGCCGCACCGCCCTCGTACTTGGTGTACCAGTTCGACATCGAGCCGCCCTGCGACCAGCCGATGATGTCGACCTGCTTGGCGCCGGTCTGGGAGAGCACCCGATCGACGAAGATCGCCAACTGTTTCGCCGAGGTCGGAATGTCGCCCGTGCCATAGGCTCCCGGCAACACCGTGCCGAGGCCGCCGCCCTGGAGCAGGTTCGAGATGCCGTAGTTGAAGGCGAACTCACAGAACCCGGCGTCCTTGATGGGCTTGCTCATGAACGCGAACGAGTCGTACGCGTTCGCCCAGGTGCCGTGCACGAGCACCACGGGCCGCGGATGCTCCGCCGTGGGCTTGCAGCTCCAGTCGTTGACGCCCGGCGGCGCGACGTCCGGGTGACCGAGGGCGTAGCCGAAGGCCGCCAGGAACGCCGACATCTGCGGGCCGGTGCCCTGCGTGTCGGAGGAGTGGCTGCCGGAGTCGGTGTCGACGACGGGCTTCGCCGACTGATCCTTCAAGCCTGGACTGATGGAGCCGGCGAGCTGCTGTTGCTGGGTGGCGGCCGCCGAGACCGCCGCCGCGCCGGGTGGTGCGGCCGGCGCGGCGGAGGGTGACGCGGGTTCCGCGCCGGCCTCGGTCGAACCGAGGGCCAGCGCCAGCACACCCACGAAAAGCGCGGAACACAGCCGAGTGGTGAGTCTCATTTTTGCCTCGATGCAGAAGGTTTCTCTCCGTAATGCGCTCGGCGATCGGCACCGGAGCGCCAGCAAAAACTAACTCCGGCCGGAGGGAAAGTGTCTGGTACGGCAGGACACTGAAGAACTCACAACTTTTTCGGATTCCGGTTAGGAACGGTGGTAGCGCTCGCCCGCTAAATTACTATGCGCATTGGGTTTTCCAGCAGTTCCTTCAGTTGCGCGAGGAACTGCGCGGCGACCGCGCCGTCGACGGCGCGATGATCCGCGGACAGGGTGACGCGCAAGATCTTTCGGCTCACCACCTCGCCCTGCTCGAGGCGCAACTCGTCGGCCGCCCCGCCGACCGCGAGGATCGCGGACTCGGGCGGGTTGATCACCGCCGTGAACTGCTCGATGCCGAACATGCCGAGATTGGAGATCGTGAAGGTGCCGCCGGACATCTCGTCGGCGCGCAGCTTCCGGTCGCGGGCGCGCGTCGCCTTGGCGCGGCTCTCGGCCGCGATCTCCGAGACGCTCTTGCGGTCCGCGTCGCGGATCACCGGGACCAGCAGACCGGCCGGGGTGGCCACCGCGACGCCGAGATGAATTCCCCTGTGGCGCAGTAGCTTATCGCCAGCAAAGCTGACGTTGACCGACGGGTCCTTGCGCAGGGTGCTCGCGACGGCCTTGACCAGCAGGTCGTTCACGCTGACCTTGCCATCCGCCATGGTCTCGTTGATCCGCGCGCGGAAGGCGAGCAGATCGGTGACGTCGATGGCGCTGGTCAGGTAGATGTGCGGGGCCTGCTGCTTGCTCTCGGTGAGGCGGGTCGCGGAGAGGCGTTGGATGGTGGTGAGGGGGATCTCCTCGTAGTCGGCTGGGGCGGGGATCCTTTGTGTGGGAGCGGTATTCGCGGCAACGGCGCTGGCGGTGGCGACGACGTTCGCGGCGGCGGGGGCGTTCGCGACAGTAGGGCTCGCGGCGGCGGTGCGCACAGGGGCGTTGCTCACGGCGGCCGCGCTCCCGGCGACGGAATTCGCGGCGGCAGTGCCCACGGCGGCGGGCTCCGCCGCTGTGGCGGGCGCTGGTGCCGAGTCAGCAGGTGCTGACGCCGGAGTCCCGGCTGCGGGCGCATTCCGGTAAGCCGCTTCGACGTCCTGTCGGGTGATCCGGCCGCCGGGGCCTGTGCCGACCACGGCCGCGAGATCCACGCCGAGCTCGCCGGCGATCTTGCGCGCCAGCGGCGACGACTTCTGTCGCGCGCCCGAAGCACGTTGCGCGGCAGCGGTTCCAGGCGCCTCTACACTGGATGACTCGACGCCTGGCGAACCAACCCGTGCCGCAGTATTCGCGGCCGCCGCACCGGACGCGCCCGCCGGAACAGGCCCGGAGGCGGCAGCTTCCGCGCCCGTGCCGCTACCGTTGCCGGCTGGAACCAGGCCCGCCGCAGCAGCCTCCGCGCCCACATTGCTACCGCTGCCCGCCAGAACAGGTTCCGGCGCAACAGCTTCCGCGCCCGCACCGCTACTGTTGTCCGCCGGAACTGGCTCGGCCGCAGCCGCTTGCGCGTCCGCGCCGCTCCGGCCGCCCTTCGAGACCGGCCCGGCGGCAGCACCTTTCGCACCGCTACCGTCCCCGACGATCGCGATCGGCTCCCCGATCGGCACCCGCATTCCGGGTTCGGCGAGGATCTGCTCGAGCACCCCGTCGTCGTAGGCCTCCAGTTCCATCAGCGCCTTGTCGGTCTCGATCTCGGCGAGGACCTCGCCGCGGCTCACGCGGTCGCCGACCTGCTTGAGCCACGCGGAGACGACGCCCTCCTCCATGGTGTCGGAGAGCCGGGGCATGGTGATCTCGGGCATTACTTCCTTCCCACGGCCGCGAGGGTCTGCACGGCGGCGGTGTAGAGCGAGTCGGCGGACGGCAGGGCGAGCTTCTCCAGCGGCTTGGCGTACGGCAGCGGGACCTCGGCCATGGCGACGCGGCGGACGGGGGCGTCTAGGTAGTCGAACGCGCCGTCGGAGATGGAGGCCGCGACCTCCGCGCCGATGCCGTAGGTGAGCCAGTCGTCCTCGGCCACGACGGCGCAGCCGGTCTTGCGGACGGAGGCGATCAGGGTGTCGCGGTCGAGCGGGCGCAGACTGCGCAGGTCGATCACCTCGGCGGAGATGCCCTCGGCGGCAAGGCGTTCCGCCACCTGCGTGGCGACGGTGGCCATGCGCGAGTAGCCGATCAGCGTGATGTCGGTGCCCGCGCGGGTGACCGCGGCCTTGCCGATCTCGGCGGGCGGAAGATCCTCGGGCACTTCGCCTTTGGTGTTGTAGAGGGACAGGTTCTCCAGGAAGATGACCGGATCGTCGTCCTCGATGGCGGCTTTCAGCAGTGCCCGCGCGTCGGCGGGCGTGCTCGGCGCCACCACCTTCAGGCCGGGCACGAAGGCGTAGTACAGCTCGATGTTCTGTGAGTGCGTCGCGCCGAGCTGCTGGCCGCCGCCGCCCGGCATGCGGATGACCATGGGCACGCAGGTCTGCCCGCCGAACATGCCGTAGATCTTGGCGGCGTGGTTGACGATCTGGTCCAGCGCGAGCAGCGAGAAGTTGATCGTCATAATCTCCACGACCGGGCGCAGGCCTAGCATGGCGGCGCCGATGGCCGCGCCGACGAAACCCTCCTCGGCGATCGGTGTGTCGCGCACCCGCTTCTCGCCGAACTCGGCGAGCAGGCCGGCGGTGATCTTGTAGGAGCCCTCGAAGACGCCGATCTCCTCCCCGATCAGGAAGACGTCGTCGTCGCGCCGCATCTCCTCGCGCAGGGTCTCGCGCAGCGCTTCGCGATAGGTCATGACAGGCACAATGGATCCTCAGAAGAGCGGGTCGGCGGGCAGGCGGCGGGAGTCGCCGGGCACCGGGGTGGCGTAGTTGTAGTCGAACAGGCTCGACGGCTCCGGATGTGGGCTCGAGTCGGCGAATTCGACGGCGGCGGCGACGTTCTCGGCCACCTCGCGCTCGATCTCGGCCACCGACTCCTCGGTCAGCATCCCCGCGTCCAGCAATCTCTTCTGCCACAGCACGATCGGGTCGTGCTCGCGAGCCGTGGCGACCGCGTCGCTGCTGCGGTACTTGGCCGGGTCCACCACCGAGTGCCCCTTGAGCCGGTGGCTCACGGCCTCGAGCAGCGCCGGTTTCCCTTCGCGCCGTGCGGCTTCGATGAGCTCGCTCGCCGCGTCGCGCACCGCGAGCACGTCGGTGCCGTCCACCCGTTCGCCGCGCATGCGGTAGGCGGCGGCGCGCTTCCACAGGTCCGGCTCGGCCGAGGACCGCTCGACGGTGGTGCCCATGCCGGTCTGGTTGTTGATCACCAGAAACACCACGGGCAGCCGCCACAGCGCCGCGATATTGAGCGACTCGTGGAACGCGCCGATATTCGTGGTGCCCTCGCCCATCTGGCACACCACCACCTCGTCGCCGCCGCGGTAGTCGATGGCCAGCGCGGCGCCGACGGCGAGCGGAACCTGGCCGCCCACAATGGCGTAGCCGCCGAGCAGCCGGGTCGCGGTGTCGTACATGTGCATCGACCCGCCCCAGCCCTTGGACGTGCCGGTGGAGCGGCCGTAGAGCTCGGCCATCACCCGGCCGGGCGCGATGCCCTTGGCCAGCGCGTAGCCGTGCTCGCGGTAGTTGGTGAACAGGTAGTCGGTGGGGCGCATGGCCGCGCCGACGCCGACCACGGTCGCCTCCTCACCGAGATTGAGGTGGCAGTAGCCGCCGATCTTGGCCTGCTGGTAGCTCTGCGCGGTGCGCTCCTCGAAGCGCCGTACGAACAGCATGTCGCGGTAGAAGCCGCGCAGGGTGTCGGGATCCGCTGTGCCGAAAGAGGATTGGACAGGCTCAGCCTTCGCGGACTTGCGGGTGGTCTTGCGGGGTGCGGTGGTCGTGGTCATCCGCGGACTCCTCAACGCTTGCGCGGCGCGATGTGCACCGGCAGTCCGAGCCCGGCCAGCGCCGTCTCCATGCCGATCTCGCCGAGGGTGGGGTGGGCGTGAATGGTGTCGGCCAGTTCGTCGAGCGTTGCCTCGAGGGCGATCGCCAGCGCGCCCTCGGTGATCAGGTCGCTGGCCGAGGGGCCGATGATGTGCACGCCGAGCACTTCCCGATGTCGTTGCCCGGCAACGATCTTCATGATGCCCTCGGTCTCGCCGAAGGTTTTGGCCCGGCCGAGCGCGGCGAACGGGAACTTGGCGGTGATCACCTCGTGGCCCGCCGCGCGGGCCGCCTCCTCGGTCAGGCCGACGCTCGCGATCTCCGGGTGGGTGAAGGTCGCCGCGGGGATGACCGTGTAGTCGATGTGCGCGTCGTGCCCGGCGATCACGTCGGCCGCGGTGAGGCCCTGATGCGAGGCGACGTGCGCGAGCAGCGCCTTGCCGGTCACGTCGCCGATGGCGTACACGTGCTCGACCCCGGTGCGCAGCTGGTCGTCCACCTCGATGAAACCGCGCGCGTCCGTGGCGATTCCGGCGACGTCGAGGCCGAGGTCGGCGGTGTTGGGTCGCCGGCCGACGCCGACGAGCACCACGTCGGCGTCGATCTCGCGCGCCTGCGGGCCGCCCACCGAGACCCGCAGGCCGTCGCCCTGCGCGATGCCGGTGACGGTGGCCCCGGTCAGGACGGTGATGCCGCGCTTGCGGAACGACCGTCCGAGCGCCGCGCCGATCTCCTTGTCCTCCAGCGGAACCAGGCGATCCTGCATCTCCACCACGGTGACCTCGCTGCCGAAAGTGGCGAACAGGCTCGCCCATTCGGCCCCGACCGCGCTGCCGCCGATGACCACCAGCCGCCGCGGCACCTCGGTCAGCCCGAACGCGCCGTCGGAGGTGACCACGCCCGGCAGGTCCGCGCCCGGCACCGGCAGCCGCGCGGGCACCGAGCCGGTCGCGACGATCACGTCGCGCGCGCTGATCTGCCGCAGCGCCGCGCCCGGCGCGGCGGCGTAGCGGGGGCCGCCCTCGAAGATCGGCGACGGGCCGGCCTCGTGCACCTCGACGGTCGTCGGCCCGACGAACCGGGCGTGCCCCTCGACCACCGTCACCCCGTTGGCCTTCAACAGGCCCGCGACGCCGTCGGTCAGCTCCTTGACGATGCCGTCCTTGCGCTGGCGCACCGCCGCGAAATCGTAGCGGACATTGTCGGCGTGGATACCGAATTCCACTGCGGCGCTGAGGGTCTGATACACCTCAGCCGAGCGCAGCATCGCTTTGGTCGGAATGCAGCCCCAGTTCAGGCATACTCCGCCCGGTCGCTCCTTCTCCACCAGCCCGACCCGAAGTCCGCGCTGCGCGCCCCGGATAGCGGCGACATAGCCGCCCGGCCCGCCACCGATCACCAGTAGATCGAATTCCAGCACTCGTGGTGCTCCTCATCTCAACACATGCGCCCGTCTCCCGGTTGTGATGCGGGCCGCTCCCCCGAGTCTCACCCTCCCCCCTTGCCCAAACAATCTCCCCCAAGCCCAGAAATCGCCCCCCGAAACTGGGCGCAGAGCACAATCACCCTCTGCGCAGCGCACAATCACCACCGCAGCAGCCCGCAAACCCTCGCCGCTCGCGCAGCGCCCGGTTCCCTCCGGGCAGCACCTGATCGCCGCCGAACAGCCCCGGTGCCCGTCGGCACGGTGCCCATCGCGGCGGGGACGGCGTCGATCTACCGGGAGCCCGGATTGCTCAATCTTGGGCGGGCACACCTAGTTCCAGGGCGGCGAGGGCGAGGGAGAGTTCTAGG
>NZ_BAGH01000583.1 GCF_000308715.1 Nocardia tenerifensis NBRC 101015
AGATCGACGTGGTGGAGGGGCACGGCACCGGCACGACGCTCGGCGACCCGATCGAGGCGCAGGCGCTGCTGGCGACCTACGGGCGCAACCGCCCGGACGATCGCCCGCTCTGGCTGGGCTCGATCAAGTCGAATATCGGGCACGCCCAAGCGGCCGCCGGCGTCGGCGGGATCATCAAGATGGTCATGGCCATGCGGCACCGCACGATGCCGCGCACCCTGCACGTCACCCAGCCCTCCAGCCACGTGGACTGGTCCGCGGGCCACGTCCGGCTGCTCACCGAGCCGGTCGCCTGGGCCGAGGGCGCGCATCCGCGGCGGGCCGCGGTGTCGTCGTTCGGGGTGAGCGGTACGAACGCGCACGTGATCCTCGAGCAGGCGCCGGAGACAGCAGAGGCCGAACGGCCGACGTGGCCCGCGAATGTGCCGCTGCCGCTGGTGGTCTCGGCGCGCGACGACGCGGCGCTCGGTGCGCAGGCGCGACGGCTGGCCTCGTGGCTCGAGGCGCGCCAGGAGTTGGATCCGGTGGACGTGGCGTTCAGCGCGGCGACGGGACGGGCGGGACTGACGCGTCGCGCGGTCGTGCTCACGGCGGAACGGAGTGCGGCGCTGGCGGCTTTGGCCGCCGATGCGCCCGCGGCCGGGGTGGTGCGCGGCGCGGTCACCGGCGGCCGCACGGCGGCGGTGTTCTCGGGTCAAGGCGCGCAGCGGTTGGGGATGGGGCGGGCGTTGTGCGCGGCCTTCCCGGTGTTCGCGGCGGCCTTCGATGCCGTGGTGGGGGAGCTGGATGTCCAGCTCGAGCGATCGCTGCGGACGGTGCTGTGGGGCGACGACGAAGAGCTGTTGAACCAGACCGTCTACGCGCAGGCGGGGTTGTTCGCGTTCGAGGTCGCGCTGTTCCGGCTGTTCGAATCCTGGGGCGTCCGAACTGATTTCGTGGCCGGGCACTCGATCGGCGAGCTGACGGCGGCGCACGTGGCCGGGGTGCTGTCGCTGTCGGACGCGGCCCGGCTGGTGGCCGCGCGCGGGCGCTTGATGCAGGCGCTGCCGGACGGCGGGGCGATGGTCGCGGTGCAGGCCGGAGTGGCCGAGGTGACACCCGATCTGATCGACGGGGTGAGTATCGCCGCGGTCAACGCGCCGGGCTCGGTGGTCTTGTCCGGGTCCGCGGATCAGGTGGCGGAGGTCGCCGATCGGTGGGCGGCCCAGGGCCGCAAGGTGACTCGCCTGCGGGTGTCGCACGCGTTCCACTCGGCTCTGATGGAGCCGATGCTGGCCGAGTTCCGCGCCGTCGCCGCGACCGTCGGCCATCGGACGCCGACGCTGCCCGTGGTATCGAACCTGACCGGGCGGCCCGTCGACGGCTTCGACGCCGACCACTGGGTCCGGCATGTGCGGGAGACGGTGCGTTTCGCCGACGGCGTGCGCTACCTCGCCGACGAGGGCGTCTCCCGGCTTTTGGAGCTCGGCCCGGATGCCGTGCTGGCGCCCATGATTCAGCACACCCTCGACGGCACCGACACCGCCGCCGACACGCTCGTGGTGCCCGCGCTGCGGCCCGGCGACGACGAGGTCGGTGCGGTCGTGACCGCCCTGGCCCGTCTCTTCGTCCATGGCGCGCAGGTCGATTGGGCAGCGTTCTTCGGCGGACACGGTGCGCGCCAAGTCGACCTGCCCACCTATCCCTTTCAACGTCAACGCTTCTGGGTCGACCCGCGGCCCGGCGCCCGCGACGTCGAGTCGGCGGGCCTGGTCGCGACCGGGCATCCGCTGCTGAGCGCGGCCGTCCCGCTGGCCGACTCCGACGGGGCCGTGCTGACCGGCCGACTGTCCCTCGGCATGCATCCGTGGCTGGCCGATCACCGCGTCGGCGAGCTGATCCTCTTCCCGGGCACGGGATTTCTCGAGCTGGCGATCCGCGCGGGCGATGAGGTCGGCTGCCCCGTCGTGGCGGATCTGACCATCCAGGCGCCGCTGGTGATTCCGGACCGCGGCGGCCTCGACCTCCAGGTGGTGGTCGGCCCCGCCGACGCCGCCGGGCTGCACACGGTGGCGATGTACTCGCGCGGCGAGGACCGCCACGACACCTCGTGGCTGCTGCACGCCGAGGGCGCGTTGAGCAGCGCCCGACCGAAAGAGCCTGCGGTACAGAGTGAGTGGTTGCCCATCGACGCCGACGCCGTGGACCTGACGCACTTCTACGCCGAGACGTCCGAGGCGGGCCTCGACTACGGCCCCGTGTTCCAGGGCCTCGAACACGCGTGGGCCGCGGGCGACGAGATCTTCGCCGAGGTCGCGTTACCCCAGTCGGCGACCGCGGGGGCCGATCGATTCGGCATCCACCCGGCCCTCTTGGACGCCTGCCTCCAGGCGGTCGCGCTGACCGACCTGGTCGACGACGTCGCCGTCCTGCCGTTCGCCTGGTCCGGCGTCGCGCTGCACGCGACCGGCGCGACCAGAGTGCGGGCCCGCATCACGTCGCGCGGGCACGGGTTGCTCGTCGCCGTGTCCGACGATCTCGGCCGCCCCGTGCTGACGGCGGAATCCCTTGTGCTGCGGCCGATCGCGGCAGGCCAGGCCGAGTCCGCTCGGTCGAGCGCGCGCGACTCGCTGTTCCGGCTGGACTGGACGCCGATCGCGGTAGGCGCTCCCGTGGCGGACCTGGTCGAGCTCGATACCGTGGCGGGGCTCGACGCCGCGAGCGTCCGAGCGGCGACCAGTCATGTTCTCGGCGCGGTGAAGTCGTGGCCGGACGACGCGCGCTCGACCTCCGCGACACTGGTGGTGTCGACGCGCGACGCGGTGGCGCTGCCCGGCGCGGACACGCCGAACCTGGCGGGCGCCGCGGTGTGGGGCCTCGTGCGTGCCGCGCAGCGGGAGCAGCCCAGCCGAATCGTGCTGCTCGACAGCGACGGTTCGCTACCGGTGGCCGTCGCCGTGGCGGCGGGCGAACCGGAACTGCTCGTCCGAGACGGCACGGTATACGGGGCGCGTCTCGTCCGCGTCTCTGCCGAATCGGCTCCGGCACGGCCGGTCTTCGCGACGGCGGGCACGATTCTGATCTCCGGCGCGTCGGGCACGCTGGGGCGCTTGATCTCCCGGCATCTCGTCGATCGCGGAGCCCGCGATCTGCTGCTGCTGAGCCGCCGCGGCGAGGCGGCCGACGGCATGGCCGAGTTGCGGGCGGAGTTGACCGAGCGGGGCGCGCGCGTCGAGGTGGTGGCCTGCGACGTCGCCGATCGCGCGACCCTGGCCGAGGTGCTGGCCGAGCATCCCGCGCTGTCCGGTGTGCTGCACCTGGCGGGCGTGCTGGACGACGGCGTGCTCGACGCGCTGACACCGGAGCGGATGGACACCGTGCTGCGTCCGAAGGCGGACGGCGCGCTCAACCTGCACGAACTCACTCAGGACATGGACCTGTCCCTGTTCCTCCTGTTCTCCTCCGCCGCGGGCGTGCTCGGCACGGCCGGGCAGGGCAACTACGCCGCCGCGAACGCGTTCCTCGACGCGCTCGCCGCGCATCGGCGCGCGCACGGGCTCGCGGCTCAATCGCTGGCGTGGGGTCTGTGGGCTGAGAACGGGGGCATGGCGGGCGGTCTGGCCGCCGCCGATCGAGACCGGCTGGCGCGCAGTGGCGTAGCGCCGCTCACGGCCGCCGAGGGGCTCGCGCTGTTCGACACGGCGATCGCGGCGGGGTCGGCCACCGTGCTGCCGATCCGGCTCGATCTGAAAACACTGGCGGGCCAGGAGCTGTCGCCGATCTTCGACGGTCTCGTCCGGACTCGGTCGCGACGGCGGGCCGGTGCCGCCGCCGTGCCCGCGATCCGTGGAATCGCCGGTCTGGATGCGGACGAACGGCTCGCGGCACTGCTGGAGGTGGTGCGCGGGCAGGCCGCGACGGCCCTCGGCCACGCCCGTTGGGACGCGGTGGCGCCCGATCTCGCGTTCAGCGAACTCGGGTTCGACTCGCTGATGGCGGTCGAGTTCCGCAATGCCGTCGGCGCGGCGGTCGGCACCCGGCTGCCCGCGACGCTCGTCTTCGACTATCCGACACCGCTGGCGCTGGCCCGGTACCTGGCCACCGAGATCGTCAGCGGCGGTGGCACGGACACGGTGGTGGTCGCCGCCGGACCGGTGGACGAACCCCTCGCGATCGTGGGGATGGCCTGCCGTTATCCCGGCGGGGTCGGCTCGCCGGACGAGCTGTGGCGGCTGGTCGCCGAGGGCGTGGACGCGGTCGGTGAGTTCCCGGGGGATCGCGGGTGGGACATCGCCGGTCTGTACGACCCCGAACCGGGGGCGCGGGGCAAGAGCTACGTGCGCGAGGGCGGGTTCCTTTACTCGGCAGGGGATTTCGATCCGGCGTTCTTCGGGATCAGCCCGAACGAGGCGCTGGGGATGGATCCGCAGCAGCGGCTGTTGCTCGAATGCTCGTGGGAGGCATTGGAGCGCGCGGGCATCGATCCGAATGCCTTGCGCGGCAGCGCTACCGGTGTCTTCGCGGGGATGATGTATCACGACTACGCGGCGAACAGCTCGACCGGAGCCATCGCTTCGGGGCGGCTGTCCTATGTGCTCGGGCTGGAAGGGCCGTCGGTCACGGTGGATACGGCGTGTTCGTCGTCGCTGGTGGCCTTGCACCTCGCGGGACAGGCGCTGCGTTCGGGGGAGTGCTCGCTGGCCTTGGCCGGCGGTGTCGCGGTGATGGCGACGCCGGAGGCGTTCGTCGAGTTCAGTCGGCAGCGGGGGCTGGCTGCCGATGGGCGCTGTAAGTCGTTCGCCGCCGACGCCGATGGGACGGGCTGGGCCGAGGGCGTGGGTGTGCTTGTGGTCGAGCGGCTTTCGGAGGCGCGGCGGCTCGGTCATCCCGTGCTGGCGGTGGTCCGTGGATCGGCGGTAAATCAGGATGGCGCGTCGAATGGTTTGACCGCCCCAAACGGTCCGTCGCAGCAGCGGGTGATCCGGCAGGCCTTGGCGAACGCGGGTTTGTCGTTCGTCGATGTGGATGCGGTGGAGGCGCATGGGACCGGCACGAAGCTGGGCGATCCCATCGAGGCGCAGGCCTTGCTCGCCACGTATGGACAGGATCGGCCCGCGGATCATCCGTTGTGGTTGGGGTCGATCAAGTCCAATATCGGGCACGCGCAGGCTGCCGCGGGTGTCGGCGGGATCATCAAGATGGTCATGGCCATGCGGCACGGTGTGCTGCCCAAGACCTTGCACGTGAACGAGCCGACGCCGCAGGTGGATTGGTCCGAGGGCGCGGTGGAGTTGCTGACCGAGGCGCAGCCGTGGCCGGCGGCCGATCGGCCCCGGCGGGCGGGCATCTCCTCGTTCGGCATCAGCGGCACCAATGCCCACGTCATTATCGAAGAGGCCGTGGAATCCACCAGCGCGCCCGAATCGACCACCGCGACACCGCTGCTCGTGATCCCGTGGGTGCTGTCGGGAAAGACCAAGCAGGCCTTGGCCGATCAGGCGCGACAGATCGCGTCCTTCGCGGACGACTCCGGCACCGACCCCCTGGACATCGCGTTCTCCTTGGCGACCGAACGCGGAGGATTCGAACACCGCGCGGTGGTGGTCGCCGCCCGCGACGGTCTGATCGCGGGAGCCGCGGCGGTCGCCGACGGCGGTGGCGCCGTGGTGGATTCGGTGCGCGGCGGCGGAACGGCGCTGGTGTTCTCGGGGCAGGGTGCGCAGCGGCTCGGCATGGGTCGTGCCCTGCACTCCGCGTACCCGGTGTTCGCGGCCGCGTTCGACGCCGTTGCCGCGGAACTCGATGCGCGGCTCGAGCGTCCACTGCGCGAGGTGGTGTGGGGTGCGGACCCGAGTCTGCTCGAGCAGACCCAGTGGGCTCAGGCGGGGTTGTTCGCGTTCGAGACTGCGCTCTACCGGTTGCTCGAATCATGGGGTATCCGAACGGAGTTCGTGGCTGGTCATTCGATCGGTGAACTGGCCGCGGCCCACGTCGCCGGAGTGATGTCGCTGCCGGACGCGGCGCGATTGGTGGCAGCGCGTGCTCGGTTGATGCAGGCGCTGCCGGTCGGCGGCGTGATGGTGGCGGTGCAGGCGAGCGAGGAAGAGATCGCCGCGGACCTCGTCGCCGGGGTGAGTATCGCGGCGGTGAACGCGCCGGGTTCGGTGGTGTTGTCCGGTGTGGCCGAACGGGTGCGGGCCGTGGCCGCTCGGTGGGAGGCGCTGGGCCGCAAGACTACTGGTCTGCGGGTGTCGCACGCGTTCCATTCGGAGTTGATGGAGCCGATGCTGGCCGAGTTCCGCGCGGTGGCCGAGACGATCGACTACCGGCGCGCGACGGTGCCGGTGGTGTCGAACCTGACCGGTCAGCTGGTTGAGCGTTTCGACGCCGAGTACTGGGTGCGGCACGTGCGCGAGACCGTGCGCTTCGCCGACGGCGTGCGATTCCTCGCGGCCGGCGGCGTGACCAGGTTCGTCGAGGTCGGCCCGGATGCCGTGCTGTCACCCATGATTCAGCACACGCTGGACGACGTACTCGTGGCCGCGGCGCAGCGCGCCGATCATGATGAGGCCACCACCGTGGTCACCGCCCTGGCCCGGCTGTACGCGTCCGGCGCGCGGGTCGATTGGGCCGCGTTCTTCGCGGACTCGGGCGCGCACCGGGTCGAGCTGCCCACGTATCCCTTTCAGCACCGGCACTTCTGGCTCGACAGCCGCGAATACCTGTCCGAGTGGCTCGGCGTCGATCTCGGCGGCGTCACGGCCGCGGGCCTCGCGGCGCTCGGCCATCCGCTGCTGGCGGCCGCGCTGCCCGCACCGGACTCGGACGGCCTGGTGCTCACCGGTCGGATCGCCGTCGACACCCATCCGTGGCTGGCCGATCACGAGGTGCTCGGCAGTATCCTGTTGCCCGGCACCGGATTCGTAGAGCTCGCGCTCCGGGCCGGGGATCAGCTCGGCTGTGGCAGGCTCGAGGAGCTGACCCTGCGCGCGCCCTTGGTGCTCCCCGAACACGGCGGCGTGCAGCTCCAAGTCGTGGTCGATGCGCCGAATTCCGTTGGCAGCCGCGCCGTTCGGATCTTCGCGCGCGCCGAACACACCGACGACCCATGGACGGTGCACGCGGAGGGCACGCTCGCGACGTCGACGGCCCTGCCGAGCGATGATCTGGGCAGCTGGCCACCGGCCGGCGCGAGCGTCGTCCCGCTCGACCACGCCTACGAGACCCTGCTCGCCCGCGGCTTCGGTTACGGCCCGACCTTCCGCGGCCTGCGCGCCGCGTGGCGGCGCGGCGACGAGCTGTTCGCCGAGGTAGACCTGCCCGAGCAGGCGCACGCGGACGCGGCGCGCTGCGCCCTCCACCCCGCCCTGCTCGACGCCGCCATGCACGCGGCGCTGATCGACGACGGCGACGGCGCGGCCGTGCTGCCGTTCAGCTGGACCGGAGTGACCCTGTACGCGAGCGGCGCGACCACATTGCGTGTTCGGCTGGAACAGGCTACGGCGGAACGTCTTTCGCTACTCGTCGCGGACGAGGCGGGGCGGCCGGTGCTGTCGGTCGACTCCGTGGCGGGGCGGCCGATCGCGCCGGAGCAGCTCGCGCGTGCGGAGTCCGGCACCGTGCTCGGCCTCGGCTGGGAGCCGGTCGCGGTGCCGTCCGTCGAGCCGATCGCGTGGTCGCACTTCACGGAGGTTCGCGAGGGCGAACAAGTGGCGGATGTGGTGGTGTACGAATGCGCGACGCCCACCGATCCGGTGCCCGCGAGCGTCCGCCGGATCACTCACGCGGCCCTCGCCTTCCTGCACGCGTGCTCGGACGATCCACGGCTCGCCAACGTTCGCCCGGTGGTGATCACCCGAAACGCGGTTGCCACGGCCTCGGATATGACGGTCGACATCTGTCAGTCCCCGGTCTGGGGCCTGGTGCGGGCCGCGCAGGCGGAGCAGCCCGGCCGATTCGTACTGGCCGACCTCGATGCCGACACGGATATCGACGCCGTGCTCCCGGCGCTGCTGGCCGCGGACGAACCCGAGCTCGCCGTGCGCGGCGACAAGCTGCTCGCACCGAGGCTCACCCGATCGATCGCCGTGGGGGATCCGGTCGAGTGGGATCAGGACGGGACGGTCCTCATCACCGGTGGGACCGGCGGACTCGGCGCGCTGGTCGCCCGGCATCTGGTCGCCGAGCACGGGATTCGTCATCTGCTGCTGAGCAGCCGTCGCGGCCCGGACGGGCCTGGCGTCGCTGAATTGCGGGCCGAGCTGGAAGAACTCGGCGCGCAGGTCGCGGTCGCCGCGGGTGACGTCGCGGACCGCGACGCCGTGGCCGAACTGCTGGCCGCCGTGCCCGCCGAGCATCCGCTGACGGCGGTGATGCACGTGGCCGGGGCGATGGACAACGGTCTCGTAGGCTCGCTGACCCCGGCGCGGATCGACGGCGTGCTCGCCGCGAAGGCCGACGGCGCGTGGCACCTGCACGAACTGACCCGGCACCTCGACCTCGCGGCCTTCGTTCTGTTCTCCTCGGCGGGCGGGATGGTGCTCGCCGCCGGGCAGGGCAACTACGCCGCCGCCAACCTCTTCCTCGACTCCCTTGCCGCACAACGGCACTCGCTCGGCCTGCCCGCGACGTCGATGGCGTTCGGGCTGTGGGACGTACACACCGGCCTGACCGAGGAACTCGACGAGGCGCAGCGCAGGATGCGGGCTCAGGGCCTGCCCGCGCTGCCGGTGGACGAGGCCCTGGCGCTGTTCGACACCGCCCTGCGGGCCGAAGACGCGGTCGTCGTTCCGCTGCGAATGGACCAGGGAGTCTTGCGAACTCGCGGCGCGGCACTGCCGACGCTGCTGCGCGGACTGGTGCGACTGCCGGTCCGGCAGGCCACGCGCACCGCGCCGGCCGGCGACGCCGCGCTCCGCGCCCGGCTGGCGGAATCGACTGCGGCCGAGCGGGATTCCATCCTTCTCGAACTGGTCCGGTCCTCCGTCGCCGCTGTGCTCGGGCACTCCTCGGCCGCGGACATCGAGCCGGACAGGGCATTCCAGGAGTTGGGCTTCGATTCGCTGGCCGCCGTGGAACTGCGCAACCAATTGAACGCCGCGACGGGGCTGCGGCTGCCCGCGACGCTCGTCTTCGACTATCCGAACGCCGATGCCGTCGTCGGCCACCTCGCCTCCGTACTGGCGGGGGTGCTGAGCGTGGCGCCGCGCGCGGTGGCCGCGCGTCGGCCCGCCGACGACGAACCCTTCGCGATCGTGGCCATGAGCTGCCGCTATCCGGGCGGTGTCGGCTCGCCGGAGGACCTGTGGCGGTTGGTCGCGTCGGGCGTGGACGCGATCTCGGAGTTCCCGCGCGACCGCGGCTGGGCCGACGACGTCGACGACCCGACGCCGGGCGTGCCGGGCAAGACCTACGCGCGCGAAGGCGGATTCCTTTATGACGCGGCCGATTTCGACCCCGGTTTCTTCGGCATCAGCCCGAACGAGGCCCTCGCGATGGACCCGCAGCAGCGCGTTCTGCTGGAGGCGACGTGGGAGGCGTTCGAGCGGGCGGGCATCGACCCCGCGACCCTAAAAGGCACCTCGACAGGTGTGTTCGCCGGGTTGATGTATCACGACTACGGCCTCGGCGTGGAGGCCGCGGCGGCCAGCGGCGGCAGCCTGGTCTCCGGCCGGTTGTCGTATGTGTTCGGGCTCGAAGGGCCGTCGGTGACCGTGGACACGGCGTGCTCGTCGTCGCTGGTCGCCCTGCACCTGGCCTGCCAGGCATTGCGTTCGGGGGAGTGCTCGCTGGCTCTCGCGGGCGGTGTCGCGGTGATGGGGACGCCGGGGATGTTCGTCGAGTTCAGCCGCCAGCGCGGCATGGCGCCGGACGGCCGGGCGAAATCCTTCGCCGACGCGGCGGACGGGGTCGGCTGGGCCGAGGGCGTCGGCGTACTGCTGGTCGAGCGGCTGTCGGACGCGCGGCGCAACGGCCATCCGGTGCTGGCGTTGGTCGCGGGGTCGGCGGTGAATTCCGATGGGGCGTCGAATGGTTTGACCGCGCCGAACGGTCCGTCGCAGCAGCGGGTCATCGAGCAGGCCTTGGCGAATGCGGGGTTGTCGCCCGGCGCGGTCGATGTAGTCGAGGCGCACGGGACCGGGACCACGCTCGGCGATCCGATCGAGGCGCAGGCGCTGCTGGCGACGTATGGCCAAGGGCGGCCGCAGGATCGGCCGCTGTGGCTCGGGTCGATCAAGTCGAATATCGGGCACGCGCAGGCCGCGGCGGGCGTCGCGGGCATCGTCAAGATGGTCATGGCGATGCGCCACGGCGTGCTGCCGAAGACGCTGCACGTGGATGAGCCGAGCCGGCAGGTGGATTGGGCGACGGGGCAGGTACGGCTGCTGACCGAGAGCCGGGAGTGGCCCCGGGACGGACGGCCGAGGCGGGCGGGGATCTCCTCGTTCGGCATCAGCGGCACGAACGCCCACGTGATCATCGAACAGGCCCCGGACGACCCGATGGCCGATCCTGAACGCCCTGTGCCCCCGGTGGTTCCGTGGGTGCTGTCCGCTAAGACCGAGCAGGCGTTGGCAAGCCAAGCCCGGCGGTTGCGATCGTTCGTGGCCGACCATCCCGACGTGCACCCGACGGACGTGGCGTGCACCCTGGCGACCGAGCGGGTGGCATTCGATCATCGCCTCGTCGTGCTCGGACACGACCTCGCCGAACTGGAACGGGGGCTGGCCGAACCCGAAGACGCCGTGCTGGATTCGGTACGCCGCGGCAAGACCGCGGTGGTGTTCTCCGGGCAGGGCGCGCAGCGGTTGGGGATGGGCGAGCGGCTGTATGCGGCGTATCCCGTGTTCGCGGCGGCGCTCGATGCGGTCGCGGCGGAGCTGGATGCGCAACTCGGGTGTCCGCTGCGCGAGGTCATGTGGGGTGCCGAGACAGACACGCTGAACCAGACGGTGTTCGCACAGGCCGCATTGTTCGCCTTCGAGGTGGCACTGTTCCGATTGCTCGAATCATGGGGTGTCCGCTTCGATTTCATGACCGGGCACTCGATCGGTGAGCTGACCGCCGCCCATGTGGCCGGGGTGCTGACCCTGCCGGACGCGGCCCGATTGGTCGCGGCCCGCGGCCGGTTGATGCAGGCCCTGCCGGTCGGCGGGGTCATGGTCGCGATCCAGGCGAGCGAGGCCGAACTGCGGTCCGACCTGGCAGAGGGCGTGAGCATCGCGGCGATCAACGCGCCGGGTTCGGTGGTGCTGTCCGGGGTGGCGGGTCAGGTGCTGGCCGTGGCGGAACGGTGGAAGGCACAGGGACGCAAGACCACTGCGCTGCGCGTCTCGCACGCGTTCCACTCCGCGCTGATGGAGCCGATGCTGGCCGAGTTCCGCGCTGTCGCCGAGACGGTGTCCTACGGGGTGCCCGAGCCGGTGGTGGTGTCGAACCTGACCGGCGAGCCGGTGGAGCGTTTCGACGCCGAGTACTGGGTGCGGAATGTGCGGGAGACGGTGCGTTTCGCCGACGGCGTGCGGTATCTGGCGGACGCGGGCGTGGTGCGTTTCGTGGAGGTCGGCCCGGACGCGGTGCTGGCGCCCATGATTCGGCACACCCTCGAGGACGCCCTTGTGGTGCCGTGCTCCCGCGCCGACCATGATGAGATCGACAGCACCGTCGCGGCGCTGAGTCGCCTGTATGCGTCAGGCGCACAGGTGGATTGGGCATCGTTCTTCGCGGGCTCCGGCGCCCGCCGAGTCGAGCTTCCGACGTATCCCTTCCAGCACCAACGCTTCTGGGTCGCGCCGTCGGCCGGAACCGGCGACGTGTCGGCCGTCGGACAGGACGCGCTGGCGCACCCGCTGCTCGGCGCGGTGGTGCCGCTGCCGGACGGCGGCGCGATCCTCACCGGCCGGCCGTCGGTGAGCGCGCAGCCCTGGCTGGCCGATCATCGGGTCGACGACACCGTGCTGCTGCCGGGAACTGCTTTGGTGGAGTTGGCGATTCAGGCGGGCGACGCGGTCGGCTGCGGCGTGCTGGACGAACTCGTCCTGCACGCACCGCTGGTCCTGCCCGAGCAGGGCGGTGTTCAGCTACAGGTGACGGTCGGCCCGGCGGACGACTCCGAGGCGCGGGAGGTGAACATTCATTCCCGGCAGCCGGGCGCGCCCTGGGCGCTGCACGCGGCCGGGACGCTCGCCCGGCGAACACCGCGGCCGTCCTTCGACCTGACACGGTGGCCGCCGCGAGACGCGACCGAGGTGGATCTCGAGAACGCCTATGACCGGTTGTGGGACAAGGGATATCGCTACGGACCCGAGTTCCGCGGCCTGCGCGCGGCGTGGATCTCCGGCACGGAGTTGTTCGCCGAGGTGGCGCTGCCTGAAGGAGCACACGACGAGGCTGGCCGGTTCGGCCTGCATCCGGCCCTGCTCGACGCCTGCCTGCACGCCGGGCTGCTGAGCGGGGCGGACGGCGAAGCGACGGTGTTGCCGTTCGCTTGGTCGGGGGTGGAGCTGTACGCGACCGGAGCGCGGACGGTCCGCGTACGGGTATCCACCACCGGGGAGAACGCGGTCTCACTCGAGATCGCCGACCGGAGCGGAGCGCCCGTCGCGCGGGTCCGGTCGCTGGTATCGCGGCCGGTGTCGAGTGCCGAGCTGCGCGCGGGGCGGTTCCACGAGTCGCTGTTCCACGTGCACTGGCGGCGGCTGGGCATGGCGGCGGCCGAGCGGCCGTTGCGGGTCATCGGTTGGTCGGCTTGGTCCGCCGACGCGGAATGCGATGCGGTGCTGCTGCATTGCCCGCCCGGACGCGACGCCGACGCGGTGCGCGCCGCGACGAACCGGGTGCTCGCGGTGCTGCAAGACTGGCTGGGCGACGCGCGCGCCGAAGACGCCACGCTGGTCGTCATGACCGGCGGCGCGGTGGTTTTGCCCGGCGAGGACGTCACGGATCTCGCGGGCGCGGCGGTCGGCGGCTTGGTGCGAGCCGCGCAACTCGCTCATCCGGATCGAATAGTGCTGGTGGACAACGACGGTGGCCCGGTCACCTTAGATGTGCTGTCCGCGGTGGTGGTTTCGGGCGAACCACAGACGGTGATCCGCGACGGCGCGGTGTACGCCCCGCGCTTGGCGCGCGTGCCGATCGGCGAACCGGCGGAGACGCCCGCCCACACCGGCCCGGTCTTGATCTCCGGCGCCGCGGGCATGCTGGGTCGGCTCGTGTCCCGGCACCTGGTCACCGAACGCGGTGTGCGGCAGTTGCTTCTGGTCAGCAGGCGCGGACCCGACGCCCCCGGCATGCCCGAACTGGCCGCCGAGCTGACCGCGCTCGGTGCCGAGATCGAGCTGACCGCCTGCGATCTCGCCGACCGATCCGCCGCGGCGGCGCTGCTCGCCGGACGGTCGCTCACCGGCGTCATCCACCTAGCGGGCGTCCTCGACGACGGAGTCATCGCCGCGCTCACCCCGGAACGCATGGACACCGTGCTGCGGCCCAAGGTCGACGCCGCGCTGAACCTGCACGAGTTGACCGCGCACATGAACCTGACGCAGTTCACCCTCTTCTCCTCGGCCGCCGGTGTTCTCGGCAATGCGGGGCAGGGCAACTACGCCGCGGCCAACGCCTTCCTCGACGCGCTGGCCGTCCATCGGCGGGCGCACGGGCTGCCCGCGCAGTCCCTCGCGTGGGGCAGATGGACCGAGGACGAAGGCATGGCGGGACACCTCGGCGCGGCCGACCGCCAGCGGATGGCCCGCGCCGGCCTCACGGGAATGTCCGCGGCGCAAGGGCTTCGGTTGTTCGACCTCGCGGCGACGGTGCCGGAGCCGGTGCTGCTGCCGCTGTCCCTGGACCTGAACGCGTTGGCGCGCAATCAGGATGAACTGCCGCCGCTGTATCACGAACTGGTGCCCGGCTCGGGCCGTCGGGCGGGTGCGGCCACGGCGGAGCCGTTGCGCCTGCGCCTCGCCGGGCTGGCGCAGGAGGATCGCGACGCCGCCCTACTCGACCTGGTCCGCGGCGAGGCGGCCGCCGTACTGGGGCACGCCACCCCGGTCGCGGTCGAACCCGACCGCGCCTTCGGCGATCTGGGCTTCGACTCGCTCACCTCGGTGGAGTTCCGCAATCACCTCGCCGCCGCGACCGGGCTGAAGCTGCCGGTGACCCTCGTGTTCGACTTCCCGAACGCCCGCGCACTGGCGAAGCTGCTCGACGCGGAGCTGACACCCCAGGGCGACGACGACACCGACGAGCAGCGGGTTCGCCAACTCCTGCAAGCCATTCCGCTCGACCGCCTGCGCGCGGCCGGGCTACTCGACAGGCTGCTCCACCTCGACGGCGACGCCACAACGGCCTCGCCCGACGACCCGGCCGACCGGCAGGACGCCATCGACACGATGGACGCCGACAGCCTGATCAGCCTGGCCCTCGACAACCTCGACACCCTCGACGACGCAAGACAAGAAGCGGGGAACTGACATGGCCGACACGGATCAGAAGCTGGTCGACGCACTGCGCGCGTCGCTGAAGGAGACCGATCGGCTGCGCAGGCAGAACCGGAAACTCGCCGAGGCGTCGCGCGAGCCGATCGCGATCATCGGCATGGCCTGCCGCTTTCCGGGCGGCATCGCCGCACCGGAGCAGCTGTGGACCGTGGTGGCCGACGGCGTCGACACCATCTCGGAGTTCCCGGCCGATCGCGGCTGGGACGTGGCGAACCTGTACGACCCCGAGCCGGGGAAGCCGGGCAAGTCCTACACCAAGGAGGGCGGATTCCTTTACGACGCGGCAAATTTCGACCCCGCGTTCTTCGGCATCAGCCCGAACGAGGCGCTCTACATGGACCCGCAGCAGCGCCTCATGCTGGAGATCTCCTGGGAGGCGTTCGAGCGCGCCGGAATCGACCCGACCACGCTGAAGGGCAGCGCGACCGGCGTGTTCACCGGCCTGATGTACCACGACTACGCCTTCAGCGACGCGGCGGGCGCCATTGCCTCCGGGCGGGTTTCGTATGTGTTCGGCCTCGAGGGGCCGTCGGTGACGGTGGACACCGCGTGCTCGTCGTCGCTCGTCGCCCTGCATCTCGCCGCGCAGGCCTTGCGGGCGGGCGAGTGCTCGCTCGCGCTGGCCGGCGGCGTCGCGGTGATGGCGACGCCGGATACCTTCGTCGAGTTCAGCAGGCAGACGGTGCTCGCCGAAGACGGGCGGTCCAAGTCGTTCTCGGCGGGCACCGACGGCACCGGGTGGGGCGAGGGCGCCGGTGTGCTGCTGGTCGAGCGGCTGTCGGACGCGCGGCGCAATGGTCATCCGGTGCTGGCGGTGGTGGCGGGGTCGGCGGTGAACTCCGATGGGGCGTCGAATGGTTTGACCGCGCCGAGCGGTCCGTCGCAGCAACGGGTGATCCGGCAGGCGCTGGCCAATGCCGGTGTGTCGCCCGCGGAGGTCGACGTGGTGGAGGCGCACGGCACCGGCACGCGACTCGGTGACCCCATCGAGGCGCAGGCCTTGCTGGCGACCTATGGCCAAGGGCGGCCGCAGGATCGGCCGCTGTGGCTCGGCTCGATCAAGTCCAATATGGGCCATACCCAGGCCGCGGCCGGGGCGGCGGGCATCATCAAGATGGTCATGGCGATGCGCCACGCCACGCTGCCCAAGACGCTGCACGCGGAAACGCCGACACCGCAGGTGGATTGGGGCTCCGGGGCGGTCGAGCTGCTCACCGAGACGCGGCCGTGGCCACCGGCCGAGCATCCGCGCCGCGCCGCCGTCTCCTCGTTCGGCATCAGCGGCACCAACGCGCACGTGATCATCGAGCAGGCGCCGCCGACGGAAACCCCCGAGCCCCTGCCCGATTCGATGCGGGCCGCGCCGATGTTGCTGTCCGGCAAGAGCGCGGGCGCGCTGCGCGACCAGGCACGCGCGCTGCTCGCCCACCTCGACGACGATCCCGAACCCACGGTGGCGGATTTCGCTGTCTCCCTGATGAATACCCGCGCGACCTTCGAGCACCGCGCGGTCGTCGCCGCCGCTGACCGGGACGGGTTCCGGTCGGCATTGCGAGCGCTGGCCGAGGATTCGCACCACCCGTATCTGACTCAGGGCCGGTCCGATGTCACCGGTAAGACGGTGTTCGTCTTCCCGGGCCAGGGCTCGCAGTGGCACGGCATGGCCGTCGAATTGCTCGCGTCGGCACCGGTTTTCGCCGAGCACATCCGGTTGTGCGCGGAGGCGCTCGAGCCGTTCCTCGACTGGTCGCTCCTCGACGTCTTGACCGGCACCGCGTCGGCACCGCCGCTGGAGCGCGTCGATGTGGTTCAGCCGGTGCTGTTCTCGATGATGGTGTCCCTGGCCGCGCTGTGGCGCTCCTGCGGTGTCGAGCCGCGGGCGGTGGTCGGGCACAGTCAGGGCGAGATCGCCGCGGCCGTGGTGGCGGGCGGTCTTTCGCTGCATGATGGGGCCCGCATCGTTGCATTGCGCAGCAAGGCTTTACGCGCGCTCACCGGCAAGGGCGCGATGATGTTCGTCGCGCAAGAGGCCGGGCTGCTGCGGGAACGGCTGAACGCCCGCGGCGGGAGTCTGTCCGTCGCCGCGGTGAACGGGCCCGCGTCGGTGGTCGTCTCCGGCGACCCGGACGAGCTCGACGCGCTCGGGGTCGAGCTGTCCGAGGAGGGCGTGTTCCGCTGGATGGTGCCCGGCGTCGACTTCGCCGCCCACTCGGTGCATGTCGAGGAGATCCGCGACGAACTCGCCGCCGTGCTCGCCGCGGTCGAACCGCGCGCCGGGACGGTCCCGTTCTTCTCCACCATGCTCGGCGACTGGGTCGGCACCGTCGATCTCGACGCCGAGTACTGGTACCGAAACCTGCGGGAGCCGGTCGAGTTCGAACGCGCGGCGCGCGGCCTGGCCGAAGCGGGCTACGACACCTTCGTCGAGGTGAGCCCGCACCCGGTGATCACCACCTGGGTGCAGCAGACGGTCGACGCGATCAGGCCGGACAATGTCATCGCCGGCTCGCTGCACCGCGAGGACGGCGGACTCGATCGGTTCCTGAGCTCGCTCGGCGCGTTGCACGTGCGCGGGGTGCGGGTCGACTGGTCCGCGGTCTCGCCCGTGGGCCGGCGCGTCGACCTGCCGACGTATCCCTTTCAGCGGGAACGGTTCTGGGCCGCCGAACCCTCGTCCGGCGGCGATCCGCGCTCGCTCGGCCTGCGCGCCGCCGCCCACCCGTTGCTCGGCGCCGTGGTGGCGCTGGCCGATTCGGACGGTGTGGTGTTCACCGGCAGCCTGTCGACCAGTACCCAGCCGTGGCTGGCCGAGCACGACGTGTTCGGCCGAGTGCTGTTGCCCGGCACCGGGTTCGTGGAGTTGGCCATCCGGGCGGGCGACGAGGTCGGCTGCGGGACAGTGGAGGAGCTGACGCTGCGCGCCCCGCTCCTGCTGCCCGACGGCGACCCGGTCGTCGTGCAGATCGTGGTGGGCGCGCCCGACGAGACCGGCCGCCGCCCACTGAGCATCCACTCCCGCGCGGACGATCCGGCCGCGCCGTGGACGGTGCACGCGGACGGCGTGCTCGGAAACTGCACCTCGACAGCAGATTTCGACTTGGCGCAGTGGCCGCCGGAGGGCGCGGAGCCGGTGCCGGTGGCCGACGCCTACGCGGTGCTGTCCGGCGAGGGCTACGGGTACGGCCCGGTGTTCCAGGGCCTGCACGCCGCGTGGCGCCGCGGCGACGAGGTGTTCGCCGAGGTAGCCCTGCCCGAGCAAGCCAGGCCGGACGCCGAGCGTTTCGGCCTCCATCCCGCGCTGCTCGACGCCGCCATGCACATCGCGATCCTGGAGGACGGCGGGCACCGCGACGGCGAGACCGTGCTGCCGTTCGCCTGGAACGGGGTCGCCCTGCACGCCGTCGGCGCCGCCGCGCTGCGCGTGCGGATCGCGCCCGCCGCGAGCGACGCCATCGCGGTACAGGTCGCGGACAGCGCGGGCCGCCCGGTGCTCTCGGTGGCGTCGCTGGTGTCGCGGCCGGTGTCGGCCGACCAAATGAGCGCTGCGGGACAGGACGATTCGGTGTTCCGCATCGAGTGGCAACCAGCGCCGTCGCCGACGGTGCGGCCTTCGATCGGCGCGTGGGACGCGCTCGCCGACGAGGAGCCGGTGCCGGACGTCGTGGTGTTCGAGTGCCCGGAGGCGGACGGTGAAACACCCGGTGCCGCGCGCACGGTCGCGTACCGGACGCTCGAGGTAGTCCAAAACTGGCTGGCCGACCCGCGTTTCGCCGAGGCGCGGCTGCTGGTGGTCACCAGGAACGCGGTCGCCACGCAGCCCGAGGCGGCGGTCGCGTTGAACCAAGCGCCGGTATGGGGATTGGTGCGCGCGGCGCAGGCGGAGAACCCGGATCGATTCGTGCTGGCCGACATCGACGAGCCCGCGGCGGTGTCGATCGCGGCGGCGGTGTCCGATGAATCGGAGTTGGCGGTGCGCGCGGGGCGGGTGCTGGTGCCGCGGCTCGTGCGCGTCGCCTCGACGGCCGATCGCGCGGAACCGGAATGGAACTCGACGGGCACCGTGCTGATCACCGGCGGCACCGGCGGTATCGGTGCGCTGATCGCGCGCCACCTGGTGGTCCGGCACGGGGTGCGGCGGCTGGTGCTGACCAGCCGCAGCGGGCCCGCCGCAGCGGGCGCGGAGGAGTTGCGCGCCGAATTGCGCACTCTCGGCGCCGAAGTCACGATCGCGGCCTGCGACGTCGCCGACCGCGCGGCGCTGGCCGCGCTGATCGCCGCCGTACCCGCCGACCATCCGCTGACCGGCGTCGTGCACGCGGCGGGCGTGGCCTACAACGGACTCGTCGGCGCGCTGACGCCCGACCTCATCGACGGCGTGCTCGCCGCCAAGGCCGACGGCGCGTGGCACCTGCACGAGCTGACCCGCGACCTCGACCTGTCCGCGTTCGTGCTGTTCTCCTCGGCGGGCGGCATGATCCTCGCGGCCGGACAGGGCGGCTACGCGGCGGCCAATGTCTTCCTCGACGCGCTCGCCGTGCACCGCAGGGCCGAGGGCCTGCCCGCGACCACCCTGGCGTGGGGACTCTGGGGAATCGAGGCGGGCCTGAGCCAGTGGCTCACCGACGCGGACCGTAAGCGCCTGCGCCGCCAGGGAATTCCAGCCTTCACCGCCGACGAGGGCCTCGCGCTCTTCGACGCCGCGCTCAGCCTGGACGAACCGCTGCTAGTGCCGATGCGGGTGGACACGACCGCGCTGCGGACGCGCACGGACACGATCCCGGCGCTGCTGCGCGGGTTCGTCCGGACCTCGATCCGACAGGTCGCCGGCGCCGACGGCACGGGTCTCGCGCAGCGGCTCGCCGGGCTGACCGAGGAGCGGCGCGCGGAGGCCGTGCTGAACCTGGTGCGCACCCACGTCGCCGCCGTGCTCGGCCACGCCTCGCCCGACGCGGTCGCGCCGGACCGGGCGTTCCAGGAACTGGGTTTCGACTCGCTCGGCGCGGTCGAGCTGCGCAACCAGCTGAACGCGGCCACCGCGCTGCGGCTGCCCGCCACGCTGATCTTCGACTACCCGACCTCCGCGGCCGTCGCGGAACACCTCGTGGAGCGGCTGGCGGGAAGCGTCACGGTGGCGGGCGCGGTCGCCGCGCGGACCTCGAGCGACGACGAGCCCATCGTCATCGTGGGCATGAGTTGCCGCTACCCGAACGGGGTTTCGTCGCCGGAGGACCTGTGGCGGCTGGTCGCCGACGGCGTCGACGCGGTGACGGAGTTTCCCGGCGATCGCGGCTGGCACCTCGATGACGTGTACGACCCCGAGCCCGGCGTGCCAGGCAAGACCTATGCGCGCGAGGGCGGATTCCTCTATGGCGCGGGTGGATTCGACGCCGCCTTCTTCGGCATCAGCCCGAACGAGGCGCTGTACATGGATCCGCAGCAGCGGCTGCTGCTCGAATGTTCGTGGGAGGCCCTGGAACGGGCGGGCATCGAGGCTAACTCCCTGCGGGGCAGCGCGACCGGTGTGTTCGCCGGGTTGATGTATCACGACTACGGCCTCGGCGTGGAGGCCGCGTCGGCCAGCGGCGGCAGCCTGGTCTCCGGGCGGCTGTCGTATGTGTTCGGCTTGGAAGGGCCGTCGGTGACGGTGGATACGGCGTGCTCGTCGTCGCTGGTGGCCTTGCACCTCGCGGGGCAGGCGTTGCGTTCGGGGGAGTGCTCGCTTGCCCTGGCGGGCGGTGTCGCGGTGATGGGGACGCCGGGAATGTTCGTCGAATTCAGCCGCCAGCGTGGGCTGTCGGCGGACGGCCGCTGTAAGTCGTTCTCCGCCAACGCCGATGGAACCGGCTGGGCCGAGGGCGTCGGCGTACTCGTGCTGGAGCGGCTGTCGGACGCCCGGCGCAATGGTCATCCGGTGCTGGCGGTGGTGGCGGGGTCGGCGGTGAACTCCGATGGGGCGTCGAATGGTTTGACCGCGCCGAGCGGTCCGTCGCAGCAGCGGGTGATCCGGCAGGCGCTGGCCAATGCCGGGGTGGCGCCTGCGGACGTGGACGCGGTCGAGGCGCACGGGACCGGGACGACGCTCGGCGATCCGATCGAGGCGCAGGCGCTGCTCGCCACCTACGGACAGGATCGGCCCGCGGACCGTCCGCTGTGGCTCGGCTCGATCAAGTCCAATATCGGGCACGCGCAGGCCGCGGCGGGCGTCGGCGGGATCATCAAGATGGTCATGGCCATGCGCCACGGTGTGCTGCCCAAGACGCTGCATGTGACGGAGCCGACGCGACAGGTGGATTGGACCGACGGCGCGGTCGAGTTGCTCACCGAGGCGCGGGCGTGGCCGGAGGTCGATCGGCCCCGCCGGGCGGGCGTCTCCTCGTTCGGGCTCAGCGGCACGAACGCGCACGTGATCATCGAGCAGGCCCCCGAGGCGGTACCGGAGCCCGAACGCGTTGCACTGCCGGTGATTCCGTGGGTGCTGTCCGGAAAGACGAAGCGGTCGTTGGGCGAGCAGGCGGAGCGGCTGCGCGCGTACGTCGCGGACCGTCCGGAGCTGGATCCGGCGGATGTCGCCTACACCCTGGCGACCGAGCGGGTGGGCTTCGAACACCGCGCGGTGGTGATCGGAACATCGTCGGAGAGCCTGATATCGGAGCTGGCCGGGGTCGCGGGCGGTGCCGGCGTGACGGATTCGGTACGCGTCGGCAAGACCGCGGCCGTGTTCTCCGGGCAGGGCGCGCAGCGGCTGAGGATGGGGCGTGCGCTGTACGCGGCGTATCCGGTGTTCGCGACGGCGTTCGATGCCGTCGCCGACGAGCTGGACGCCCAGCTCGAGCGTCCGCTGCGCGAGGTGATGTGGGGCGACGACGCGGAGCAGCTCGCCCAGACGATGTGGGCGCAGGCGGGGCTGTTCGCGTTCGAGGTCGCGCTGTTCCGCCTGTTTGAATCCTGGGGCGTGCGCGCGGATTTCGTGGCCGGTCACTCGATCGGCGAGCTGACCGCCGCGCATGTCGCCGGGGCGCTGTCGCTTCCCGACGCGGCCCGGTTGGTGGCCGCGCGCGGACGGTTGATGCAGGCGCTGCCGGACGGCGGCGTGATGATCGCGGTGCAGGCGAGCGAGGAAGAGATTGTCGCGGACCTCGTCGAGGGGGTGAGTATCGCGGCGGTCAACGCGCCGGGCTCGGTGGTGTTGTCGGGCATCGCCGAACAGGTGCGGGCCGTGGCGGAGCGGTGGGAATCGCGGGGCCGGAAGACAACTCGGCTGCGGGTCTCGCACGCCTTCCACTCCGCCCTGATGGAGCCGATGCTGGCGGAGTTCCGCGCCGTCGCCGAATCCATCGCCTACGCGACGCCGGAACTGGCCGTGGTGTCGAACCTGACCGGTCAGCCGGTGGAGCGTTTCGACGCCGACCATTGGGTGCGGCACTTGCGTGCGACGGTGCGTTTCGCCGACGGCGTGCGCTATCTCGCGACAGCGGGCGTGACCCGCTACCTCGAGCTCGGCCCGGACGCCGTGCTGGCCGCCATGATTCAGCACACCCTCGACGACACCGAGATCACCGCCGCCGCGCGGGTGGTGCCGACGCTGCGCGCCGAGCACGAGGAGACGATCGCGGTGGTCACCGCGCTGGCTCGGCTGCACGCCGCCGGTGCGAGAGTGGACTGGGCGCGGTTCTTCGCGGGCTCCGGCGCGCGCCGCGTCGACCTGCCCACCTACCCCTTCGAGCACCACAATTACTGGCTCGCACCGAAAACCGTGTCCTCGGACGCCACCGCGATCGGACTGGAGGCCATCGAACACCCCCTGCTCGGCGCGATCGTCCCCGCGCCCGAGACCGACACCGTCGTGCTCACCGGGCGGCTCTCCGTGAGCAGCCAGCCGTGGCTGGCCGACCACAGCGTGCTGGGCACCGTGCTGCTGCCGGGCACCGCCTTCGTCGACCTGGCCATCCGAGCCGGAGACCAGGTCGGGTGTAACACGCTGGAGGAGTTGACCATTCAGGCGCCGCTGGTGCTGCCCGCGCGCGGCGGCGTCCAGTTCCAGGTCAGCGTCGGCCCGCTCGCGGACACCGGCGACCGCACGGTGACCATCCACGCCAGGGACGAGCACCACCTGACCGCGCCATGGACACTGTGCGCCGAAGGCGTGCTCTCCGAACGGATTACCGAACCGGCATCCACCGCCGCGGACTGGCCGCCGCCCGGCGCGACACCCCTGCCCGTGGATGATCTCTACCCCGTGCTGGCGGACCGGGGCTTCGCCTACGGGCCGACCTTCCACTGCGTCACCGCCGCATGGACATCCGGCGACGAGTTCTACGCCGAGGTCGCGCTGCCGGAACAGGCGCGCGCCGACGGCGAGCGCTTCGGCGTGCACCCCGCCCTGCTCGACGCGGCCGCGCACGTGGTGCTCGGCGCGGGCGACGGCGAGGCCGCCCTGCCGTTCGCGTGGCAGGGCATCGCGCTGCACGCCGCCGGGGCGACCGAGGTCCGTGTACGAATCAAACCCGTTGGCGCGAACTCGATCTCGCTCGACCTGACCGACCTGACGGGCGCGCCGGTGCTGTCCGTCCGGTCGCTGGCGGCCCGGCCGGTCTCCACGGCGCAGCTCGGGTCGTCGCATACTGCGGCTCCGAATTCGTTGTTCGCGTTGACCTGGACACAGGTCGCCGTGGCGGACGCCGCGCCGATTCACGTCGCCGAGTGGGGCTCCGCCTTCGATGACGCACCGGACGTGGTCGTCCTGACCACCGAGCGCGGCAATGACGCCGAGGCCGTGCGCGCGCAGACCTGGCGCGTGCTCGACCGCGCACGGACTTGGTTGGCCGACGAGCGGTTCGCGGCCGCCACGCTGGCGATCGTCACCGACGGCGCGGTGGCGCTGCCCGGCGAGGACGTCACCGATCTCGCCGGCGCGGCCGTGTGGGGACTGGTGCGCGCCGCGCAGGCGGAGCACCCCGGCCGCATCGTGCTCGTGGATACGGATGGCTCCCTTGACGTTTCGGTCGCACTCGCGAGCGCCGAGCCGCAGTTGGTCCTGCGGAACGGTGCTGTGCACGTACCGCGACTCGCGGCGGTGCCGCTGCCCGACGCCACCGGCCACGAGCGGTTCGGCACCGGCCCGGTGCTCGTGTCCGGCGCGTCCGGCATGCTGGGCCGACTGGTGTCGCGGCACCTCGCCGAGCAGGGCGTGCGCGGCCTGGTGCTGGTCAGCAGGCGTGGCGCGGCAGCGGACGGCATGGCGGAGCTGTGCGCCGACCTGGCCGCCGTCGGGGTCGAGGTCGAGGTCGTCGCCTGCGACCTGGCCGACCGCGCCGCCGCGACGGAGCTGCTGGACGGCAGGGCGCTGACCGGCGTCGTGCACGTGGCCGGTGTGCTGGACGACGCGTTGCTCGGCGCGCTGACGCCCGAGCGCGTGGACGCGGTGCTGCGGCCCAAGGTGGACGCGGCGATGAACCTGCACGAGCTGACCCGTGACCTGTCCGCGTTCGTGCTGTTCTCCTCTGCCGCAGGCATACTCGGCAACGCGGGACAGGCGAACTACGCGGCGGCCAACGCCTTCCTGGACGCCTTGGCCGCGCATCGCCGGGCCAACGGCCTGCCCGCGCAGTCGCTGGCCTGGGGCATGTGGGCCGACCGCGCCGGGATGAGCGGACGGCTGACCGAGGCCGGCCTGCAGCGGCTGGCCAGGTCCGGCATGGGCGCGCTCTCCCACGAACAGGGCCTGGCGCTGTTCGACGCGGCGGCCGCGGTCGACGCGCCCGTGCTGCTCCCGATCCACCTGGATATCGCGGCACTGCGGACTGCGGCCGACGAATTGCCCTCGCTCTTCGCGGGATTGGTGCGCGGCCGGTCCCGGCGCAGAGCCGCGA
>NZ_BAGH01000582.1 GCF_000308715.1 Nocardia tenerifensis NBRC 101015
CGGTGATTAGAAGGAGACCGGGTGGCGGTGTGCAACCGCGAGACGAGCCAAGGCAGCGTTTGAAGGTCCATCTCTAGCCGGTGCCCCCTTCGCGGCGGCCGACCAGTGCCCGAAGGTGAGAGCCAGCGCGATGGGTGTTCGTGCCGATGCCCACTCGTGTCCGCTAGCGCCCACCCGCCACAACCTCCCCGTGCCCCGCACGGCCCGCGGGCCCTGGCGCGCCTTGAATGGGGAATTAACGGCTCTGGCTCGCTTTCGGTGGTGATGGTGCTGGCGAGGTCATGCCAGCAGGATCCGGTGCCGGAGTAGGTCGAATCCGGCTCGGCCAGACATTTGTCGTTTGATGAGTTAACAGTTACGCGGAATCTGGCCGGGGTGATCATCATGTCTCCCTGGTATGACCACGGACTCGGGAGGCGGATTGAGCGGGGCGATCGGGTTCACGGTGAAGTGGCCGGTGCTGGGCCGACACGAGCGAGCGGCGGCGTGGTTGGGGGTGTGGTCGGATCTGGGGCGGGCGCCGCGCACGCTCGATGCGTACGCGCGCGGGTTGTCGGAGTATCTGCTGATGTGCGAGCGCGAGCAGGTGGATCCGGTGACCGCGAACCGGGCGCATATCGCAATGTTCGTGCGGGAGTTGACATCTCGTCCGCATCACCGTGGCGCGAACGTGGTGTCGATCGATTCGGGTGCCGGACTGGCCAACGCCACGATTCAGCAGCGACTCGTTCCGGTACGGCTGTTGTACGACTATCTGACGGAAGAGGGTGTGCGGGAGTCGAATCCGGTTGGCCGGGGTCGGTATACGCCCGGCCACCGGGGCGGCAGCGGATCGTCGCGTGGTTTGGTGCCGCGGATGGCGGTCATCGCTGATTTACCGGTAATGGTCATTGGCTGAGTGGGGGTGCTGGGTTGGGCATGCCGCGGGCGGGTGTGCCATGGTGTGCGTGGTGTGAATCGTGTACGGGGTGCGGGTTGCACGGTTGGCGGTTGGAGTGGTCTTCGCGGTCGCGGCCTGGGCGAAGATGTCCGATCGTGAAGGTGTCCGAATGTCGTTGTCGGGCTTAGGTGTTCCGGAGCGGTGGGTCGGTCGGGCTGCGGTAGGGCTACCAATGGTCGAGGCCGCGGTCGCGATCACGGTACTCCTGCCCTGGACCGCTGTGTGGGGCGCGGTCGCGGCGGTCGGGTTGTTGCTGCTGTTCTCGGTCGCGGTGGCGCGGGTTCTGCGGCGCTGGCAGCACCTCGAATGTTCGTGTTTCGGCGCGTCCAGTATCGAGCCGGTGAGCTGGCGGACCTTGGTGCGTAATCAAGGGCTGTTCGTGAAGGCCGCGTTCGACGTGCTGCCCGTATCACGATCGGTGGAATGTCCTGGCGTTGCTGGGTTTTCGGCGGCCTTGGGCGTCGCCAGCCACAGGCCGGTGAACACGGCGGTGGCCAGGGTGATGGCACCGGCCGCGAGAAAGGCGCTGTCGAGGCCGACCTCGAAGGAGGCGCCGCCGGATTGCCGAGTGCGGACGATGGCTCCGAGCACCGCCACGCCGAGCACCGCACCGATCTGCCGGGTGGTGCTGCTGACACCGGAGGCGAGACCGCCTTCCTGCGGGCTGACCGCCTGGATGGCGGCTCCCGTCAGTGGGGACATGGTCAGGGCGAAGCCGATGCCGGCGAGGCCCAGCCGCCACCACACGTTCTCGTAGCCGGTGTCGGCGTGCACCATGCCGAGCGCCAGCAGGCCAAGGCCGGCCAGGGCCAGACCTGTGGTGACCACGATTCGGAAGCCGTACCGGGCGGCGAGCCGGCCCGCGTACGGGCTGAGGACCACCATGGCGAGGGATAGCGGCAGGGTCTGCAGGCCCGCGCGCAGGATCGAGCTGCCCTGGACGTAAACGAAGAACTGGGAGAAGAAGAACGACGAACCCATGAGCGCGAAGCCCACCACGACCATGGCGGTGTTGGACACGGTGAACAGGCGCCGCCGGAACAGCCCCAGCGGCAGCATCGGCGCGCCACGGCGCGCTTCGACGGCGACGAAGACTGCGAACAGGATCGCCGCGGCGGTGAAGCTGCCCAGGATCACCGGCGACGTCCAGCCGCGGGCACCACCCTCGATCAGCCCGTAGGTCAGCACCCCCATTCCCAGCACGGACAGCACCGTCCCCGGGATATCGATCGGTGGGGCGCTCGGATTGCGGGTCTCCTCGAGACTGCGCAGACCGACCACCAGCAACACCACACCGATGGGCACATTCACCAGAAATATTGCGGGCCAGCCGAAGACGTCCGTCAGCACGCCGCCCACCGCCGGGCCCGCGGCCAGGCCGAGTCCGCTGAACCCGGCCCACAGCCCAATCGCCTTGACGCGTTCTCCGGGCACAGGATAGGCGGCGGCGAGCAGAGCCAGCGAGGCCGGGCTCAACGCCGCGGCGCCGATACCCTGCAACACCCGGCCGGCGATCAGCCAGCCGAGCGTGGGCGCGAGGGTGCACAGCAGTGACGCTGCGGTGAACACCACCGCGCCGGTCAGATACATCCGCTTGCGGCCGAACCGGTCGGCGAAGATGCCACCGGACAGCAGCAGCATAGCGACCAGCAGCACATAGGCGTCGACGATCCATTGCAGGCCGGTCAACTCGGTGTGCAGCCGGCGTTGCATATCGGGCAGAGCCGCTCCGACGATCGTGTTGTCGAGCAGGACCATGAACTGGCCGAGGCAGGTCACCGCGAGTAGCACGGCCCGGCTCGAGCGACCAGGCAAGGGAGCCAAGGAGATTCCTCTCAATCGTCGAATGCGCCCGGCGAGCTGACGCGGGAAAGCGCGCCACCGGTCGAGCTAACGCAGTCAGCAACTGCGTTAGAGAACTATAGAGGCACGGGTTCGACAAACGCAACCCGTGGCTGCGTTAAGGTGAAGAATGTGAACGAGCGACAGCCAGTCAAACGGCCTGGTGGGCGCGCCGCCCGCACCGGCGCGGCGGTCCACCAAGCCGTCACCGACCTGATCAGCGAGCGCGGCTACGGCAACTTCACCGTCGGTGAGATCGCGGCCCGCGCAGGCGTAGCCGACAGCAGCATCTACCGGCGGTGGGGCGATCTGGAGACACTGCTCACCGAGGTGACTCTCACCCGTCTCAACGCGGTGTCACCGATGCCCGACACCGGGAGCCTGGACGGCGACCTGCGCGCTTACGCAGCCCAAGTGGCGCGCGAGATCACCGGCCCCGACGGCCCGGTGGTGCTGCATCTGGCCTTCGCCCTCTCCAGGAACGGCGGGAAAAGCCTAGAGGTTGCCGAGAGTCTTCGCGCCGACCGCACGCGGCAAGTGCAGTCGATGCTCGACCGCGCCCGCGACCGTGGTGAGCAGGCACTCGACGCAACCGACGTGCTGGATCACATACTGGCCCCGATGTACATCCGCGTCTTGTTCGGCATGGGCTCCTTCACGCCGGACTACCTCGACAAACTCGTCGATCGATTGCTGTGACACGGGTTCGCACGCCAGGCATCACATCTCGGAGACCAGACGCCGGTTCTGGTCGCGGTGGCGGGTGGCGGTGGACGTGGCGGTTCCGCGGTGGCGGTGGCGGTGGTGGTGGCGGTGATCAGTTCACGGGGTCCGGACGCAGATCGCCGGTAGACAGGGCAAATCGTCCGTGAGGCGTTGGTTCTCGGATCGATGCTCGTGTTCTCGACTCAGTGCTGGTCAGCGGGGGCAGAGCTTGCTCAGTCGCCACTCGACTCACTGAGACAAGGCGGGCATCCGGCCGGTGACCGAAGGCGGGCTGAAGTCACTGTGGATGGGTCCGCACTTCTTACGACTTAGAGGTGCCTCATCGACCTGGTAGTCGAAGCCGTTGCCGACGTCCTCGTCTTGTGACGGCCGGCATGTTTGCCGGGAAGTAGGGCGGGAATGTCGCGTGCATGAACGGACCAGGTGAACCCGACGAGGACATGCTCACCCCGATGGAGAGCCTCGACTCCGACGAGGTGCGTAACCGCGACGGAGACGAGGTGGTCGACCCGCCCGAGGACTGGACGGGCGCCGACCGCTTCGGAATGACGTCTCGGGAGCAACGCGAGGGTGAACCCTTGTCCGAGCGGCTCGAGCAGGAAGTGCCCGACGTGGGCGAGTCCCGGCCCGCCGAGGCGGACGAGGACACGGGCGTCGAGGGCCTGGACACGGTGCGGTCGGACACTCTCGGGCACGACATCGCCCCTACTCACCGGCACTCGAGTCAGATCGACGGCACGCCTGAGGATGGGGAGTCTTTCTACTCCGTGGAGGAGTGACGCGGGACTGATCGGGCAGCATCAGTGTGTTGCGCCGAAGTCTTTGCGGGAGAAGGGATTCGGCCCTGGTACCGCTACTTCAGGAGTTCGATTACGGGCGCGAAGGTTTCCAAGTCCGGTTCGAGCATCGTGAAGTAGGTGACCCCATAGCGGTCGCGACATTTCCGCACACTGTCGGCGATTTCCTGCGGCGTGCCGACCAAAACGCCTGGCGCGGTACGGATTCGGTCGTCGGTGAACCCGGGCTGGAACCGGCGTACCCGTTCGTTGAGAGTGTTCCGCTCAGCCGGGCCGGCCACCCCGTACACCAGTAGGTTCAGTTCCACCTGATCGCGGCGTTCGCCGAGCAAACCACGCACATAATCGGCGCGTTCGGCGAGTTCGTCCGGGGTCATGGCATTGGGCAGACCGCTCGGCGACGCCACACCACCGGGCAGGGCGATCACGTCGGCGTGCTGAGCGGCGATGCGTAGCAAGCGGTTTCCCGATCCGGCGATCATCAACGGTGGCCCCTGCGGTCGCGTGGGCGCCGGTTGATATTCGGGGTCCGCATACAGCTTACGCATGGTGAGCACGGTCTGCTCGAGGTGATCGACGCGAGCGCCCGGGCTGCCCATCGGTATCCCCGCCGCATCGAACTCCGCCTTCACGTACCCCGCACCCAACCCCAATTCCAGTCTGCCCATACTGAATTGGTCCAACGCGGCGACATCACGGGCCAGCAGCGTCGGATTGTAGAACGGTGTATTCAGCACGAAGGTGCCCAATGTGACCCGCTCGGTCACCTCCGCCGCCAGCGACAACGCCGGAAAAGGGGCCGTCAGCCCGAGATGATCCGGCACCGCCACCACGTCATACCCCAGCGCTTCCGCCCGCCGAACCTTGTCCACCCACGCATCCCGCGAGCCAGGTATTGCCAGCGTGATACCGAACCGAAACTCATGACCCATGATCTCGAACGTAGAACGCCCCACCCCCCGACGCAATCACCCACCCGGCCGAATAACTCCGCCGACTGGACGGTCGACGCATCACTGCCTCGAGGCACTGCACGGTGATATCCCGGTGCGAGAGCGTCTCATTTCCGTCAGCCTCGCGTCGCCTGGGCTTTGAGCACGTCGACCTCGCAGCCCGGCGCAGTCGGGTCGAAGCCGTGCTCGGCCAGCCAGCGAACGCCTCGCAGGCTTCGCAACGACCACCATGCGTGGATTACGTCGAGATCGACGTCGGTGCCGTAGCCTGCGACGACGTCGCCGAGGTGTTCCTGGTGTCCGAGGGTCAGGGTGGCGAGGTCGTACAGGGCGTCGCCCTGGGCTGCCTCGGACCAGTCGAGCACGCCGGTGATCTCGTCATCGGCGACGAACACGTGGGCGACTTGCAGGTCGCCGTGTGTGAACACCGGTGTCCATGGTCGCAGCGCGGCCTCGGCAATCCGCCGGTTGCGCATGACCAGCTCGGCGGGAAGGACGTCATTCGCGATCAGCCAATCGCATTCGCCGTCGAGCTCCGCCGCGATCGCGTCGAGGCTTCGGCCCGGCCACGGCGGCAGCGGCGCGTCGTGCAGTCGCCGGACGGCGGCACCCGCCGCAGCCCACGCGGCCGGCGGCGCGTCGACCGGGCACCGAGACGGCCGAGCGCCGTCCCGGGCAGGGCGGCGAGGGCGAGCACGGGCGGCTTGCGCCACAGGATGTTCGGAGTCGGGATCGGCGCCAAAACCATCGCCTCGACCTCGACGTCGGTGCGTGTCTGATCAGCGTCGACCTTCAGAAACACATCCCCCACACGCAGTGTCGCCCGCTCGCGATGGGCGACGACGACCTCGAGTTGTTCCACGTCGACCATTATGAGATGTCCTGCGCAGTATCGGTTTTCGTCTCACACCGAGATTGGTCGACACCGCAGGAGTCCAGCGTTGGTCAGCGGTGACAGATGAACTTGTGCCCGGTCACCCTCCGCGATCGGCGCAGCGCATCCAGACGTCCGCAACTCGTCGCGGAGGGCTCGAGCTACGCATACCCGCCTCACGTCCCCTGTACAGGTCGTCCGGCTGACCGACAGTTGACCACGAATCGTGTCGGCGCGCTCGATCGGCGGAAGGCGTTGTCCGCGAATGTTTGTGGCGTCGCTGATGAGTACCGGCGAGCGCCTCCCCGCGGTCGACTCGTCGCCGCGGGGCGGGCTGGTGCGGGCGGTTAGAAACGGCGCGCCGCGTTTACAAGAGGGCGAGGTCGAGGCTGGTAGATGCGTCGATGTCTTGTCCGAGCTCTACGTCAATATCGATGCCGGCGTCTATGGCGTCTTCCAGGTCCACGTTCAGGACCGATGCCATCTGCTTGTCCAGGTCTACTCCCGCCGCGACGCCGCCGGTGAGCAGTACATCACCTTCTTCGAGGCCGATGCCCAGCGCTTGACTCAGGGCGGTGGCAGCGCTTTGGGTCAGCTCTATGTTGTTCTCGTCGGAGAAACCGATGTTGACATACATCTGCTTGGCGCCAGGATCCTTGCGCAGACGGAGTGTGCTGGTGTCGACGTTGCCGAGTGCCAGTGCGTTTCCGTTGAGTTTGGCTTGGACATTGCCGGTGGTGATGTCGATGGCCAGGTTCGACAACTTGGCCGATTTAGCACCGGCTTTGAGTTCGATGCCACCTTTGAGTAGGACCGTGCCACCGGAGATCGCGTGGCCGTGGACAAGTAGTTTGCCGCCACCGACTTTCATCGAGACCAGGCCGGTCATTCCGAGGTCCGGGTTCAGCGCCAGGGTTGTCATGCCCGCCACGACCGGAACCGCCTCTCCACCAGACGCATTGGGCGCGGCGACGGCCGTTCCGGTCAGGGCGTGCACGAGATGAGTCGCGCCGACGGTGACAGCGGCGGCCAGAGCTGTCAATACCTTCATCGAACGCACCGAGCATCCTCCTAGAATTGATTGCGGATTGCGAGATTTCGCCGAGACCGTCGCTTCGGCCGAACCCGGTAAAGAGGGTGGTTCATACCGAAGCAACGGTGTTTCTCCGTGACACTAGATGACATCACCATTGAATTGACGGAAGTGCGCGTTCGACATGCGCGTGAAAACGCCGAGCGCAAGACGGTTCCGCCCGAAGAGTTCTGGCGGCTGAGACTATTCGCATGGCAGTCGGCCGCGACACCTCGCCCCTCTGGGCGACACCCGCCCAGCTGCACACGAAGTCGATGGCTACGAGGAGTCGACGCCGGACACGTACGGCACAGGCGCTGGGTGTCACGATCGGGAAGCGAGCGGTGTCTTAGGGTGAAATTCACTGTAGAGGGAGGGATCTGATATGGAAGCTATCGTCGTCGAGCGCACCATCGCTGCCCCCGTTGGAGGAGGTCTTCGGCTGGTGTGCCACCACAACGAACTACGAACGCACGGTGTGGGTACTGCGCGATGAGCTCACCCGTCCCGGCGATGGTGCGGCGTACGGGGTCGGCGCGATCCGGCGGCACACCTGGTTGATCGGCCGCTTCTATGAACGCATCACCCGCTATGACCCACCGCATTCGTTCGACTACATCGTCGACCGTAGTTTTCCTCCGATACCGCACAATGGTGCGACGATGACGTTCACGACGGCGCCCGAGGGCACACGGGTGGTCTGGACCAGCACCGTCGACGTCGGCCCCGTCATCGGCAGAGTCGCCAAAACCGTTGTCGGCCATGTGTTCGGGCGGATCCTCGACGCGTGCGCCAAGGATCTCGAGACGAAGCAGTAGATGTCATCGACGATCTCACGGACCACCGAGGGCCGATCACGGATAGTTCTCGATGTCAGCGGCGCCGGCCGACAACGCGCGGGCGTGTGACGAAAGGTGTTGCAAGGCGAGTGTTTGCGCGTAATGCGTTGCGGCGTAGGGGGTGTCGGTACTCGCCGACTCGGAGGTGAGTGATGGATGGCAGACTTCCCCTATGGTCGATACCACGCCGGAAGTTCCTACTCTCGTCTGTGGCGGACGCACGCGCGCTCAGCCCGAGGCTCTACTTCGAGCCGGTCGGCTCGGGTCCGCGATCCTGGAGGCGGGTATCGGCCGCGGGGACAAATGCATCATCATGGCGCGCAACGACATCGAGTTTCTGGAAGTCTCGGTCGGTATCGCGGCTACCGGCGGCAACCCGCTGCCGATCAATACGCGGTGGACGGCAAGGGAGGTCGCTCATGTGCTCGCCGACGCGAAGGTGCGGTTGATCTTCGCGCACACCGAGTTCGTCCCCGTGCTGGAGGCCGCTCGTGAACTCGCGGGCAGCGCGGCGGGCATCGTGGAGATCGCCATGTCCCCTGAACTGCTCGCCGAGGGCGGCTGGGATCCCGCACTGGCGGAGCCGACCGGTCGCCATGACCTGTTGGAGGACTGGATCGCCGCCCACCCGGAGCCGGTCGGGCACATCGAAGGGGCGATCGCCGAATCCATGGGCGTGATCTACACTTCCGGCACCACGGGTAAGCCCAAAGGTGTTGCGCGCGAACGCATGACACCGCACCAGCTGCTGAGCATCGCGGGCGCGACCGCACAGCGGATGGGCCTGGCTCCCGGCGTGCCGATGTTGGTCGCGGGACCGCTGTATCACACCTCCCCCAATGCCGTCGCCATTCTCGGGCTGCGCATGGGCGCCGACATCGTGATCATGCCGAAGTGGGACGCGCACAGGTTCTTACAGCTGGTCGACCACCATCGCATCCGGCAGGTCAAGATCGTGCCCACCATGGTCTCGCGAATTCTGAGCGTGCCCAACGACATTCGCGCGCGCTACGACCTGTCGAGTCTGACGCACGTGATTCACTCCGCCGCACCGTGCCCGCCCGCATTGAAAAGGGCGGCCATCGACCTGTTCGGCGATGCGCTGTGGGAGTTCTACGGGTGCAGCGAAGCGGGCACGATCACCTGGATCAGCGCCGCCGAATGGCTCGAACACCCCGGCAGCGTCGGCCGCGCCACGGACGGTTCGGCCGTGGTGATCGGCGACGAGCAGGGCAACCCGCTGCCCGCCGGCGAGATCGGCCGCGTCTATGTGCGCGGCGCCGATTATTGGCCGCGCTTCGAATATCTCAACCAGGGCGCGCCGCAGTCCCCGGTCGAAGGCATGCTGTGGGTCGGGGACCTCGGTTACCTCGACGAGGACGGATTCCTGTACCTGACCGGCCGCGACGCCGAGGTGGTGATTCGAGGCGGCGTGAACATCTACCCGGCCGAGATCGAGAATGTGATCGCCGCGCTCGACGGTGTCGAGGATGTAGCGGTGTTCGGTGTACCCGACACCGGCGACCTCGGCGAGATCGTGGCCGCGCACATTCTCCCGCGCCCCGGCGTGAACCTCACGGCGGATTCGGTCCGTAAGGCATTGTCCGGCGCACTCGCGCACGACAAAGTGCCCGCCGCCATCGAAATCGTCCAGTCCCTCCCCCGCGACGACAGCGGCAAGGTCTACAAGCAGCAGCTCCGGAGTCAGTACGAAAAATGACTCGGGCGTCGTGGCGAACGTCGCCGCGCAATTCGGTGCCGTAGCTCGACAATGTCGTCACAGCACGGATCTGGATCATGTCACATTGGGTTACGGCACTCGATTACGTCAACGTGGCGCGACTTCGATCGCCGTCTCGTCCCAGTATCCGGGGTCGCGGCCATAGTTGGGGGTACTGTACGCCCGATCCCAATTAGCCCCTTCGGCGAGAAGTTCACGCCACGGTGCGACTTCGACGTACAGGACGCGCATGGAATTGAGCGCGCCGTAATGGAGGTCGGGTCCGTCGGTGGATACCGCGTCCTCGGCGACGGCCACGTCGTAGTTTCGTTCCAACGCGGCCCGGACCGTCGCCTCGACGCACACATTGGTTTGTAAGCCGGCGACCAGGAGGCGGTGGACGCCGAGGCTTCGCAGGACGGGATCGAGCTCGGTGTAGGCGAAGAAGCTGTGACGAGTCTTGTCGAGAACGATATCCGTGGGCGCCGGTGCGACAGCGTCGATGAACTGCTTTCGCCATTCCCGTTGTGCCGCAGTCAATGTCGGCATTCGAGCGGCGCAGGACTGTTGGTGCCGTGCCGCACGAGGATTCGCGGCCAACCGGCCGGCCGGACTCGTGACCGCACGCGAGTACACGATCGGAATATCGGCGGCCCGGGCGGCCGACAGCAGCTCGGCGCACTCCGCGACGACCTCTTCCAATCGCCAGATCGGTGGCCAGCCGAGGGCATCGCGCACATGATCGTCGGCGATGTAGCCGTTCTGAACGTCGATCATCAATACCGCCAGCTCAGCCACCGTGCATTCTCCTTGTCCGCTCAGCACTGGAATAGAGCTGTATCGATGATCCGTCCAGGGACGCGGTCTACGTGCAGGATTCACGTCGAATGGAGCTTCGACCCGCCTGCCCCTCGCGGACCGCCCCCACGGTCCGAGAGGATGGAACCGCTCAATTAGGGACTACCAGATCAACTACGGAGCGGGCGGTTTCGCGAAGGCCGCTGTCCAGGACGCTGGACTGATAGTTGTCCCACTCGGCGAGTTTCGCCGCGTCACGAGCTTCGCCTCGTGCGACCATCCGCGAGCGGATCTCGGCCGCCGAAGAGTCCATCCACACGGTCATCACCGGCGTCGATACCCGAATTCCCGCCAGCCTCCGCAGGTAGTCGCTCAACGGCATGTTCGCTTGGGCAGCTTGTTGAATGACAGATAGGAACGGCGCATCCAGGACGATCGAGTGCTTACGCGCGATGGTGAACCCGACGCCCACCATACCCTCGTAGATACCTGGCGAAACAAGAGTCTTGTAGTCTTCGCTGTCACGATCGAAAGGCTCCCCCACTAGGCGCGTCATCACGGTTTGCTCGAGTGTCGGCGCGAAGTTGTCCTTATCCAGAACGCTGACGTCCGCGATGGACGCGACGAACCGTGCCGCGACCGACTTCCCCGAGGCAGGGAACCCGCAGATCGCCAAAACACAGCAGCTGTCGAGCTTTCTTGCACTTTCCCGCAGTAGTGCCTTAGCCGCCGTCGACATCTCGGCAGCCTCCGGCGGAATCGGATCTCGCCACCATGTCAGGAACTCACGAATACGGGCGACGGTCACATCTCCACTGTTGGGCAATGAGTACAGGCATTCTTCCGGCGTAGCCGCGAGCTGCTCGACTGTGGTGAACCCGGCACGCATCAGCATGTTGAACTCACGCGTAGTCCCGGTGAGGCGCTGGAATTCGGTCTTCATTCGCTGCAGCGGCGTGGCTCCATCTAGGCCGGACTGCAGCCCCCAGCCGTCGACGACCGAATCGGCGAGCAGGCGGCGGCATTCCGCTGCGACCCCGCAACTGCCGAGCACGTGAAGTTTTCGCTCGCCAGGGACCGGGAAGAACGCAACCCCGCCCTCGCCCGGAATCCAGCAAGTGCGATGCAACAGGCCTGGGTCCGCCTCGAACTGCCCCAGCACGTCGGACAAGATGTCAAGGCCGATCCATCGCCGATCGAGGTCACTCGTCACGAGATCTAGTTCACCACACCAGCACCCACGCCGGATATCGAACGATATAAAGCTTCCGACCGGTATGTCTTGCGTTTGTTATGCCGTTGCTGCGCCTCGTGTGCGGAAAAGTTGACTTCCCAATCAACGGTGGCACGTGCGCTTGTCGGCGAATCGTGTCGTCATGCAGCGCATTACGCCCAGGCATACAGCAAGTGGTAGGTGCGCGCAAAGCCCCTGCCGTATTCGTTGTCGACAGTCGCGTGGATGGCTCTCCCTTTGTCGCCTGACCAGACCGACTGACAACTAGTGCGTGGGCACTACGACGCGTGCGGGGCTGGTCCGGCAGCACCAGGAGAAGCCGGTGAACCAGGACGATGCCCGATGGCGCACCGAAGAGAAGTGTTGGGGGTGAGCGCGATTCGCGCATTCGGAATGCTCACGAGGAAAGGTCTTCTATGCACCACGCCGTGGTTTCTCCGGTCCGCATGGGCAAACTGTCGATCGGTGCGCTCGGTATTTTGGCACTCGCCCTCGGCACGTTGCAGTCGGTGGTGGAGCCCGCGCTCCCGCTGCTGCAACGCGAGCTGGGGGTCAGTCCCGCCGAAGGGGCGCTGGTCGGCAATACCTTGCTCATCACCGGCGCGGTGCTCACCCCTGTCGTGGGCAAACTCGGGGACCGTTATGGCGGGAAGCGAATGCTGGTCTGGCTGATGGCGGTGGTGTCCGCCGGTGGTTTGCTGGCCGGACTCGCGCCGAATCTGCCGGTCTTGTTGCTCGGACAGGTATTGCAAGGCGCGATGGTGGGTGCGCTGCCGCTGTCCTTCATTCTGGTGCGCAAACATCTCACGACGGGCGAGTCGCAGGCGGCGGTCGGGCTGGTCGTCGCGCTGTTCACGGGCGGCGGAATGGTGGGCACGGCGATAGCGGGGCCGATCGCCGACGCACTGTCCTGGAATTGGATGTTCGCGCTGCCGACCGTCGCGATCGCCGCGACGACGCCGGCGGTGCTCCGGCTGCTGCCCCACGATCCGCCGATCCGGTCGGACGACGGAATCGACTGGCCCGGAGTCATTTTGCTGAGCGGCACGCTGCTCGCGCTCATGCTCGGGCTCGTCACGGTGACGAACGGGGACCTGTCGCCGCTCGCGTCAGGCGCGATCGCGGTGCTCGTGGCCGTCCTCGCGAGCGGATGGGTCGCCGTCGAGCGCCGGGCGGAGTCGCCGATGGTCGATCTGCGAATGCTGGCCCGGCCCGCGATGCGGAACGCGTTCGCGCTCACCTTCATCATCACCACCAGTTTCGGGATGGTGGTGTTTCTGCTGCCGCAGCTGTTCGCGGCCGACGGGTTCGGCTTCGCGGCCGACACCACCGATATCGGGCTGTTCCTCCTGCCGGGCGCCGTCGTCGGGGCGTTGAGCGACTCGGTCGGCGGGGTCGCGGCGCGGCGTTTCGGGCCGCGTGCGGTGGTCATCGTGGGCGCCGTCGTCACATCGGTCACGATGATCGGCCTCGCGTCGCTGCACACGCAGGCCTGGCAGCTCGTTCTCGCAAAGGTGCTGACCGCGTTCGCCGCGGGCCTCGGGACCACGGCGCTGCTCGCGGGCACCGTCACCGCGGTCGCGGCCGAGGACACCGGCATTGCGACGAGTCTGCTCGTGGTGACCCGCGTCGTCGGCGTCGCCCTCGGCGCTCAGATCGGCGGCGCGATCCTCGCCGCGGGGGGCGACCCGACGACGGAACCAGCCTTCGTCGCCGGTTTCGCCATCGCCGGGCTCGTCGCCGCGTTGTCGCTGCTCATCGTCCGTATCACGAAGAAAGGAATGCAGGCATGACCCCTGTCAGTCTGTCGAAGAACAAGCGTGCGGTGTTGATCTCCGGGGCCGGTATCGCCGGACCCGCGCTCGCCTACTGGCTGTGCCGGGCCGGATTCGCGGTCACCATCGTGGAGAAGGCGGGTGCGCTGCGCGCCGGCGGCTACCCGATCGACATTCGCGGCACCGCGGTGGAGGTGGTCCGGCGAATGGGGATACTGCCGCGATTGCGCGAGGCCCACATCGCCTCGCGCCGCTTCACCTTCCTCGACGCCGACGGCGGCACGGTGGCCTCGATCGAACCGCGCGCGATTACCGGGGGCGCCGAGGACCTCGAGGTGCGCCGGGGCGATCTGTCCGCGAGCCTCTACGCACTGATTCGCGACGACGTGGAATTCCTGTTCGACGACGCCATCGACACCCTCGATCACTTCGAACAAGGAATCGACGTCACTTTCCGCAGCGGGCGGCACCGCACGTTCGACCTGGTTGTCGGCGCCGACGGTATGCACTCACAAACCCGCGAGTCACTGTTCGGCCCCGAGTCGCAGTTCCACCGCTACCTCGGCTACTGCTTCGCCATCTTCACCATGCCGAATACGCTCGGGCTCTCCCACGAGCTCGTGTTGTGGAACACTCCGGGAAAAGCCGCGGCCCTCTACGCCGTCGGGAACGGCGACGAACTGCACGCATTCCTCAACTTTCACCAGCCGCAGCCGCCTTTCGACCGGAGTCCGGAAACCCAGCGAGATCTGGTCGCCACGGTCTTCGCAGACGCGGGATGGGAGGTGCCGAGCATGGTCGAGGCCATGCGCGACGCGGACGACGTGTTCTTCGACACGGCCGGTCAGATCCGCATGTCGCACTGGTCCCGCGGCCGCGTCGCGCTCGTCGGGGACGCCGCCTACGCACCCTCTTTCCTCACCGGACAGGGCTCGAGCCTCGCGCTGGCCGGGTCCTACGTACTCGCCAACGCACTGGTCACGAACCCGGACCACAGCGCGGCCTTCACCGCGTACGACCGCGATCTTCGCGAGTTCGTCGGCATGAATCAGGCCTTGGTCGACAACGGCGCGGCCAGACTCTTTCCCACGACGGCACAGGCACTGGCGCAACGCAACGCCATGCTGCGTGGCCTCGCCGCCATGCCCGCCGAGCCGGCGAATCCGGCCCACTCGGCGCTGGTCCTGCCCTAGCCCTACGACCCCTCGGGGGCGACGTTCGCCAGCCCTGTCCGATAGGCGATGACGACGAGTTGCGCCCGATCGCGAGCCGCCAATTTTGTCATGGCCCGCTGCACGTGAGCGCGAACGGTGAAGGGGCTGAGGAACATTCGCTCGGCGATCTCCTGATTGGACAGGCCGGTCGCGACCAGGGCCACCATCTCGCGTTCGCGCGGGGTGAGCGCGGCGAGCTGTTCGCGATGCGGCGAGGAGTGATCGGGCGTGGCCAGGAAACGGGCGACCAGGGAGCGGGTCGCGGCCGGCGACAGGAGGGTGTCGCCGGCCGCGATCGTCCGCACGGCGTTCAGCAGGTCGTCCGCGCCGATGCCCTTGCCGATGAAGCCGCTGGCCCCCGCGCGCAGCGCCCGCGCGACGTACTCGTCGGTCTCGTACGTGGTGAGAATCAGGATGCGGCTGTCACGGAGCTCAGGGTCCGCGCAGATCTCCGACGTGGCGGTGAGACCGTCGACCTCGGGCATACGGATATCCATGATCACCACGTCGGGGCGCAGCTCGCGGGCGAGTCGCACGGCCTCTTTACCGTCGGCGGCCTCGCCGACCACGGTGATGTCGTCGGCGGTGTCGAGCAGCAGGCGAAAGGCGCCGCGTAGTAGGGCCTGGTCGTCGGCGAGCAACACACGGAGGGTCACGAGGCATCCACTGTATTCGGCACTCCGCCAGCCACTTTCGTGGCCTTGGCGGGTAGCTGGGTCGAGACCTGGAAGCCGCCCTCCGGCCGCCTGCCCGCGGCGAGGTGTCCGCCGACCGCGGTGGCGCGTTCGCGCATCCCGATCAGGCCGTAACCGGGCGCAGGCTCCGTGGTGGCGCCCGTTCCGTCATCGGCGACGGTGATGGTCACGCGATCGCAACGCCAGGCGAGGCGGACCCGAGCATTACCGGTACCGGCGTGCTTGGTCACGTTGGTCAGGGCTTCCTGGATGATGCGGTAGGCGGTGAGGTCGACTCCCGGCGGCAACGGCCTGGCCGTGCCCTCGTGATCCACCGCTACCTCCAGACCCGCGCGACGGAACGACTCGACCAGCACGGGCAGCCTGGCCAGGCCGGGCGCCGGTTCGTCGGACCCGGCGTCCCCGGACTGACGCAGCAGACCGACCGTGGCCCGCAGTCCGTCGAGCGCGTCACCGGTCGTCTCGATGAGCTCGTCGAGGCTCTTACGGGTCTGCTCGGGGCGGGTGTCGAAGAGGTGGGCGGCGACCGTGGCCTGCGCGTTGGCCAGGGTGATCTGGTGGGCGACGAGATCGTGCAACTCCCGGGCGATCCGCAGCCGTTCCTCGGCCACGCGCCTGCGCACCTCACCGTCGCGGCTCTGCTCGGCCCGCACGGCCCGCTCCTCCACGGCCGCCAGGTAGGCCCGCCGGTCCTGCACCGAGTGGCCGACTACGCCCGCCATCAGCGGAAATGCCGCCACCGCAGCAATTCTGCTCGCGTCCTGCCACGAGAGGGCGCCCAGCAACGGCGTGGACGCGACCAGCAGCGCGACCGAGGTGAGCACCACCGCGCTCGCCGCTCGTCGTCCGGTGCGCGCGGTGAGCGAGTACGCGGCGATCACCGCCGGGGCCACGATGAGCGGGCTGAGCAGCAGGCCGAGGAACGGAACCAGCACGCCCGCCGCCGTCGTCGCGGCCATGGTCGCCAGGGGCGCCCGATGCCGAAGCGGCAGCACGGCGCAGGACACCACGGCGATCGAGTAGGCGGCCGCGGGCGGCGGCGACAGGGTACCGTCCATCCGCACCACGCCGCCGAGCAGGCAGAACGCGAACGCCATCGCCACGATCATGCCCTCCCTTTGCCATGCGGGAGGCAGGCGCGGAACGCCTTTCATGGTCGGCACGGCTCGAACAGAGGTGGCGCGCCACGTCCGTCGATCGAAAGCTGCATGGTCTCAACCCTATCCACGGATCCGTCCGACCGCCGGAACCGCTGACCGCCGTGACGTGTGCCCGGAGAAAGGCACCCGCGCCGAAAACCGGTGTCCGGTCGATCCCATACAACCGCGAAACGCGCGTCAACGCACCCCCAGCGTGGGTACGTTGACGCGCTTTCTCCAGGAACGGGGCGATCGATCCGAATCAGGGTTTCGGATAGTCGTCGTAGAATCCGGCACCGGACTTCACGCCCAGCCTGCCCTGGGAGATGTACTCACCCAACAACTTCCGCGGCCCCTCGGGCAGGTTCGGGTTCTCGGCCGCGTAGTGCTCCTCGATATCGAGGACGACGTCCAAACCGACCTTGTCCATGAGCCGGAACGGCCCGCCGGACGCGCCGGTGTTCACCTGGAACATGCCGTCGACATCCTGGGGCGTCGACACGCCCTCGGCGACGACCTCCAGGGCTTCGCGCTTGATGGCCGCCCAGATCCGATTGAAGATGAAACCGGTGCTCTCCCTGCGGACTTCGAAGGGATGCACGCCGAACCTCGGCAATGTCTCGAGCATGAAATCGAGGACCGCGCGATCGGTCCGGCCGCTGGACATGACGTCGACGGCGTTCTGCTCGGGCGGCATGTAGAAGTGGGTATTGAGCACGCGTTCGGGGTGGGCGACGTGGTCGAGGAACAGGCGGCTGGCGTAGGACGAGGAGTTGCTGGCCAGGATGGCGTCGGGCTCGGCCAGCTCGTCGAGTTGTCCGAAGACCTGCTTCTTCAGCTCCAGCTTCTCCGGCACCGCCTCGACCACGAGCCACGCTCCGGCGAGTGCTTCGCCGAGATCTCCTGTGCCGCTAAAGTTTCCGGCGTTCGCGTCGGCGCGGCTCGCGACGACCCCGGGCAAGGTCTGTTCGATGTAGCGCTCCGCGGCGGCCCGGACGCCGGCGTCGGGATCATAGACGCGAACGTCGACGCCTCCGCTGGCGAGCATCACGGCGATGCGTCGGCCGAGCGTGCCCGCGCCCACGACTACGGCGGGACGAGAGGCATAGTCGGCGGGAATCTGAAATGCCATGCGGGAAACCTCTTTTCGATGAAACCGGACGCTCAGGCGCCGGTGTAGTAGTTGTGCACCGGCTCGAAGAGTTGCAGCTGCAGATCGGTGACGATGTGCTGCCCCTCGATCACCTCGAGCACGGGCAGATCGGCCAGCGGGGCCATCACATGCGGGAACAGTCCGAGCCGCGCCGGACCCCGCCACGCCTGTTTGACCGCGATGTCGGTGATCTGGGTGCGCACCAGATCGATGGAGTGCACGGCGCCGTTGTGCCCGGGGATGGTCTTCACCGCGTAGGTCGGTGCCGCGATGGTGTTCCTGGCTTCGTCGAGGTCCATGGGTTGCCACTTGTAGCCCATGGTCGCGGTCGCGACGCGCTGCGAGCCGTAGTCGAGCGTGCCGACCAGCGCACCCTGTTCGGTGAACAGCCGCGGCGTGCCCATGGACTTCGGCCACGCCCCGGCCTCCCGGCCGCTGACGGTGGCGCCGATATTGTCCAAATACATCGACACCAGGTATTCGCCGCGCTCGCCCTGGTAGGAGACCTCGACCACCTGCCCGCTCTCGGTGTAGGGGCCGAATCCCGCGACGTCACCCATGTGCATCACTTCGAATCGGACGACGGGTTCGACCAGCTCGAGCGGCTCGGGCACGATGGCACGCAGCAATTCGGGATCGGTCCGGTAGAGCACGTTGAAGTACTCGCGGTCGTAGAACCGCGCTCCCCGCAGCGGGTAAGCCGGCGCGGTGAGCGGTGCGATCGGCTGTTTCACGACGTCCTCGGCACGCATGGCGCTGTCCTTTCGATTCGCTTCGAAGTCCAGCTTCGTCCCGGCAACTCATTCAGTCCAATATCAATAACTGGGCCGATTGATATGGTTTCTCATATGGATCTCACGCAACGTCTGCTCGAGCAGTACGTGGCGGTGGCGGAGGAACAGCATTTCGGCCGGGCGGCCCGACGGCTGTCGATGAGCCAGCCGCCGCTCTCGCAGGCGATCGCCCGGCTGGAACGGGGCTTGGGCGTCACGCTGCTGGAACGCGGGACCCGCAGCGTGCGGCTCACCCCGGCCGGCGCGGCGTTCGCACGCGACGCCACCCGTCTGCTCGCCGCACAGCAGGCCGCGATCGACCGCGCTCGCCGCATCGGCCACGGCCTCTCCGGCGAATTACGGGTCGGCACAGTGACTTTGCTGGACTACCGCTATGTGCCCGCCGTTTTGCGCGCCGCGGCCGAGGACCTGCCCGGCATTCACCTTCGCCTGCACCAGGATCCGTCGGCGGCGACGCTGGTCGACATGGTGCGCGCGGACGCTCTCGACCTCGCGTTCGCGCGCTCGCCGGTCACCGAGGCCGACGATCTGACCGTCGAGATCGTGGCGACGGACCGGCTGGTCGCGGCACTCCCCCGCACCCACCGATGGGCGGGCCGAGCATCGATCGAGCTCGCGGAGCTGCGTTCGGAGAACTTCGTGCTGCCGAGCGCGGCGGCACCGGAGCTGGCACAGCAGGTCCAATTGGCCTGTCGGGAGGCCGGTTTCACCCCGCGCGACTACGCCAGCGCCGACGCCACGGTCGGCCTGCTCACGTACGTGGCCGCCGGCCTTTGCGTCAGCTTGGTTCCGGAGATGCCGTTCCCCGAGGTGAAATTCGTTCCGCTGCACAACCCTTCGACCTTCGCCGAGATCCCCTTGGTGTCGGTGCACCGCAATGACGCCGATATCTCCGTGCGCAGGCTGATCGAGGTGGTGCGAACAGTCCGTCCGCCCGAAGCCGGACGTCGGGAAGACTCGTGACGCCGCTACGACCACTGGCCGGGCCGGAATACGTCCATCCACTCGGCGGGCCAGGTGGCGAGGACGACTATCACCATGATCACCAGATGGATCGGCGCGGCGAAGCTTTCCTTGGGGCCGTGATGGTTGATGATGTGCGTGACTACGGCGCCGGTCAGGACGAGGATCAGCACGGCGGCGCCGAGGAACCGGGGCTCGTGGTACGGAAGCACCAGTAGCAGCGCGCAGACGCCTTCGACGGCGCCGACGACGAATCGGAACCAGGCCGGCCAACCCCAGTCGGCGAACTTGATCGAGTACGCGGGCCCGAAAAACGTTGGGCCGGGCCAGAATTTGGTCACCGCCCCCATCATGAACTCGAAGGCGAGGAACCAGAGGAAGCCGGTCGCGACCCATCCGGGCCAGGTGTGCGCAATTGCCATACCGCCGTGACCATCCGCGCGGGCGAAATGTGACGCTCCCGCCCGCCCAGCGCGCGGGCCTCGTCCGCGCCTTCATCAGGCGCTCGGGGGCAGGTGACAGCTCGCCGGCGAAAAGATGCGCGCCAACGCAGAGATTCACCGACCCGCGCCCGGATTGGCGGCAATCCACTCGACGTCATCACCCGAAGATCGGCCGGTCGATCTCCGGAATCCAGCAGTCGGTCGCGATATCCCCGTTGTAGTTGGCGCGAAAATGCGCGAGGAACGGCGGCAGGGCGGGGTGCGTGTTGGCGGGTTGCCACAGCAAGGCATGGGGGTACGCGGGGGTGGGGTCGACGATGGGCAGCCTGCGAATATTGGGGTTCCACGGCGCGAGGAAACCGTCGCCGCTGAAGGTCGCCAGCGAGTCGGAGGCCGCGATACGGTCCAGCACGAGATCGAAGGCCGCCGAGGACTTTTCGCTGAAGGCCGGTTTCATACCGGCGCCCGGGTCCGGATCGGTGCGGATCGTGATCCCGCTGAATTCGCTGAATTCCCGATAGTAGTCGGCCCATTCCGAGGGCACCGAAGCGCCGGGAACCCACACCGGGTAGGGCACGATATCGGCCGGCGTCACGGCCGAGCGGCCCGCCAAGGGATGATCCTTGCCGACCAGCATGTGCAAAGGCTCCAAATACGCCGGGAGAGCGCGGATTCCGGACGGCAGGGGCCGCGGCCCACCGTTCGGCCGGGCGAACGCGCCGTCGGCGCGCCCGCTCACCAAGGCGTCGCGAGAGGTGACGAACGCGTTGGACACCACGATCTCGACGTTCGACGCGGGGTGGCGATCCAGGTAGTACCGGATCGACCGCGAGGCCGCCTGCCGCTCACCGAGCACCGCGATGCGCAGCGGCCGCAGCTCCGGCCGCACCGAGGCGACCGTCTCGTCGGCGGCCACCAGTAGCGATCTGGCGAACGGCAGCATCCGCGACCCTTCGGCGGTCGGCTTGCCCGCACGTCCCCGATCGAACAGCCGCACCCCGAGTTGGCTCTCCAACTTGGCGATTCGCTTGGACACCGCCTGCTGCGTGATACCCAGCATCGTCGCCGCATGGCTGAACTGCCCCTCGTCGACGACGGTCACGAACGCGCGCACCGCCGCCAGATCGAGATCCGCCACGACACCTCCCTCCACACCGATCGGTTGCGCATCGTAACCCGATCGAAAAGCCGACTCCCCGCATGTCATCAGCCGATTTCCGCGACACGTCCGCCGACGTGGCAGCACAACGTCTGGTTGTACGCGCCGCACAGAAGGTTGTTTGACCGCGCCGCCGCTTCCCCGCTTCGATTCGACGGTCAGATCGGACGGAACGAGAGACGGCATGGAGCGAAGGAGGCCGCTGGGGCGGCAATTCGAGGCGTTGTGGGCGGCGTACGCGGTCAGCGCACTCGGCACCTGGCTGGCGTTCGACGCGTTCGCGTTGCTCGCGATCCAGGTCCTGGATGCCGGACCGCGCGCGGTGTCGGGCCTGACGGCCGCCGGGCTCGCGGTCGCGGCTGCGGTGGCGCTGCCGGTCGGCCCCTGGGTGGAGTTCCACCGCAAGCGGCCGGTCATGATCGCGATGGACCTGCTGCGGTGCGCGATGCTGCTGAGCGTGCCCGCCGCGTACGCCGTCGGCGCGCTCACCTATGCGCAGTTGCTCGCCGTGGTCATCGTTGTCGGTGCGGCCGACATCACCTTCGGGGCGGCGAGCGGCGCAACGCTGAAAGCCATTGTGCGCAAGGAAGATCTACTGCTCGCCAACGGGCGGTTCGAGTCGACCAACTGGACCGTCAGCATGCTCGGCCCGCCGCTGGGCGGGGCGGCCGTCGGGCTGTTCGGCCCCGTGGTGACGGTGCTGGCCAACGCGGTCAGCTTCCTGCTCTCCGCCGTCGGCATCCGCGCCATGGGCAGGCACGAAGCGCCGCCGGCCCGCCCCGACGGGCATCGACCACGGCTCGCCGAGCTGTTCGAAGGCTGGCGTCACATCCTGACCCACCCCGTGCTGCGCCCGCTGTTCTGTCATGTGCTGCTCGCCAACGGGCTGGTCATGGCGACCATGCCGCTCATGGCGGTCCGCATGCTCGGGCAGCTCGGATTCGCGCCGTGGCAGTACGGGCTCGCCTTCGCCGCGCCCTGTGTCGGCGGCCTGCTCGGCGCGCGGCTGGTCCGCCCGCTCGTCGCACGCTTCGGCCAACACTCGATCATGCTCGCCGCCGGGGTGTCACGCGCGCCGTGGCTGATCGGGCTGGCGTTCGTCGGGCCGGGAACGGCGGGCCTCGCGCTCGTCATCGCGGTCGAGCTGGGGTTGATCACATGCAGCGCCGTGTTCAGTCCGGTGTCGGCGACCATCAGGCTCCAGCAGATCCCCACCGAGCTGGTCGCGCGCACGCTGACCGCGTGGTCGATCGGCACCAAGTTGAGCATCGCCGGCATGACCGCGCTGTGGGGACTGTTGGCCGGCTTCACCGGTTCACAGGTCGCGCTCGTCGTCGCCGGCCTGCTCATGCTGGCGACTCCGCTGGCGCTGCCGCGCCGCGAACACGCGTCGGCCGAACCCGACTTCGCCTACGACACATCGTAACTCAGCGGCGCGCCACGCACGCCAGACGTTCGTCGTCGTACCACGCGCCGTCCGCGCAGCGGAATTCATACGTGGCCATGCGACGGCGGGAATTCATGCACCGATAGAAGACGGCGTGGTCATGCGGGTCGGCGTAGTGGCCCTCGCTCTTGGTCCGGCAAAAGTCCGAGCGCGACTCGATCGGGATGACGGCGTACTGCCGCGCGGCGACGTCACGGCCGGCTCGCTCGGGTACGTCCACGGCGGCCAGGGTGCAGAGGGTCAGCGCCGCCACTCCCAGGGACGGCAGCATCGCGATCACCGCGCCGGTGGCGAGGACGCCGGTGCGGTGCACCAGGCTGTTCGACTTCATGAACGGGGGTTCCCTGTCTGCCCGAGAAGGGGCGTCGGCGGGTTGGTGCTCCCCTGTATTCGGTCCCAGGACGCCGTCGGATCGGTCTCGCCCGGCGAGACGATCCCGGACCGCCGTGACCTCCCGTTATCCAGACGCTGGGGGCAGGTCACTGTTCGCGAACCGGACCAAAACCGCACTTCGACAGCGAATGTCACGCCGAAACGCCGAAAATTTCTGTGACCTGCGGCACATCTGGTTTAGGAGCAAACTCCCTGCATAGATAACGGTTTGGCAACTACTACCGAGGCGATCTCAAACCTCCAGCACCATTCATTCACGACCGGTTCATCTTGCGTTTACCTAGCGTGACCATTCTGCGATCAGGTCAAAAAACGACCTGGAGTTTGGTAACACCGAGGAGTACTCACCCACATTCGGAAAACGACCGCAATGGCAGGCAGTATGCCAGCCTCGGTCGGCGGAACGGGATCCGGCAATGGACCCGCTAACCCTGACCTCCGCCGAATGGGCGCGCCGAGAGGCCGCTTTCCCTCCGCATCGAGATGCGGAGTCCCGCGCGACATCGCGGCCGAGCTCGCAGTTGAGCGACCCGGCACCGCGGCGCTGAGCAGTCGCGTTCCGGGGACCTGAGCGTCCCCCACAACAAAACCCCACAACAGCACATCGGCTCGTACCGGCGAGCGCCTACCCGCGCACGCCCAGGATCCGTGCTGCTCGCTCGCGCCCGGATCGCACCCAGTCCCCGACGAAGGAACCGATTCCGAAATGCCTGACCGACGCTTTTCCGCTCTCCGCCGCTCGACCCTACGCGAGGGCGTTACCTTCGCCATCGCCGCCGCCGGCGTCGTGGCCGTCGCCGCTTCCTCCGCGGTGTCGGTGGCCGACGACAGCGTCCCGTCGCGTATCGCCATGGTCTCCGAGC
>NZ_BAGH01000581.1 GCF_000308715.1 Nocardia tenerifensis NBRC 101015
TCGACGATCTCGATCAGCACGGTTCCAGCTGCTGAGGCGACGCGCCGGAGCCGGGCTCGGCGCATACCGCACGGGCCCAGGCGCGGGCCATCGCGGCGACAGGGGGCTCGATATCGATCGACATCGAACTCACCCTGCGTAGGTGGCGTCGGTACCCAGAGGCCCTGTGCTGACACAGGTGCCGACGTCACCCCGATCGTTCGCACTGCTACGCGGTTGTGTCCACCTCGCTCGGCGCACGCTCACCGCCCCCTTTCCAGATACCCCCGTCCGGCAAAAAGGATCCTAGCAAGCCACTCGGCATCAAAAAACGATGTTTTGCAACGTGTTCTCGATGCCTCGCGAATGGCGATCGGATATGAGATCGCACCAGCCGCGTCGGCGTTACACCCGGATTTCGTTCGCTGAGAAGTCGCGCGGAGACCCGCCGGCGACACGCTGTAGCGCCTCGCCATGCGGATCCCTTCGGTCACGCCCGGTGTCTCGCCGCCGTGTGGCCGTGCGGGCGGCCGGTTGGGCCGTCCGCCGGGTCGCGGCGCTGAGGTAGCGGTGTGAGTAGCCGAAGGTCTGCGGAACTTCTGCCCGGTAGGGGTGTGGAGCCGGATTTTCCTGCCAGCAGCACACCCTGCGGTCGATGGCACCCTGCAAATACCTGCTAGTGCGCGCTCGGCGAGTCGTGATGTCCCCATGGGTGGCATCCTCTCCGCGACCGGTCGGGCGTGACTGGTGGCCACCCCGTGGGCCACGGCTCCCCCCGACAGGAGTCGTCACGCGTCCCATATGCTCCCCGCTTCACATCCGACACGCCCGAGTTTCAAGGATGTGAACCCTCTTAATTTCATTAAGTTCTGGACCTGCGCGTCGCGTCCTGACCGGGGCGACCGGCCCTCGAACGGCCGAGCGGGAGCCTCGCCGGCCGTCGAACGCGCGCCACGCTATCCCGAAGCGCGGGGGGCTGATTGGCATTTGCGAAGCAGGGTTCGGTACAGTCGGTTCGCACACGACATCGTGGCGATCCCATCGATGTCTTGTGCCTGCCGGTGTAGTTCAATGGTAGAACCTCAGCCTTCCAAGCTGATGGTGCGGGTTCGATTCCCGTCACCGGCTCCACACGGAATTCAGCCTCGACGGCGGCCCGCGGTCGCCGCGAGGGACGACGGGGTGTAGCGCAGCTTGGTAGCGCATCCGCTTTGGGAGCGGAGGGTCGCAGGTTCAAATCCTGTCACCCCGACTCGTGTGGTTGAGACGCGAACCGGCCCCAACCTGGTCATACAGGTTGGGGCCATCTTTTTGCCTCGGTCCCGTTTCGAGTGCGTGCCTAATCCGTGCCGAATGATCCTCGGCGTAGCAGTCGACCTGTACGTCCGCCGACGACTGGATGAGCACGGCGGAGACCTCCACTGGCGAGCTATGCGACGAGCAGTGTCCGAGCCCGCTCGTTGAAGTCCACGACCAAGGGGTGAGGTCCGAACGTCGCCATGCGTTGCTGGATGTCTCGAACGGCTTCTACGGACCGCGACGACTTCACCTTGCTGGACAGGTTCACAGTCCGGACACCGGCCGCGTGTGCCGCTTCGAGGTCGCGATTTTGGATGTGGCTGACAGCCAGTGCCGCGTGTGAGAGCGCGCCCCGGCGTGCTCGGTTCTGGCTACGCGCGTAGGCGATTGACCGGCGTGCGTGGGGTGCAGCTTCGTCTGGTTGCCCAAGGTCGCGGAAGGCGTTCGCCCACTCGCCGCAGATGTATGCCTCGTCGATGAACTTCGCCCACTCCGGTTCTTCCTCAGGCTTGATCTGCTCGAAGGCATGTTCGGCCGCATTGACCGCATGAGCGGTGCCTACCTTGTCGCCGGTCGCCGCAAGCGCTCGTGCTTCGAGTGTCCACAGGTCGGCTAGGCACGCCGCAGAGTTGGCCTTGGTGAGGCCCTGGCGGCCCGCCTGCGCAAGACGACGGCCTTCCTGGGGATGTCCTAGCAGCGTTGCCTGGTCGGCGAGGCCAGCGAGGACGTGTGCGCCCAGCGGTGCGTCCTTGGACTCTTCGGCTAGGCGCAGGGCTTGAATCAGGTAGCGCTGAGCGGTCCCGTGCTCCCCGTTGTCGAATGCCATCCAACCCAACAGGTAGGTCTGTTCGGCTGCGGCACCGCAGAGTGCCCGGCGTACTTCCTCGGTGTGGGTCCGGCGAAGCAGCGGGTAGACGTGTTCGTTCATGTAGGCGGCCAAGACCAGGCGGCCCGATCCGCCACCCTGGAAGATGTCCATCTCTTGGAACGTGCCAAACATGTTCTTCACGGCGGTGACATCCTCGAGTCGTACGCGTTGCCGCTCGTCGGGCAACTGGTCGAGGGTGTTCAGCAGCCAGTCGCGGGACGGGCCGATGGCCGCGACTGCTGCGAAGGGTGCGGTCGTGAGTAGCTTTCTGCGGTCCACGTCTGCTCTTCCTAGGTCGGCAACGGCTTCTACGGTCTCGGTCAACGATGGGCTGTAGGTCAGGGATCGGTCAACCGCGTCGCCGAGACCCAGGTCATAAGTCGTCACGCGGTAGCCGAACCGGGCGGAGAACAGATCAGCCAGGATCGCCGGAACCGGCGGCCGAGGACGTTCCCCTTCGTCTACCCAGCGCCGAACGCTGGAGGCGTCGGGCCGGACATGATGCTCACCCCACTCGAAGGCGAGGGCTCGAACTTGCCGCGCCAACTCTCCCCGGCTCCAACCGGACCGAGTCAGCCACTCTTCAAGGTGCACATTCGGACTCTTCATCCTGATCACCCATTGGTCTAGTGGTAGTGGCGAATTCACCACCATTCAACACCCCAAGCAACCTGCTCGTAGCGGCTCAGGACAACCAGACTCGATTTGTACCCGGTAGGCGGCTCCCCCACTCGGAGGAGTCGCCGCACCTTCGGAACGGGAGGGTTCAGAAGGGCCGGGCTACCTAATCCACTCCACGCGAGCAGGGGGCCTAGGCCGATGAAGAACATTTCGTTCGGAGATACACCCGTCTCTCGATGCGTCTACTACCGCCTGGTGTGCGGGCTGGCGACCAACATCGATCCGCCCGGCTCCGAACGAATCATCTTCCTGGCCGGGAGTACCGGCGCACTGACCATGCCCGGATCGCTGGGCAGCGTGCTACGCACGTATATGCACCGCTACGGCGTTGCGGTCGGGCCGATCGTGGCCCACGTCGGCTCGAACCGCTGGAGCTTCCTCGTCAGGCCGGACATCCCCGAAGATGACACCCGGTTGTTCAGTGACATGTTCGGGCTCAACGTGCTGATCGTCCGTGAGGGAGCCATCGCGTTGCCGTCGCCGACGACGGCACCCGGAGCCGCTAGCCGACGATGGATAGAACCACCGCACAACAGTTTTCGTCCCTCGGGCAACGCGGTGGTCGAAGCGATTCGATGGTGCACCGGCATCAAACGGGATACTCCGTCGTTGGCGGTGCATCGTGGCTGACAGCAACGAGCAATCAACGGTGCTGCTGTCCCAGTGCACCGGAGCCGTATTCCGGGCGGCAACGGTCACGCTGATGGCGGTGGTATGCCCGTCGCGGCAGTGCGGGGTGACGGTGCCGGTAGTCGAGGGTGTTCTCGATGCCCATCTCGGCATGGCGGGGGATTGCTCGCTTGCTGGTGCTCGGGTGGTTGATGACCGGATCTCGGTTGCCGACACCGCCGACGCTTCCAATGCGGTGGTCTCGTCATGAGAGATCGGAACGAACTCACCAAGACACAGCTGGCGATCATGCGCGCGATGGACGACGGCCGCGCCCACGACGTAGACGACCTGGCCGCCGATCTAGGGAAATCAAGCCGGGTAGTGGCGCGAACCATGACCTTGCTTCAACAGGAGGGCTACGTCCAGTTCGCCCGTTCCTGGCGACTGGCACCGGTCGCGCACAGACAGCTGGCCTCCCTCGACATCGAATCCGGCACCGACGCGAAGGTGCCGCAGCCCACCGAACGACTGCACGAGAGGTGATGATGACGCTCAAGCCCGTAGCAATCGGATACCTCCGTCGAGACAAAGCCGGAGTAGCGCAGCAGTGGAACGAAACCGAAATCCGCAGTCTGGCAAAGCGACTCGGCTACAACCTCACCAAGACCGTCGTCTTCAGCGCGAACACCGCACAACCGATACTCGAACTCATTCAGGCGGCTAGACGCGCGAAAGCCGACGCCGTGATAGTGCCCAGTACGACCCACTTCGACGGCGACTCCGTTCCGGGCGAACTCACAAAGGTTGTCGACGTGGTCACCGTGTCACCTGAACAGACCTACGCACGGTGGGCACTGAATCCGACGCGATGGAGCGATCCAAGCCAAGACCCGGAGTGATGGAGGCGACGTACTTGTATGTTCGTCGGTACTCACGAGACACTGAACGGTTCTGACTACAACGAGAAGGGGTAAGAGTATGGGCGAATTCCGGTCGTTCACTAAAACGGAACTCGAACAGTTTGAGCGGGACCAGCAAGACCCGAAATGGCTGGAATGGTTGGCACCGGAGAATATGAACATGCAGCTTGACGTGTTCCTCAACGAAACCGTTCCGGATATGCCGGGCAATCCTTGGTCGAGCGAAGGACTCGAGCGGGCGGAGCGTGCCGCGCTCTCGATTTTTCCGACGGTGGATTCGACGATGCTGCCCGAAAATCGAGGGGTCGCCGATCAGTTTCATAGATTTGTTGGAGAGGTGTTCCGGCGTAATTTTGAAGGCGTTTGGCGCAACGTGCCAACATTCGATGACGCGAAGCGAAGCCGGAGATTTGGGCCAGTGGTTGCCAGGCCATTCGCGGAGTTCTATTTGGGTGTTATCCAGACGCTCACGACCGCGATTGATCGCCAGACTGGCAATACCTGGTCGCAAGCTTTCCGGTATAGCGAAGAAGATTACCAAACGTGGGTCGAAACAGGTCGGCCGACTATCGCCGGACTGAAGGACTGATACACCCGAGTCAATAAAGGCTCAGGGGGGCCAATGGGGTACGAATGGAACGACAGGCTAGAAGCAGAGTACACCCGGTATGTCGACGGGAAATGGTTTAAAGGACTCAATGCGCGAGATCGTAAAGGCTATCTCAAGGCGAGAGAGCAATGGAAGCGCTCGCGCGATAAGGGCAACCGATTCCGCGACGGTATGGCGCTCCTGCGAGGTCAGACGCCCGAGCGGGGGTACGAGAAAGAAGTTCGATTAGAAACCTCGCTCGGCACTCGTGTCAGCGATGTAGCCAACGTCAGTCTCTCTAAATCGTCGGAGTACAAAGCGGGCGGTTCGGAGAAGAATAAGACACTCAAGCAGCTCGAGAAGGATGAGCGATATTTACGTGAGGTACCTGGCGCAATGGTCGACTGGACTATTGTGCAGGGTGCTCGGCACGACAAAGAGGTCCAAGACAGGATCAAGGTGCTTCAAGAAAAGTACCGTGGACAGTTCGTAGTCCACGAGATTTCTCGTGAACAATTGCGTCTAGCGCTCACCGTCGGGAAGCACCTCGATAAACAGAGGCGAGCCAAAGAGAAAGAAGCTCGAGCACGGGATAGGGAAGAGAAACAGCGGCAACGTGAGCGTAGCACGAAGGAGAAGCAAGACCGCGAGCGGATACAAGCCGCAGAACGGGCCGCGTCTATGCAGGCGGCACGAGAATTCCCCACGTATGAGCAATTAATGCAACGGGAGCCAGTAGAGCCGCCCTCAAAGTCGCCCGAGAAGACACCTCCAGCCCCGGAAACCGAGCGCGACCGTGTGGCCCGTGAAGCGGCAGAATCGGCCATTCGGGAGGTTCAGAAACAACTCGGCTATAACCCTCTATCGCCCGAGAAAACTCCCGAGAAGGACACTCCGGAACGTGAGGTAGCCGAGCAGAAACGACAGAACGAACTACGGATTCAGCGAGAAGTACGCGAGGCTCAGCTGTCGCGACTCCCGCCGCACGTCGCCAAACTCGTTGCTCTGGGTCAGGCGCACGGCCCTGAACGAGCGGTAGAGACACCACCCGGACATGCGCCTTCGGTCCAAGGGCACGGCAGGGATGCCCAGGGGCGCGACCGAGGCCAGACCCGCGATCGTTGAACAAGGCGGCGAGGCTGCGTGAGGCTACGTCTGTCACCTACAACGACCCTGAGAGCGCGTATGGCCTGCGAGCCACAGAGCGGTGCGGGGCGGCGGCAGGGTACCGGGGGAGGGGTGGGTGGCCCGGTCTGCCTGGGATGACGTGAGCCGGCGAGGGGCCAAGCCGCGGGGCTTGCCTACCCGGCGATTAGCTGCCGTCGCCCAGCGGGCCGCCTCGGAGTGTTCCCGCTCGCGTGACCTTCTTGCGGGACATGGATTTCGGCGCGGGTCTGCTGCGTTCCGGAGCTGGTTCGGGGTCGATATCGTCGGCGGCGAGTTCGATCCATCCGTGCCGAGTCCACCGCGCGACGTCGGCGGGATCGGCGTCAACGTATTGGCCAGCCGTCACGTGCTCGCCGCGCACATGGTCGAATATCAGATGGGGCGGGAGGACTCGGCACCGGACAGTTTCTCCGTGGTGCGCCATGAGAGTTCCGTTCGCATCCACGGGATTACGCCGGGATGGAGATTTTGATGACGGTCGCCGGTTCGGGCCACCCGTAGGAGACGCGCAGTTTGGCGCGGATAGCGATCCGGTCCGATGTGAAGAAGACGCTGCGGTCGGCCTCGAGTGTCACGTCCTCGGCGATGGCCAGGAAACTGCGGCTCTGGTCGACACCCCAGATGGTTCGCGATTCGACGGCCGCAGAAACGAGCAGCGGTCGACCGAGGACTTGCCTGCGTGTCGGCAGCGCCGGGTCTGGCTGCAATGCTGGCATTTGCCCGCCCACACCGCCCAGTGGCGTTGTAGCGACCAGCAATGCGGCGTCGGGGGCGGCGATCCAGTGCGTGATGTTGCCGCCCGCGAGCGCGGACAGACTTTCCGCTTCGGCCGCCCAATCGAAATCGGTGAGCTTGCCGCCCTGCACATGCGCGGTTACCGCCTTGACGCCCGACAACGTGGCCAAACCGGGCGGGGCCGGTGCGGGCAGGGTTCCGAACGCGCCCATATCCAACTTTTTCGCGATGTCCTTGGCCAGACCACGCCCGACAATGTCGGCGGCTTGCGGGGTCGAGCTTTGCGCGAGTTCGTTGGTGATGACCGAAAGGCCAGCCAGTTTGCGCGGATTGAGAATCAGCTCATCCAAATCGGCATCGGTGACCGGGATCTCCGCGCCTTCGGCAACGAATGACGCGGTTGGTGTCGCGGCGGTGGTCGGGATACGCAGCGCGGACATGCCAGCGGTGCGAACGATAGTGGAGCACAATGCGATTGCCGCCATGGTTTCAAGCGGCTTGACGAGGCTCGCCTCGATTTGTGCGGGATTGAGAACGGCAGCACCGGAGGCAGTTGTAAGTGCCATTGAGGAAACTCCAGGAGAGCAAACGGATCTGGATTCATCCGCTCTCTGAGCTTCAGATGCTGCCCAACCTGGGGCCTACGGTGAGAACGCGGCTCGCACCCGTCGAATCGCGTTCTCACCGTTAATTGTCCTGGAACGTCAGTCGTTGTTCCAGATGTTCCAGCGCTACCCGCTGATGAGGCCGCTCCAATTGCTGCCGCTGCCACGGACGGCACCGGACTGTCCCTGCCCGTAATTCGCGTGCCGGGCCACCGACTGAACCCGCGCGTTCTTGTGCAGGCCGGGGCGGGTGCTCAGCAATTCCTCGACAGCGATATGCACCTTGACCGGGTCCGGGTCGTCGTTGTCATCGAGCAGCGCGGGCAGTGTCACCTTGCCGATGTCGAACAAGTCGGCAGGGACGGCAAGTTGCGCGGCGGCGATGCGCTCGATCTCGGCGTGCTGGTAGCGGATGATCCGCTCTCGTGCGGCGATGAGTTCGGTTTCTGTGTCGCGAAGTTTGCGCCGCCATTTCGCCGCCTCGGCGTTGGGACTGTCGACGGCGTCGTCGACATGGTCGGCGCGCCCGTCCGCGTCTTCAAGGGTGGCCTTGTGATCGGCTGCAACGTTTTCGTCGCTCAGCGTGGCGTCCAGGGGGCAGGAAATGACGGGCGTGGTTGGGTTTGTGATGTCGGTATTCACTTGTCCTCTATTCGGTTGTGCGAGTTACGGAGTCGGTGTCTGGTCGGCCAGGGCGGGCCAAGTGCGCCGCCGCAACGTGGAGCTGAGGAATTCGACTGTGGTGTGCAGTCGATCGGCTTCGGTTGCGCCGGGCCGGTCTTCGGGCAGCCGCAACCCCAGTGCCCGCAGCAATGTCTTCTCAGTGTCTGTCGCGGGCCGTGACCGCTTCTGTGTGCCCGCGTCGAAATCGGCTGCCTGCGTGGAGTCCTCGGCGTTCTGCAACGCGATATCCAACCCGGCGGTGAAGGTGAGCCAGCCGCGCCGGTCACCAGGGATACGCGGCGGAAGGTCGGGATTGCTCAATAGGGTTCCTCGCTGAGTGGTGGTTGTCCGGTCAGAATGGTGGCGGACCGTAGGTGGAAAAGGTTGTCTCATCACGCTGGTCGGCGAAGTCGTTGATGAACCTCCCGAAAGTGGCGTCCCAGTCGCTGCGCTTTTCGAGAAACATCCGGTGCCGGAAATCGTTGGCCAATTGGTCAATGTCCAGGCCGAAGCGTTGGCACACGACGGTATGGGTGTGATTCGGTTTCCACGTGTCCTGAAGCAGTTCGGGCTCGACATGAATCGTCATCATGGTCAGCTCTGCTGACCGAGAGTGACTAGGTACTGGTTCTTGTTGTAATGGTTCTTGTTCGTCCGTGGCCACACAGACCACCCCCGCTTGCGCAGACGCACCACCCCCACCTGGGCTGTCAGGCGGGGGCCAGACAAGTTTGTAGCAATTCGGCAACTGAATTGCATAGACCTCGTCCCGCACCGGAGACTCGGAGCCGCGTCCGTCGCCGAACCGCTGCGTTCGTGTAATGAACCCAGCGTGCTCCAACTCCCGGAGGTACCTGTCCGCCGCCTCCGGCTGAGCACAACTCATGACTGAGGCCAGCGTCTTCCGCGACGGCCACGCCTCCCGAGTTTTTCCATCGGCGAACTTCGCCAACCCGGAATACACCATGATAGTCTTGCCGTTAATCTCCCCGCGCATAGCCGCATCGATAAGCGAATGAGGCACTTTCGCGTACTTCACATTTTTATTATTCAATTGAAACCCTCTACTGATAGAACCTGTCTAAACATCGGCTTTCGGTTGCCCAATGAGGGCAACCGAGATTGCCGTGTCAGCGCATCGGCTTCATCAGGATTTCCAACTCGTTCAGGTCCACGCGAATGCTCCGGCAACCGGGAACGCGGTAACCGGTGATCGTGCCATCGGAGATCCGGCGACGGATCGTGCGCACCGAACTGTCGATGAACTCGGCACCTTTCGCCAAGGAGACATAACGCGGGTACACACGTGCGTTCGCAGTATTCATATGCAGTTGACCTCAAACAAGATTGCCGGAACGGGGGAGTCTCGCGCGAATGGGGCTCTCACGCCGTACCAAAATCGAGCACCTTGACGGGCTCTGTTCGCAGACAGTACCGGCCAAACCGCAACTGTTCAATAGCTCTACATGCGACTCACATCACATCCGAGCGCTGATGCGCATAACCTGTGATTGCGAAAGCGCCCCGCCGCAACGTGTCTGGTGCACGCTGACGCGGGGCGCGAAGTCGCGGGATGGGTCAGGCGGCCCACATCCGTTGCGCCATCTCGCGATTACGCGCCGGGTTCGCATGGATGTAGCGCTTGCTCATGACGACGCTGGTGTGCCCCATGAACGCCATGTGTTCCGACAGCGTCGCGCCCTGCTCGGCGAACAGCGTCGCCGCCGAGTGCCGGAAGTCATGGAACCGCAGTTTCGGCATTTCGACCTTCTCGGCAACCTTCTTCAACTGCTTGCGCACGGTGTTGGCATGCACCACCTCACCAGAGTCGTTGGGAAACACCAGCCCGTCACGCCCGGCACCGGCATAGGTACCGATGTGAGCCTTGATCTGCTGATACAACTCCGGTGGCAACGACACCGTCCGCAAGGCGGCCTCGGTCTTGGGCGTGTCGATGACGACCTCCTTCTTGATCCGGGCCACCGCCCGCGCCACCGTGACCGCGCAATCGTCGGGGGTGAGCTTCAAATCCGAGCGCCGCAACGCGGTGACCTCTCCCCAGCGCAACCCACCGAAACCGGCGACGAGCACCAGCAGCCGCCACCGCTCCGGCATCAACGACGCGATGTGCCGAATCTCGCTCGGCGACAACGCGATTGGCTCCACTTTCCGCTTCTTGGTGCCCGCGCTCTTGATGCGGCACGGGTTCGCCGGAATCAGCTCCTCGTCCACCGCGTGGTTCATGATCGTGCGCAGCAGGCTGTAAGCGTTGGCATTGCGCGTCGGGAACGGAGCCAGCTTGGCGAACCAAGCCTTCACCCGCGCCGACGTCAATTCATCCAACGGCAGGTCCCCGAGTTCCGGCAAGATCACGTTGTTGAGGTAGCCCCGATACAACGTGCGGGTACGCGGCTTGTGCGTGTTCGCCGTGTTCTCATGCCAGGTATCGCAGTAACGCCGCACGGTCAGCACATGCGCCGTCCGTGCCGCCTCCTCAGCCTTTCGTCGCTCGGCAGGGGGCGTCCACACGCCGAGTTCGATCAGCTTGCGCTCCTCCGACAACCACCCGAGGCAATCATCCTTGGCTTCCCACGTACGCGGTCCGGTGTGCTGCTTGCCGTCCGGGCCGGTGTAGCGAGCCTGCCACCGCCCCGACGATGTCTGACGCGGAGCGCCGAAGGACCGTTTCCCCTGCTTCGTGCGTGCCATTCCCCTGCCTAACTTCTGCCTAACGCGTGCCAATTCGTGTCCGCTACTGTCCCGACTCGGCACGGTAGCCGGTTTCAATTCTACCAGCTAGCAGGCACTTTCATGCTGGTCAGACCGTCATTAAGATCGTGAGGAGTGGCAGGTTCAAATCCTGTCACCCCGACAAAGATTCGAGCCCCTGCCGGTATGGAGGCTCGGGGCTCAGCTCTCTGGCCTTATCTGCCTTGTGGGAACGGCACGGTCGCCGTGTCCAGGCGCACGTAGATTCCGGCCTGTGTTTCACTGCCGCACAGGCAGCAGCGTTCGAGCACGCACTCCTGCGCGGGCTCCGTCGTCTGCTCGTCGGGGTGGTCGCGATTCCAGCAGGGGACGCATATCGCTTGCGTTCGCCAGCTCATGACTTCGACCTCGCGCTGCTCATGTGTTCCTCTCTTCAGGCGCCCACGGGGGAGTGGCGCTCCCATGGTGGCACGTACCCGGTGTGGGCTGCTGCTGCGGAAGGGTGCGGTTGCTTGTGTGACCGTCACCACGGCCCCTCCCTGTCACGGTCATCCCGCCCGTGGTGTCTTCGAGACGTCGAATCAACCGGACAGGAGGTGCTCGTGAGGGCGCACGTGGTCGGCGCGAGCTGCGCGGGCGTGATGACCGCGAATCGATTTGCGGCCGTGGGCAGTCGGACGTGCGCATGACAGGGATCGATCCCCGCCGAGGGCTCGTGAAACGAATCGCGTTGCACGAGAACGCGGCGAGCGACTCGGACGCGGTGCAGCGGCGAAGGAGGGGACCGCTGCACCGCGCCGCGCGACGACCGCCGGCGCACCGGCGATACGTTGCTACGTGTTGATCACGCACGGATCGTCGGGCTATGGTCGCGCTCCGATGAGCGAGCCACCAAATGCCCCGGACGCGTTCGATCAATTCCGTCCGTTGCTGTTCACGATCGCCTACGAGATCCTCGGCAGCGCCGCCGACGCCGAAGATGTCTTGCAGGACAGCTATCTTCGCTGGCGCGACATCGACCAGCACGAGGTGGATCATCCACGGGCCTATCTCGTGCGAATCGTTACCCGCCAGTCGCTCAACCACTTACGGTCCGCGCGCCGCCGACGCGAGGACTACGTCGGCAACTGGCTGCCCGAGCCGATCCGCACCGAACACGACGCCAGCCACGACGTGCTGCTGGCCGAGTCGGTGTCGATGGCCATGCTGCTCGTGCTGGAGACGCTGAGCCCGACCGAGCGGGCCGTGTTCGTGCTCGCGGAGGTGTTCGGCCACAGCCTGGTGGAGATCGCCGACATGATCGGCAAGACGGACACCGCCGTACGTCAGATCGCCCGCCGCGCAAGGGAACACGTGCAGTCCCGCCGCAAGCGCTACCACCCCGACGCGGGCACCAATCAGGCGGTGATAAACCGCTTCCTGCTGGCCGCGCGCACGGGGGAGGTGCAGACCCTCATGGATGTGCTCGCCCCCGACGTGGTCCAGATCTCCGACGGCGGCGGTAACGCGATCGTCGCGGGTCGCCCATTGGTCGGCGCCGCGCCGGTGGCCAAGTTCCTCATCCAGCTCGCCCAGCACAGCATGGCGGGCATGGCCATCGAGTTCGGCACCTTCAACGCGCTGCCCGCCGTGCTGCTGCGGTCCGGCGCAGAGCGGCGACTCGACACGATCCTGATGATCGAGATGAACGACGACCGCATCACCGGCCTGTACGCGGTGCGCAATCCCGAGAAACTGCGCACCGCCGACGTATTGCGCCCCCTCGCGCGACCGCGCGATGCTTGATGGAAGCCGTTGCCGCACAAGGCGCTTTCGATGTCGTGACCGACGCCATAACCGACCGGATGTCACGGTCGCGAAGCGGGCGGTGTCGAAGAGGACGACCGGATCACCACAACGTCAAGGAGCCTCGTCATGAAGGCCATCCTCGTGTGCACCTCGGTGTCGCATGGAAACACCAAGAGAATCGCCGACCTCATCGGCCACGTCCTGGAGGCTCGCGTTGTCACCCCCGACCAGCTGGAACCGGCCGAGCTGGCGGGCTACGACCTGGTGGGCTTCGGCTCGGGCATCTTCCTCGGCTCGTTCCACGCGCGGCTGCGCGAGTTCGTCGAGTCGCTGCCGCAGGAACCGCGGCGGCGGGCTTTCGTGTTCGCCACCAGTGGTTTTCCCGAGGCGCGTTGGCAGCCGTTCACCCGCCCCATGGTGAATCTGTTGGAGCAGAAGGGTTTCGAGGTGGCGGGCGCCTTCTCCTGCCGGGCGTTCGACACCTACGCACCCTTCAAGCTTGTCGGCGGTATCCGCAAGCACCGTCCCAACGGCGCCGACCTCGCGGCGGCGCGCGCGTTCGGCGAGCGGCTGCGGGCTCGAACAGACGCTGGGAGTTGGTGATTCAGTCGATCGACGCGTAGGCGGCCAGCAGGATGCTGAGGGCCCTGCGGTAGCCCTCCTCCCACAGCACCTGGTTCATCACGTACGCCACGGTCATCCGCCGGTCGAAGTCGACGAGCACCAGCGAGCCGCCCCACCCGCCCCACGAGCAGGTGCGGTTCTCCAGCCGGTACCCCATGCCCCAGCGGATCGGGCTGTTCAGCACTCGGTCGACCCCGCGGAACTGCTCGTCGAAGACGCGCTCGCAGCCCGCCTGCGACAGCAGTCGAACTCCGCCGACGGTGCCGCCGCAAGCCAGCACGGACTGCACGGCCCCGACGGAACGGGCGTTGCCGTGGCCGTTGACGGCGGGTATCTCGGCGCGCCGCCACGCGGTGGTGTTGGCGTCGGCGACCCCGACGGGGAACCCGGCCGGCTTGTCGCCCTCGGGTGCGGCGATCAGCGTCGCGACGCGCGGGTCGTGCTCGGCGGCGAGGCCGATATGGAAGTCCGCGCCGAGCGGTCCGGCGATCTCCTCGGCGAAGAAGGTGCCGATACTGCGCCCGGTCACGCGTGCCACGACCTCGCCGACCAGGTGGCCGAAGGTCATCGCGTGATACCCGCCCGCGCTGCCCGGCTCCCATTGTGGCGGCTGTGCGGCGAGCCGAGCCGTCGCCGTCGACCACGCGTACAGGTCGGCGGCGGTGATCGGGGTCTCCCAGGCCGGCAGCCCCGCCGTATGACCGAGCAGGTGCCGGACCAGCACATCGTGTTTGCCCGCCGCCGCGAACTCGGGCCAATAGTCGGCGACCGGCGCGTCCAGGTCCAGTTCACCTCGGTCGGCCAGGACCAGCGCACACAGTGCGACCATCGTCTTGGTCGTCGACCAGACATTGACGATGGTGTCGCGCTCCCACGCGACGGTGCGTTCAGCGTCGGCGTACCCGCCCCAGAGGTCGACCACGGCGTCCCCGTCGACGTACACCGCCGCCGAGGCGCCGACGTCCTCGAATTCGAGCGAGGCCGCCAACGCGTCCGCTACCGCGCCGAATCCGTCGGCGCACCGGCCTTGGATCTCCGCCACCCGGTTAAATTAGCCGGGATCGAGGCGGTCGGGCCACTGGTTTTCCAGCAAACCAAGGGCATTGGCCCGCAAAGCAATTGGCGGACCTACTCCGCGTCCAGCTGTGCTTCGGATAGGTAGGTGTCGACCGGCTTGCCGTGCTCGTCCTCCAGCGTCACCTGGTACCAGGGGCTGGCGCGGACGGAGGGGTTGAGGCTGAGGTCGTTCTTGTCGTGGGCGGATGAGTACTCCGTGTCGACCGCGACGATGACGCCGTGGTGACCCATGGATACGTGGCGGACTCGATCGCCGATGGCAAATTTGGCTTCCGTCATGGTTCACGCACCTTTCCGATACAGGTCACTGTATCTGGCTTGCGTGCAACAACATTGATGGACAGCGAGCGGTCGCCGCAAGGGCTGGTCAGCGCTGTCCGAGTCGGGTGACCCCTCCGTTTCCTCCGCGGCGGCAGGATCGCCGGATCGCGTGCCGCATGTGCTGGTTTTGCCCGACTACCCCGCACTTCGAAACGCAAACTGGTCGGTTCTCTGACGGTGGATCCGCTGTCCGCGGGTAGTCGCGCGAGTCGAACTCCTATACAGTACAGTCGTACTAAGTACGCTCGTACTGTTTACGAGAAGGGTTTCGTATGTGGGATCCGAAGAAGTATCTCGACTTCGCCGACCATCGGGCGCGCCCGTTCTTCGAGCTGATCGGCCGGATCGACGCCGAAAAACCGCGCCGCGTAGTCGATTTGGGTTGCGGCCCGGGCAATCTCACCGGCGTGCTCGCCGAACGATGGCCCGACGCGCGGCTGGAGGCGTTCGATTCGTCCCCGGAGATGGTCGAGGAGGCCAAGGGGCGGGGGATCGACGCCCGCGTGCTCGACGTCAACGACTGGGAGCCGGACGCCGAGACCGACGTGGTCGTCAGTAACGCTGTGCTGCAATGGGTTCCGGAGCACCTGGCGTTGCTCACGGAGTGGCTGCCCGCGCTGCCGCCCGGCGCCTGGTTCGCCATGCAGGTCCCCGGCAACTTCGACGCGCCGTCGCATCGCGAGATCCGTGCGCTGGCCACCGAGGCGCGCTGGCACGGCGCACTGGCCGAGATCGCGCTGCGCAGCGCGGACGCGGTATCGACCCCCGCCGAGTACGCGACGGTGCTCGCGACCGACGACACCGTCGTCGACGTCTGGGAGACCACCTATCTCCAGCGCCTCACGGGCCCGGATCCGGTGCTGGAGTGGGTGAGCGGCACCGCGCTGCGACCGATCCGCGCCGCGCTGGACGACGAGGACTGGCGCGAGTTCCGCACCGAATTGGCGCCGCGCCTGCGGGTGGCGTATCCGGCGCGGCCCGACGGCACGACCTGGTTCCCCTTCCGCCGGATCTTCGCGGTGGCGCACAAACCGGCGGACTGAACGCGGTTGCGATAGACATACGGTCGACCGTATTGTCTCCATTCATGACGGATGTGAGACAACCGGTCGGCGCGCGGGCGACCGTGCCGTGGACACCTGTGTCGGTGGTGATGATCGGCATGTTCATGGCGATCCTCGACTCGTACATCGTGGTGGTGGCGGGCCCGGCGATCCGCGCGGATCTCGGCGCGTCCGAGGGGCAACTCCAGTGGATCCTGGCCGGTTACCAGCTCAGCTACGCGGTGCTGATGATCACCGGCGGTCGCTTCGCGGACATGTACGGCCGCAAACGGATCTTCCTGCTCGGCGCGGTCGTGTTCACGCTGTCCTCGATCGTGTGCGCCGCCGCGCAGAGCCCGGGCCCGCTGATCGCGGCGCGGGTCGTGCAGGGGCTCGGCGCCGCGCTGATGGTCCCGCAGGTCTTCGCGATGATCGCGGTGCTGGTGCCCGAGCACGCTCGCCACCGCGTCTTCGGTGTGCTCGGCGTGGTGATCGGCCTGGCGACCATCGGCGGGCAACTCATCGGCGGATTGCTGATCGGAGCCGACCTTTTCGGGTCACAGTGGCGCGGGGTGTTCTGGGTGAACGTGCCGATCGGGGTGCTGACGATTCTGCTCGCCGTGAAGTACGTGCCGGAGTCGCGCGTGGCCGCGGCGCGCAAGCTGGACGTGCCCGGCGTTCTCGCGTTGAGCGCGGCGCTGCTCCTGCTCACCTTCCCGCTCATTCAAGGGCGCGAAGCCGGCTGGCCATGGTGGACCTTCGCCTGCTTCGCCGCGAGCGCGGTCGCGTTCGCTGTTTTCGTCGCGGCCGAGCGAGCGGTCGATCGCGCCGGCGGCGAGCCGTTGGTGCGACTCGCACTGTTCGGCCAACGCTCGTTCGCGGTGGGCATCGTTCTCGTCCTGTGCGTGTACGCGTTCCTGACGTCTTACTATCTGGCACTGTCGATTTCGATGCAGGACGGGCTCGGCCTCTCGGCGCTCGGCTCCGGCCTCGTCTACGCGCCCGCCGCGACGACGTTCTTCGTCTTCAGCATGGTCGCGGGCCGGCTCGTGCCGAAGTACGGTCGGCGCGTACTGGAAGTCGGCGCGATCGTGGTGGCGAGCGGCTACCTGGCGATGGCCGTCGTACTGAGCTGCGGGCCGGAAATCTCTGCGGCACTGGTGATTCCGATTCTGATGTGGCAGAGCGTCGGAGGCGGCCTGCTCATCACGCCGATGCTGAACACGGTGCTGTCCGGGGTCGACCCGGCCTCCGTCGGCACGGCCTCGGGAGCCCTGTCGACGGCGCAGCAGGTCGGTGGCGCGCTCGGCGTCGCGGTGATCGGCGCGGTGTTCTTCGCCGCGTTCCGGCCGGAGACCGACGGTGCCGCCGCGGCCGCGGGCCACGCCTTCGCGATGTCCTCGGTGGCGACCTTCCTGCTCGCGACCGTCGCCACGGTCCTGGTGTTCTTGCTGCCGGTCAGGGCGAAGTGAGAAAACCGTCGACGATGCGCCACGCGCGACGCACGGCGTCGGCGTCCTCGAGGCGCAGCGCCGTGTTGGTCGCGCAGAGCACGGCGTCGATCTGGAAGGCGGCGAGTTCCGCGTCGACCTCGGCGATCTCGCCCGCGTCCACCGCGTGCCGTAGTTCGCGCTCGAGGCTGCGCACCCACGCCCGCCGGTTGCCGAACAGCGCGTCGCGCACCGGGCCCGGCCTGCTGTCCTGCTCGGCGATGTTGGCGACCCAGAAGCAGCCGCCGCTGAAAAGCGGGCTCTGGGCGTAGGCCAGCCAGCCCTCGATCAGCGCCCGCAGCCGGGCGGCGCCGTTCGCCGCGGCTGCGGCCGGCTCGACCACCGTCTCCACGAACAGGTCGCGCGCGTGCTCGATGGCGGCCAGCTGCAAGGCTTCCTTGGTCTTGAACAGCGTCTGGATGCCGGCCTTGCTCAGCCCGGTGTCGGTGGCGAGCCTGCCGAAGCTCAATCCCTCGAGCCCGTCCACTGAGGCCACGTCGACCGCGCGCCGCAACACCGTCTGGCGCGTCTTGGCCCCGCGCAGCAGGCGCTTGTCGGTGATCTCGGCGGGCTCGCGGCGGGCGAGAGCGGAGTCGGAGCCACTTTCCATACGGTCGATCGTACTCAGTCCGACAAGAAGACTGGCCGTGCGCTTTGTGTTTGGATCGGGCCATGTCCTACGAGGCCGACCCGCGCGTCGACAGTTACATCGACGCCCTGCCCGACTGGCAGCAGTCCATCTGCCGGGAGGTGCGCGAGCTGGTGCACGCCGCCGACCCGGAGGTCGTGGAGACCATCAAGCGCACCGTCCAGCCCTACTTCGTGCTCGACGGCAATATCTGCGCCTTGCTCGCGGCGAAGACGCACGTGAACGTCTTCCTCTACGACGGTGGCATCGTGCCCGATCCCGACGGGATCATCACCGCCGGGCACGACAACAAGACCGCGCGTACCGTCGCCGTGCGCGAGGGCGAAAAGGTGCCCGCCGCACCGCTTCTCGCGATGTTCCGGCAGATCATCGCCGACAACCGCGCCGGTGGCTGGCGCAAGCTCAAACGCTGACGCTCAACCGACCGCCACGTCTAGCGAGTCCGGCAGTCCGCCGGTGTCTTCCACGCCGAGGGCGGCCCGCTGCGCGAGCGCGGCAAGCACCGGCAGCCGCGCGTCGCCCAACGACATCGCGTGGTTGCCGAGGTGATTGGTGACGAACGCGACGGAAAGTCCGATGCCGGGCATGGCGATGCCGCCGGACCCGCCGATCCCGAAGTGCCCCAGCGCTTGTCGCGTCAGCTTCGTGCCGACGATGCCGCGGTGGTAGCCGAGCGCGAAATGCGGTGCGGCGCCGAGGACATAGTCGAACCGGCCGTTGGGTGGCATCCGCGCGATCAACCGGGTGGTCTCGGGTCGCAGCAGGCGCCGATGACCGACCGTGCCGTCGTTGGCGATCGCGCCGTACATCTCGGCCAGCGCCCGAGCCGTGAAAACTCCGTTCCAGCCCGGCATCATGGCGTCGTAGGGCTGGTCGCCGAGCGTCATGTCGGCCCAGCCGTCGTACACCGCGCCGCGCGCCGCGTGCACCATCCGCAGCGAGGCGAACGGCGCGATCATCCGGTCGAACGGCACCCGCGCCACGCCTAGGCGCGGCGACAGCTTGGCGAGGCGGTGCCGCTGTTGCTGTGGCACGCCGAAGTAGAAATCGTTGTCGCCCAACGGTTCCGCCAGCTCGGTGCGGACCAGTTCGGTGAACGCGCGGCCGGTCGCCCGCTGCGCGATCTCCGCGACGATGGTGCCGAAGGTGAGACCGTGGTAACCAGACGCGCGCAGCCGCAACGGGTCCGGCGCGGAGGCGGCGATGGCGGCGGCCACGGCGTCGTGGTCGAGGAGGTCCGCGGGGTCGTCGAGCAGTCCCCGGGTGCGCTGGAGTCCCGCGCGGTGGTTGAGGACGTCGCGCACGGTGATGGCGTCCTTGCCCTGCGCCGCGAACTCCGGCCAGTAGGTCGCCACCGGTGCGTCGTAGTCGAGCACGCCGCGCTCGGCCAGCCGGTGTACCACGGTCGCCGCGACGCCCTTGCCGGTCGAGTACGACAGCGCCAGCGTGTCCGCGTGCCACCGTCGATCGCCATCGGCCCAGCCTGCCCAGATGTCGAGCACGGGCGCGCCGTGCAGGTAGACCGCGAGCCCGCCACCGCCCTGTCGCCTGCGCCGGAACATCGCGAAGAACTTGGCGGCCACGACGGTGAAGCGCTCATCGATGAGCATGTTGCCCACGCTGGGTGCGCTGTCCGAACTCGCTGACGGCATGAATCAGACTCCTTTGTCCAGTACACCGAACAAGCCGTCACGGTAACTATTGCAAGCGGCTTGCTAACACAACGGTAACGTGTGCCAGTTAGCGCATGCAATGGGTCTCAGACAGTTGCCGCCCGGCTCGGACCGTGCTCACGGCCTTGAACCACCGCGGACGCGCGAACCACCGCGAGCGAACCTCGGTGCCGGTGCGGCAACCACCGCGCCGGTAACCATCACAGCCGCGGGTCGACGGGCTCCGACTCCAGTGCGAGGACCGCGAAGACGGCCTCGTGGACCCGCCACAGCGGCTCCTCCGCGGCCAGTCGATCCAGCGCCTCGAGTCCGAGGGCGTACTCGCGCAACGCCATCGAGCGCTTGCGTCCCAGGCCGCGCGAGCGCAGCCGGGCGAGATTGTTCTCGCGCAGGTACTCCGGACCGTAGATGATCCGAAGGTACTCGGGTCCACGGCATTTCACGCCCGGCTGGACGAGCCTGCCGGTGCCCGGCGCGCCCTCGTCCTTGGCGCCGCGAGCAAGTGCCTGTCGCGGCTTGACCACCATGCCCTCACCGCCCGCCGCAGTGAGCTCGGTCCACCAGTCGGTGGTGGCCGACACGCTGTCGGCGTCGGCGAGATCGACGAACATCCGCCGCGTCGGCGCGAACAGCTCGGCGTCGGCCGCGACCAGCCGATCGATCAACGCGAGGTGCCAATCATGCTCGCGCACCGCGTAATTCGCACCCTCGCCGGCCAGGATCTGGAACGGCGCGAGCCGAAGTCCGGCCATGCCGTCTACCGCCCAGCAGTAGCGGCCGTAGGCGTCGGTGAACGCCGCGGCGTCGCTCTTGCGGGCCTCCGTGCGATCCGCCAGGTCGGCGACGTCCAGCCCACGCTCCGCGACCGCGGCCAGCACCGCACCGGTGGCGTCGAGCGCCGACCGGGCCGCCGCGCCGACCGCGGCGTACTGGTCGCGCAGCAGGCCCAGCGCCTTGGCCGACCACGGCATCAGTTCGGTGTCGAGCAGCAGCCATTCGCTGTGCAACTCATCGAACAGCCCCGCGGTCTCGGCGGCCGCGCGCACGCGGGCGAGCAGCGTCTCGGTGTGCACCGGATCGTCGAAGAACGGTCGCCCGGTGCGCGTGTAGATCACCCCGGTGCCGCCGTCGTCCACCCCGAACCGGTCCTGCGCGGCCCGCGCGGAACGGGCGACGAGGACCACCGCGCGGGACCCCATGTGCTTCTCCTCGCACACCAGCCGACCGATGCCCTCGGCGCGGTAGTACGCGAACGCCTCCGCCGGGTGCTCGAGGTATCCCGGCAGCTCGGAGGTCGCGCACGGCGACATCGTCGGCGGCAGATACACCAGCCAGCGCGGGTCGATCGCGAACCGGCTCATCACTTCCAATGCGGCGCAAGCGTTTTCCTCCTGCACCCCGACCCGTCCGTGATAGCGCGTCTCCACGACCCGGCGGCCGATCACGTCGTCGAGGTCGAGCACGCCCGGGTCGCGGTGCACGACACCGCCGGCGGGAACGGCCGTGTCGGTCCCGCCGGCAGCCGCCAGCGGCCGCGTCGGTTCATACCAAACCGTCTCCGCCGCAACCGAAACCGGCTCACGCTCCGGATAGCGCAGCGCCGAGAGCCGGCCGCCGAACACGACGCCGGTATCCAGGCACAGCGTGTTGTTCACCCACTGCAGATCCAGCACGGGCGTGTGCCCATACAGCACGGTGGCGCGGCCGCGGTAGTCGTTGGCCCACGGGTAGCGCACCGGCAGGCCGTATTCGTCTGTCTCCCCGGTGGTCTCGCCGTACATGGCGAACGACCGCACCCGGCCCGACGCGCGCCCGTGGAACTCCTCCTTCAGCCCGGCGTGCGCGACGACGAGCTTGCCCCCGTCGAGCACGTAGTGGCTCACCAACCCGCGACAGAACTCGTGGGCCGCCTTTCGGAAGACCTCGTCCTCGCCCGCGAGCTGCGCCAGCGACTCGGCCAGCCCGTGCGCCACCCGCACCTGCTTGCCGTCGAGGGCGCGCACGAGCTTGTTCTCGTGATTGCCGGTGACGCACAGGGCGGTTCCCTCCGCGACCATGCCCATCACCAGCCGCAGCACGCCGGGCGTGTCCGGCCCGCGGTCGACCAGATCCCCGACGAACACCGCGGTGCGACCCTCCGGATGCCGCGCGCCGATCGCGCGCCCCGCGTCGTCGCGGCCGATGATATAGCCGAGTTCGCCCAGCAACGTCTCCAATTCGGCACGGCAGCCGTGCACGTCGCCGATCACGTCGAACGGACCGGTGAGCTCGCGTTTGTCGTTCCACGCCTTCTCGTCGACGATGGTCGCCGCGTCGATCTCGGCCACCCCGCGCAGCACATACACCTTGCGGAAGCCCTCGCGCTCCAGCCCGCGCAGGCTGCGTCGCAGCTCGCGCTGCTGCCGGACCACCACGTGCGCGCCGAGCGAGGCCCGGTCCGGGCGAGTCGCGTTGCGGGCCAGGCAGACCGAGTCCGGCACGTCGAGCACGATCGCCACCGGCAGCACGTCGTGCGCGCGGGCCACCGCGATGAGTTCCTGACGCGACTTGGCCTGCACATTGGTCGCGTCGACCACCGTGCGCAGTCCGCGCCGCAGCCGCACGCCCGCGATGTGATGCAGCAGGGCGAACGCCTCGGCGGTGGCCGACTGGTCGTTCTCGTCGTCGCTGACGATCCCGCGGCAGGCGTCGGAGGACACCACCGCCGTCGGCCGAAAGTGCTTGCGCGCGAACGTCGACTTGCCCGATCCGGTACTGCCGATCAGCACCACCAGGGACAGCTCCGGCACCGAGAGTTCCGCCATCATGCCGCCCCTTCGCGCGCCGAAGCCGTGGCCCCGAGATTGATTTTGGTGAACAACGCCAGCTGGGTCGGCGCGCCGAGCTCCGCGTCCGGCTCGCCGATCGGCACGAAGCGCACGGCATACCCGTGCCGCGCGGCAACCCCGTCGGCCCACGCCGCGAATTCCGCCCTGATCCACTCGAATCGGTGGTCGGCATGCCGAAATGTCCCGGCCGCCAAGCTCTCGTAACGCGCGTTGTACTCGGCGTTGGGCGTGGTGACGATCACCGCGCCCGGCGCCGCCGCCGCGAACACCGCGTGCTCCAGCGCGCCGAGGCGGGGCGGATCCACGTGCTCGACGACCTCCATCAGCACCGCGGCGTCGTAGCCGCGCAGCCGGGCGTCGGTGTAGGTGAGCGCGCCCTGCCGCAGCGTCAGTCGCCGCGCCACACGTTCGGGCAGCCGGTCCAGGCGCAGCTTGCGCTCGGCGATGTGCAAGGCCCGCATCGACACGTCGACGCCGACGATCTCGCTGAATGCGCTGTCCGCCAGCAGCTCTCGCAGCAGCGCGCCCTCGCCGCAGCCGAGATCGAGCACCCGCCGTGCCCCGAGTTCGTGCAGCGCGGACCGCACGGCCGCACGCCTGAGTACTGCCAAAGACTGTGTGTTCTGGTCGGTTTCGCTGCCACCGGCCGCCGTTACCTCGGCCGGCCCGCTACCGAGTTCCGCGCCCGGGTGCGCTCGCTCGACCGGACCCGCCTCACCATCTCCCTCGGCACCGTCTGCGGCAGAAAGGGTTTCGTTCGGACCGTCGCCTTCGTCCACCTCCTCCACCGCGTCCAGCCGCTCCGGCTCGACCTCCTCGAGCTCCGCCAGACGCGCCAGCGCCGTGCGCACCAGCGACTGCCGTCGCGCCAGATACCGCCGCGTGATCCACGCGCGCTCCGGGTGCTCGGCCAGCCACCCGCCGCCCGCGCGGATCAGCTTGTCCACCTCGTCCGCCGCCAGCCAATAGTGCTTGGCGCCGTCCAGCACCGGCAGCAGCACATACAGATGCGAGAGCGCGTCGGCCAGCCGCACGGTCCCCGACAAGCCGAGCCGCAGGTAATGCGAGTCGCCCCATTCGGGGAACGCCGGATCCAACGGCAGCGCGGTGGCGTGCACCGCCCACCCGAGCGGCGCGAACACCCGCTCGGCCACCTCGACCCCGCCGCGGCACGGCACCGACGGCAGCTCGATGCGCAACGGCAGCGCCGTCTCCGCGAGCTCCGGCCGCAGCTTGCACCGTCCGTGC
>NZ_BAGH01000580.1 GCF_000308715.1 Nocardia tenerifensis NBRC 101015
GTACACACGCTGGTTCGCCGCCGCACACCTCGGCACCGAGGACGACCACACTGCCCTGGAAGGGTTGTTCGAGGAATTGGCTGGGGACGCGGAATAAGCGCTGCCACACTATGTTTTGCTGCCGGATGTAGCTGCGCTCGATATGTCGACGCAAGGGCCGCGAAACACCGCGCCCACGCCGTCGGGTCGCAAAAGCTGCGGAGAAGTTCGGGGCTGACCCAGAACTTCCGGTCATTCAGGAGAAGGACCCAAGGGATGGGCAATACCGCCCCAGCGGTGTACGAGCCGATGGCACGCGTGGACGAGCTCGGGCGGGTGCAGTTCGCTGAGTTCGGTGTCGAAGGTGGCGAGGATGCCGGCGATACCGGCCCACGACCAGGCGCCGAGGGTGAGTCGGCAGTGCTCGGTGTCGAGGTATTCCACGACGGAACCTCCCGGCGCCCACTGGGCCACGACGTGCGCGGGCAGGTTGAGCCGGGCGGTTCCGGTGCACGGCCAGGCGGCGGGGGTGTCGCCGCGGTCATGGGTGCTCATCACGAAGTGGGCGAGGTTGTCGTCGGGCAGCGCGCGGGCGGAGAAATGCTGGGTGGTCGGGCGGGGGTGCAGTCGGTCGACGCGGTGAACTCGCCATCGGCGGTCGGTGAGGTCGTAGGCGACCAGGTACCACCGGGCGGCCCAGACGACCAGGTGATGGGGCTCGATGCGGTGGGCGGGCAGGAAGTCGGGGTCGCCGGGTTCGGGGCGTGTGCCGTCGGGGCGCAGCATCTCGGTGACGAGCACGTGGCGGTGTCGAACGGCGGTTCCGACGGTGGTGAGGGCGGCCGGGTCGATCGGGGGTGCGGGGAACTCCCAGTAGTTCTGTAGCCGGGTCAACCGCAGGGATTCCATTGCCGCCCGCAGCGTGGGGGGCATGACTCGGTGCAGCGTGGCCAGCGCCCGCGCCGCGTCGTCGCCGAGGCCGAACATCGTGCTGGGCGCGGTTTGCAAGGCCACCGCGATCGCGAGGGCCTGGTCGTGGTCGAACTGCAATGGCGGCAAAGTCTTTCCGGCGCCGAGCCGGTAGCCGCCGTCGGGGCCGTGGATGGTGGCGATCGGATAGTCGAGTCGGCGCAGGGTAGCGGTATTCGACCGGGACACCGATGCGGCGGCGACGGGCGGCTATCACATCACCTTGGACGAGCGGGCGCAGTCGGCGCTGACAGAACTGGTGGATCCGAACATCACGCGGCGGTTGCTGGCATCGGGTTCGGCGCTGCGGCTGCGTGAGCGTGACGCGTTCTGGGACCGCCGCGGCCGGCTGCTCGGTCACGGACCCGATCTGAGCGGCAGCGGCAGTGTCGACGTCGATCGCATCACCCTGCGGATGCTGCTGGCGGAGGCGGTCGGCGACGACCTGCACTTGGGACACAACGTGTCCGGGGTCGGCCACGATGACCACGGCGCGCCCCAGGTGCTGTTCGATGATCGTGCGCCGGTCTCGGCGGATCTGGTGGTGGGCGCGGACGGCACGCACTCGGTGGTCGCCCGCCATCTGGCGGGAGGTCCGACCAACAGACCGACGGGCATCATCGGGTTCTGCGGCCGCACACTTCTGCGAGACCTCAGCCCGGGCGAGCAGCAGCGGCTGAGGCATCGATCGGGCACGGCGATCGGCCCGCGCGGGACAGCCCTGTATGTCGGTTTCCTCGACCCGGTCGGCAACGCCGCGCTCGACGCTCCCGAACTGCGGATGTCGGTCACCACCGGACCCACCTACATCTGGGGCGCCATGTTCCCGGAATCCGCCGCGACCGATTCCATGCGTGACCTGCGGGGTGACGAGTTGCGGGCGGCGCTGCTGAGCCGTTTCCGCGCGCGGCGCTGGGCCGAGCACACGCTCGAAGTGATCGCCCGGGCCGATCCGAACAGTGTGGCCGGGTTCCGATTCAACGCCGCGTCTTGCCGCGCAACGGATCTCGCGCCGTGGCCCGCGGGTCGTATCACCGCGCTGGGCGACGCCGTCCACGCGACGCCGCCCACCGCCGGCATGGGAGCGGGCGCGGCCATTCGCGACGCCGCCAGCCTGCTCGAGCACGTCAGCGAGGCCGCCCGCGGCAGCGTCACCCTCACCGAGGTCGTGGGCGAGTTCGAAGCCGGTATGCGCCTGCGGGGCAGCGAAGTCCTCACTATGGCCATGAAGACCGTGCGGTGGATTCTGGCCACCGACACTACGCTCGGCGCGGCGGCCACCGCAGTGAGCACCCCGATTCTGGCGGCGGTCGCGCGGTTACGTCACTGATGAGACGCGCGGTGGTGGCCAGGCGCTGCTGCTCCATGGCGAGACCGTAATGCTCTGCGGCCCAGGCGATTACGGCGTTGGTTACGAGGTTCAGGGTCTGTGAGCGCTGCGGCGAAAAGATTCTGACGTTCGGACGCTGACCAGCAGTGAGGCGGCGAGCCGAACTTCAACGATCCAGCTGACCCGCAGCACGACATCGTGGTGTTCGGCAATGAGGTCCAAATCCTGCACGACACCCGTACCCGGTCGTCGATGACCCGGAAAACACAAAGGACAAGGAGTCCGCTAACTCCTTGTCCCACTTCAATATATAACGCACCCGGGGCCTTGCGGCAAGGCCCCGGGTATACCGCACAATGATCGGCCCAAGCCAGAACCGGCATGGGCTGGGTCGATATGTGGTCTCGCGGGACGTCGGACGTCCGATGGGAATAGGTGCGAGACATTCGCCGAAATCGGGTGTGGGCGTCGGCGGGCCGCACGGCGCGGCGGACGCAACCGCGACAGTGTTGAACGAGGGGTTTTGATGATTGATGTGATCGTTGCCGGCGGCGGGCCGACCGGCATGATGCTGGCGGCCGAGCTGCGGCTGCGCGGTGTGCGGGCGCTCGTGGTGGAGAAGGAGGCGGAGCCGACCGAGGTCGTCCGGGCGCTCGGTCTGCATGCGCGCAGCATCGAGATCATGGAGCAGCGCGGGCTGCTCGAACGGTTCCGCGCGCTGGGCAAGCAGCATCCGGTGCGCGGTTTCTTCGCGGGGATCATGAAGCCGGTGCCCGAGTCGCTCGACACCGCGCATCCGTACGTGCTCAGCATTCCGCAGCCCGTCACCGAGCGCCTGCTCGCCGAGCACGCCGCCGAACTCGGCGTCGAGGTCCGGCGCGGGTGCGCGGTGGTCGGGCTCACGCAGGACGAGCACGGGGTGACCGCAGAGCTGTCCGACGGCACGCAGGTGCGTGCGCGCTACCTCGTCGGCTGCGACGGCGGCCGCAGCACGGTCCGCAAACTGCTCGGCGTCGCCTTCCCCGGCGAACCCACGCGCGTCGACACGCTGCTTGGCGAGATGGAGCTGACCGCCTCGCCGGAGACCATCGAGGCGGTGAACACCGAGGTCCGCAAGACCCAGCTGAGGTGCGGGGCGATGCCGCTCGGCAACGGGCTGTACCGCGTCGTCGCACCCGCCGCGGGCGTGGCCGAGGATCGCTCGATACCGCCGACGTTCGAGGAGCTGAAGCAGCAGCTGCTGGCGACCGCGGGCACCGACTTCGGCGCGCACTCACCGCGCTGGCTCTCCCGCTTCGGCGACGCGACCCGGCAGGCCGAGCGCTACCGGGTCGGCCGGGTGCTGCTGGCCGGCGATGCCGCGCACATCCACCCGCCGATGGGCGGGCAGGGGCTGAACCTCGGCATTCAGGACGCGTTCAACCTCGGGTGGAAGCTGGCCGCCGAGATCAACGGCTGGGCGCCCGCGGACCTGCTCGACAGCTATCAGGCCGAGCGGCACCCCGTCGCCGCCGACGTGCTCGAAAACACCCGTGCGCAAATGGAATTGGTGTCGCTGGAGCCGGGCCCGCAGGCCGCGCGCAGGCTGGTGGCGAAGCTGATGGACTTCGAGGAGGTCACCCGGTATCTCACCGAGATGATCATCGCGGTCGGCGTGCGCTACGACTTCGGGGAGGGGCACGAACTGCTGGGCCGACGGCTGCGCGACGTGGCGCTGAAGCGGGGACGCCTCTACGAGTTGATGCGTGGCGGTCGCGGACTGCTGCTCGATCAGACCGGGCGGCTGTCCGTGGCCGGGTGGACGGATCGGGTCGATCACGTCGTCGACGTCAGCGAGGAGTTGGACGTGCCCGCGGTGTTGCTGCGGCCGGACGGGCATGTGGCGTGGGTCGGCGAGGATCAGGAGGGGCTGGTCGGCGCGCTGCCGAAGTGGTTCGGTGTGGCCGGCTGAGCTGTCCGTTTGCGGAAACTAGGGCTCCTAGGTTAAAACTTAGGAGCCCTAGTTTGACGGAGGTTCGCACATGATGGCAAGAGCCGGGTTGACCGCGGAGCGGATCACCCGCGCCGCGGCCGATCTCGCCGATGAGATCGGCTTCGACAATGTGACGATGTCGGCGCTGGCCAAGAAGTTCGGCGTCAAAGACGCCAGCCTCTACTCGCACGTGAAGAACCTGCGCGAACTCCGCGCGCGCGTCAGCATGCTCGCCGCGGCCGAGAAGACCGCCCTGATCGCGGACGCCGTCGCGGGCCGGGCGGGCCGCGACGCGCTCGCCGCCTTCGCCGATGCCTGGCGCGGCTACGCGCGGCGCTACCCCGGCCGCTACACCGCGACCCAGACGCCCGTCGCGCCCGGCGTGGTCGAGGTCGACCCCGCCGCGGCGCGCGGCGTCGAGCTCACCTACGGCATGCTGCGCGCCTACGGACTGACCGAGCCCGACCTCACCGACGCGGTTCGGTTGCTGCGCAGCACCTTTCACGGCTACGCCGCGCTGGAGGCGAGCGGCGGCTTCGCCCATTCCCGCGACACCGACTCCTCCTGGGAGCGCATCATCGACGCCCTGCACGTCACCCTCGAGCAGTGGCCCACCCGCGACAAGGAACAGCAATGAGATCCGACACCCTGAAGGTCCCGGGCGCCACCCTGTATTACGAGGTGCGCGGCGACGGACCCGTGCTACTGCTCCTGCCGGGCAGCGGCGGTGACGCGGCCGTCTTCGATCCGATCGCCGACACCCTCGCCGAGCACTTCACGGTCGTCACCCTCGACCCCCGCGGTTACTCCCGCAGCGTGCTCGACTCCGCCGAACCGGTCGACCAGCAGGTCGAGGTGCAGCGCGACGACGCCTACCGACTGCTCGAAACCCTTACTCCCGCAGGCGAAGACGCCTACGTCTTCGGCGGTAGCGGCGGCGCGGTCGTCGCCCTCGATCTGCTCGCCCACCACCCCGAGCGTCTGCGCCTCGTAATCGCGCACGAGCCACCATGTTTCGCCGTCCTGCCCGACGCCGCGGCGCACAAGGCTTTCGTCGACGAGGTTTACACGCTGTTCCGCACCGAGGGCGTCGCCGCCGCCGGCGCCCGCTTCCTCGAAGGCATCGGCGCCACCATGAAGCCCATGCCCGACCCCGCCGACCTTCCCCCGCGCACCGCCGAGATGATCCCCCGGCTACACGCCAACGCCGCGCTCATGATGGCGCACGAACTTCGCGCCATCACCTCCTACCTGCCCGACGAACCCGCCCTCGCCGCCCACATCGACCGCCTCGTCCTTGCCGCAGGACTGGAGACGCGCGGTCATCTCCCCCACCGTCCCGCTGTCACCCTCGCCGACCGCCTCAACATCCCCCTCATCGAATTCCCCGGCGGCCACAGCGGTTTCACCGATGCCCCCAGCGAATTCGCCGGCCAGCTCCTCGAGTTGCTCCTGGCCGCGCGGGCGCGCTGACGGGGCGATGGCTCAGTAGGTGAAGCCCGCTTCGTGGTCGGCGGCGGCGATTTGAGGGTGAAATCGTTTGTGGACCCAGTGTGGGCGGTCCAGGAGGGTCAGTTTTCCCCAGCGGCCGGAGACCGGACCTAGTTGCGTCTGGCGTGGCAAGGTGCCGATCAGGCGCTGGGGGCTGGCACCGCCGGACAGCTTGCTGCTCTCCAATATGTAGATGGCGCCCTGGGTGACGGCGACACAGCGGTATTCGATCCAGAACATGGTGAGGCCGGTGAGATATGTGATGACGAAGAAGAGGAAGTTCGGCGCGGCTTGGCAAATGAAGGCCTGGCGGATCTCGCTGCCTTCGGGCAGGAATGGGGCCGAACGCTCGACCAGGTCGCGTCGTGGTGCGGAGTGCGGGTCGGGCCTGCTCGTCATCGACAACTACATACCATGTCGGGGCGCCCGATGCAGGCACCCGGCGCCAATTACACTGTCTGGCAACGGCCCCCACATCCTGACCCTGTGTGGGTCCACCCGGCCGCAGGCTGCAATGATCCGCGCGGTGAACGTGCGGATCATTGGAACCTGCGGAACCTGTCCCACCGAGTCGCCGCTAGGATTTCCCGCAGCGCTGTGACCTTCGAGCAAGGGAGCAGAGTAATGAGACATGCGCGGGCGACCAGCCCGGACCGATCCGACATCGACTCATGACCCGCCGGCGAGCCGACACATTCGCCCTGATTCTGCGTCAACGGCACGCGCTCGCGGACCTTCTGGAATCGCTCAGCGACGCCGAATGGGAAGCCCCCTCATTGTGCGCGGGCTGGTCCGTCGGAGACGTTGCGGCCCACTGCATCCAATCCCACGTGGCATCACCGTGGCGACTGGCCGGCGAGTTCCTCACCGCAGGGTTCCGGCTCGACGCGCGCAACGAGCGCTGGGTGAAAACCCGTCGCGGCCGCAGCAAACCGACTGTGCTCGCCGAATACCGCGCGACCGCCGACCGCATGCGCATCCCGGCATCGGAAGCCCCCTACGCACTGGTCGAAGCGGTCGTCCACGGCTACGACATCGCCCGCCCGCTACACAAACACCTACCCGTGCCACCGGAGGCCCTCGTACTCGTCACCGAAACCTGTTGCAACACAGGACTATTCCTGCACAGCAAACAGCGAGCCACAGGCCTCGACCTCCACGCCGCCGACATCCCGTGGTCGAAAGGCAGAGGCCCCCGAATCACCGGCCCACTCGCATCGATCATCCTCGCCATCAACAGCCGCCCCACCGCCCTCACCGACCTCTCCGGCCCAGGCCTCCCCATACTCAGATCCCGCCTACTGCCGCCCGGTACTGTCTAGCGAAACCTGTTCTGTCCGTTTCCATTCCGGCAGCGAGAGGTAGGTTGCCGCACGCAACGCCCACTCCACCGGACCGTATCGGTGATTACGCAACCACCACTGGCTGAACCGCAATTGGGCCGCGTAGGTGAGGAGGGCGATCGCGATGACCCCAGCCGGTGGGATCTTGTCGACCAGTGCGAACCCGTATCCGGTGTAGATCACCATGAGGACGATCGACTGCCCGATGTAATTGGTCGCCGCCATTCGCCCCGCGGGCGCCAGCACACCGACGATCTGAGCCGTGCGCGGTATCTGCGCGAGCCACACAATGCCCGCGATATACGCGAAGGTCATCAGCGGATTGACGAGTTCCTGCACTCCTGGCCAGAAGCCGGGCTCCGTGATCCACCCCATCGAATCCCCGAAGGTCACCGCCGACACCGGCAGCCCGACCGCCAATCCGCCGGTGAGCACCCGAGGAGCCCAGTGCCGCAACGTTTCCCGATCGGTGAACAACTCCCGCTTCCCGGCGGCCATGCCGATCAGGAACATCCCGAAGGCGGTGAATCCCTGCGTGAACCAGATCAGCGCGATGAACGCGGGCGCGAGCCACACCTGGTTGCCGAACGTGTCGGCGAAGGTTCCGTTGTATCCGTCGTGCATGCGCTGCATGTCGAACAGGTCGCCCAGCGCCTGGAGGTCGTGATCGCCGGGCAGGAAGCCCCACGCGCACCACAGCACATACAACACCGCCCCGCCGATCGCGGCGGTGCGCGGCTTCAACCTCTTCAAGGGAATCAGGATCAGGCAGAGAAACGCGTACAGCGTGAGAATGTCGCCGATCCACAGCAGGAACACGTGCGCCACGCCGATCATCAGCAGCGCCAGACACCGGCGCAGCAGCCGCGCGTTGGCCGACACCCCCGCGCGCTGTGCCGCCGCGATCTGCAGCGTGAACGAGTAGCCGAACAGGAACGCGAACAGCAGGTAGAACCGTCCCTCGAACAACGCGCTGACCAGGGACTCGACCACCCGGTCGATCGGCCCGTCGAAGCGTAATCGCAGATCGTCGCCCGCTGCGCCGAACGACCACAGTGTGGTCGCGAAGATGACGTTGGTGACGAGGATGCCGAACAGCGCGAAGCCGCGCAGCGTATCGACCTCCGCGATTCGACGACTCGAAACGGACAGACCGGTCATGGTGTCGAACGTAGCCACCGGTGTCGACGCGGCGCGTCGGCCGCCGGGCTGATGACCGCCCTGATCTCGGGCCGCCGCGATCGCGACCTGTGGCGTATTGACATCCGCCGCCCGGCGGTCAGGCGAGGTCGGCGACCTCGAGATAGATCTGCCGCTCGACCGCTATCTCGGCCAGAAACCCTTGCGCGCCACCGGCAGTCGCCGGGAACGCCGCGACCGCGAGTTCGCCCGCCCGCAGCCGCGCCCCGGTGAACTCGCGCTGTCCGAGGATGATCGGCTGGGCGTGCGGGAAGCCCGGCCCGGCGACGTCGTCGGGCAGCGGCTCGCCGAGCAGGTCGGTGACGGTTCCGGGGATGAGCCGGGCCGAGACGATCTGATCGAAGCTGGGTTGGCGGGTGATGTGGTGTGCCAGGTAGAGCCGGTCGGGCCGGCCGAAGCACAGGTGGGTGAGCAGGCCGCGGCCGCGCTCGCGAGCGGGGTCCAGCTCGGCGAAGTGGATGACGCGGCGCACCGTGGCGCGGACCTCGGTGGCGATCGCGACGCCGCCGCGTTCGCGCCTGCCGCGAATCAGGGTGCCGCGGAACGACCGGCGGGGACGCGGACGCGCCGGGTCCAGCTCGGCGACCGGGAAGTCCTCGGGATCGAAGGTGTGGATGTCGGCGTAGCCGATCCGTCGATCCGCGCCGAGGGCGCGGCTGCCGCGCTCGTCCAACTCGACGGCGAGCAGTATCTGGAAGTTGTAGGGCGCCTGGAACGTCGGACGGTACGAGAGATAGCAGTCGACGCCGGTCCCGAAAACCACCATGTCGTGCAAGCCCGCACCGCCTGTCAGACCGGGCCGGTGATGGTGCCTGGGTGCCCGAATATGGATTGCGCTCATGATGAGCTCCTTTTCTCGCACCATCACAGTGCCGAGAATTGAGGCCGGTGCCATGAGTGCCGGGCTACTCGAATACCCCGTGACCAGCTACTCGACCCTCGCCGCGCAGCGCAGGCAACCCGCGTGACCTAGTGCGGCGCCGCCATGGCTCGCAGATCGGGAAGGTTGCCGATCCGCTGGCTCGCCGGCCTGCCGGGCGCATCGGTCTGCGGCGAGCCGGTCGCCCGCAGACGCGCACGCACCTCCGCGGGTGTTCTGCGATGACCCGCCGCGGTACTGATCCCCTGATAACTGGCGACGGTGCCGGCGACGATCGGTGAGGCACTGGACGTCCCGCTGAACACGTCTGTGTACCAGAGATCTTCCTCGGAACCGCCCTGCAGATCGCCGTAACCGGTGCTGGTGACCTCCCGCCCCCAAGCCTGCGCGTCCACCCGAGACCCGAAGTTGGAGAACGCCAGCCGCGACCGGCCCGGCCCGTGGTCGCTGCCGTGGAACCCGGCCGGCGGCGCGCCCGCGCCGACGATGATCGCGCCGGAATCTGCCGCGCCACCGCGAAACGGGTTGCGCCACGTGGACGGAAAGTCCGCGGGCCGCGTGCTGTACAGGGCGGCGTCGAGATCTTCGGCGCCGTTGCCGCCCGCCTCCACCACGACGACGCCGCGGCCGACGGCGTAGCGGATGGCCGCGAGATCGTCGGGCCACCATTCGATGGCGATATACCCGGCCTGGTCCGGGCGGCCGGCATAGTTGAATCTCGGTCCGGGACGGTGCAGTTCGAGCAAGATGACATCGCCCGCACCGAGCGCGTCCGCGGCGGTGCGGATCGCGGCGGCCGAACCGAGTCCGAAGAGGGAGACGGCCCGCAGCAGGGCGTCGGGGGCGAGGCCGGTGATGCCGAAGGCGTTCGCGTCGCCGCTGATCTCGCCGGCGACCGCGGTGCCGTGGTCGCGCCAGCCCTGATCCGAGGAGGGATCGCCGCCGATCACGCCGCCCTGGTTGACCAGCAGGTCCTCGTGGGTGAAGCGCCACGCGCCCTCGACATCGATCACGCGCACGTCTCGCCCGCGTCCGCCGGGCACGGTCCAGGCCCAGCGGGCGTCGACGCCCTGCGGCGCGGGGTCCAGATACCCTTGGCGCGCTTCGAAATTCGGGGTGACCGGTGGGGCGTCGGCGGTCGAGCGCGCGGCGGCGCCGTCGGGGGCGATCGGCGGTTCGGCCGGTGGTTTGAGGTAGGCGCCGTCGACCGCGCTGTCTTCGCGCAGCCACGCGGCGAGGGCGGCGAGCCCCTCGGTGAGACCGTGCACGGAGAAGTACCGCAGGTACTCGGCGGCGACGGGCTCGTGCGGTGTTCCCGCGACGCGCCCGTGCAGCCGGTCGATCGGGCCGAAGACGCGCGCGAGCCGAGCCCCTGCGGGCAGCAGCGTCGCCAACCGCGCCTCGGTATCGCGACTGTGTTCGAGCGCGCTCGGGGTGAGTGAGGTGTCCGGACCGTGCGTGACGACGATCAGCTCCGCCTGCGAGCGGGGCGCGGACTGCTGAGTTGTCATGCATTCAGTGAACCCGGTGCGCGGACCAGGCACTACCGTAATGCGTTACGCGGTCGCCGCGCGTCGGCATTGCGTGCACGTGTCGGGTTCAACGGCGTGCACGTGTCGGGTTCAACGACGTTCGTAAGGCGTTCAGGGATCGAACCGAACCGCCCGCATGGGCGAAACCGCGGGCATGTCCACGACACCGCGGCGCACCGCCACGACGCTGAGCACCTCCATCGCCCCGAGCCCGACGATCAGCAGGCCGGCCACCACGCCGAGCGCGTCCACCGAGTCGAACGGCAGCACCGCGACCACGATGCCGAGCGCCAGTGTCGCGAGTCCGAACGCCTCCTGCCTGCCGCTGCCGACGAGGTTGTCCGACCAGACCGCGACCGTCGCGTGGCAAATCCCGCGGACCGCCCAGGCCAGCGCGATCCAGAACGACAGCAGCAGCGCCGAATTGCCGCCGCCGAAACACAGCACGGCGAGCAGCATCGACGCCAGACCGCTGCCGAACACGAGCACGCGCAGCACGGCCGCGATCCGCGCGCCGAACGCGACGATCCACTGCAGCGCGCCATTGAGCAGCAGGTACGCGCCGAATAGCGACTCCGCGTTCGGCAACGACTTGTGTGGCCACACCGCGACGACCACACCCACGATCATCGAGCAGACGCCGGCCACCAGAACTGCCTGCCGGGCTCCTCCGGCCAGTGGTTCCGAGCGCCCTTCCAGCTCGTTTTCGGGCATAGCTACATGGTATGACCGTTCGAATCCGTTAGCGGCGTGTTTGCTTCACTCGGTGCGCCCGGGTGCGCACCGAAGTCCGCACGGCAGCGCTCAGGCCTCCTCGTGACCGGCGAATGTCAGGAACACTCCGCGCACCTCAGTGTCGTCGGGCAGCCGCCACGGCGCGGTGACGTGCCCCGCGCCGGGACTTTCGGACGACGCGTCGCCGGGCCGCAGGATCCGGTTGATCCGGATGATCGCCGTGCTGCCCGGTACTCGCGCGCCGACCATGATGTCGGTGCGCGTCGATCCGTCCTCCGCCGACACCGGCTCGGAACCCAGTGCGGGAACGGCGATGTCGGGAACCGTCACTGTGACGGACTCGTCCACCGTCGAACTCTCGTGCTGGGCCTGGGCCCGCACCGCCCCGCTGAGCAGCGCCAAGATCTGCGCCACGACCACCGGATCGCGCGTGCCGTCGTAGAGCCACCGCTGCCCGAGCACGCCGTGGGTCGAGGTGCCGACCAGCGCGTCCTCGGCTCCCTCGAGCGGCGCGCCGCGATAGGCGAACGGCACCTGATAGGTGATCGGCTCGTCCGCCGAACTGTCGGTCACGGCCACGACCTCGATCCCGACTTCCCCGTCCGGATCATCGAGCCGAAACCCGCCGACCCGCCGCAGCACAGGCGTGTCGCCACCGCGATACCAGGTACGCGTCGGCAACCAGGCTTTCAGCAACTCCACCTTGGTGGGAACCATTGTGGTTTCGTGGATTACGGCCATACCGGTGCTCCCTCTGTCGCGGCATCTGGAGTTTAGCTAGCCGCCGACTTTGCCGGACATGTCGTACTCCTGGTAGATCTGCGCGGCGTTCTCGGTGGTGACCTGCGTCGTGGAGAGCACCTGCTTCTTCTCGACCGGTTGGTTGTGCACCAGCTTCACCAGCGTGTCGACGGCCTGCTCGGCGCCGGTCGGGTAGACGAAGGTGGTCAGCAGCTGTCCGTTCTGCACGGCGCGGATGCCGCCGGTCGGGATGGCGAGCCCGTCGACGCCGATGATCGGGATGGTTCCGGCCTTGCCCGAGCCCTGGATGCCGAGTTGGGCGCCGAGGGCCATGTCGTCGTTGTGCGCGTAGACGAGGTCGATCTTGTCACCCTTGGACAGCCACTGCTGCATGATCGTGGTGGCGTTGGCCTTCAGCCACTTGGCCTCCTGCTCCTCGATGATGGTGATGTTGTGGCCCGCGATGGCGTCGCGGAAACCCTTGTCGCGGTCGATCTGCGGCTGATCGGACAGGATGCCGCGCAGTTCGACGACGTTGCCGCCGTTGGGCAGCGCCTTGATCGCGGCCTCGCCGGCGAGCTTGCCGATGACGTAGTTGTCGCCGCCGATGAACGCGCTGTAGCAGTCGGTGCTGACGGTGCGGTCGAGGATGATCACCGGGATCTTGGCATCGCAGGCCTGTTGCACGGCGGCGGTGAGCGGGGCCGGCTCGTTGGGCGAGACGATGAGCGCGTTCACCTTCTGCTGAATGAATGTCTGCACCTGGCTGACCTGCGTCGCGCTGTCCTGATGGGCGTCGGTGATCGGCAGCAGTTTGAGGTCGGGATGCTGTTTGACGTAGTACTGCAATTGCAGGTTGAGTTGCGCGCGATATGGCTCGGCGTTGTTGGATTGCGAGTAGCCGACGACGAACTGGCCGCCGTCGGACGGGCTCGGCGGATTGGACGCGCAGGCCACCGCGGCGACGGCCGTCGTACAGAGCGCGAGCGCGATGAGAACTGAGCGACGAGTGGATGACATGTGTACTCCTGGAACGGTTTCGGTTGATTCGACTCCGGCCCGGCGGCCTCGGTCGCGAACGGCATCGGGTGCCGCTGCCTACTCGCGGGCGACGGCCTCGGGCCGACGGGGTAGCCACCGCGCCAGCGGCCCGGTCAGACCGCGGAAGAAGCCGGGGCGCTGTAGCACGACGGCGACCACGACGATCAGCCCCTTGATGATCAGCTGGGCGTTGTCGCTGACCGCGTTCAACCCCAGCACGTTGTCGAGCAGGGTGAGGATGAGCGCGCCGACGAAAGTGCCGGTGATCGTGCCCTTTCCGCCGGCCAGGCTCGCCCCGCCGATCACCGCCGCGGCGATGGCGTCCAGCTCGTACCCGGTGCCGGCCAGCGGGTCGCCCGACGCGCGGTAGGCGGCGTCGATCGGCCCGGCGAACCCGGCGAGCATGCCAGAGAGGGTGAACACCGCGATTACCACCAGCGTCACGTTGACGCCGGAAAGCCTTGCCGCCGTGGGGTTTCCGCCGACGGCGTAGATGTGGCGGCCGAAGGTGGTCTTGGAGAGCACGAGCTGGGCGATGACGCAGACGCCGACGAGAGCCAGTACGGGGTAAGGGATTCCGGACGTGCCGAACAGCGGCAGCCACGTCCCCTTGAACAGCGTGTGGCCCGGCGTGCCCAGCAGCGCGAACTCCGAGGAAGCCGGCGTGAGATGGCCGTTCTCGTCGTACACCGCGGTGCCGACGGCGACGTTGCCGGAGATCTGGCGGTCGATGCCGCGGACTATCGACAGCATCGCCAGCGTCATGACGAACGACTGGATCCGGAACACGGTGGTGCCCAACCCGTTACACAGTCCGAAGAACGCGCCGACCAGCGCGCAGGCCGGAATGATCAGCCACGGATCCAGGCTGTGGTCGACCAGCAGCATCGCCGCCGCCATCGAGCCGATGCCGAGGATCGACCCCACCGACAGGTCGATGCCCGCGGTGATGATCACCAGGGTCACGCCGACGGCGAGGATGCCCCGCGAGGAGAACGCCGTGATGGCGTTGGTGATGTTGGTCTGGTTCCAGAAGTATTGGCCCTTGGTGCCGACGCCGATGAGGATCACCAGCAGGAGCCCGATATACCCTTGGGCCGCACCGAGATACGGCGTCAGCCTGGTCAGCCGCGACCACCCTCGGGACGCGACGGAACGCTGGTCGGCGGGCTGGGAGTCCGTCATTCGTGGTCCTCGGTGGTGATGCTGTGGCTGTTGTTTCGGCGCGAGGTGACGGCGGGCGCGCGAGCCATGGCCGCCGCGAGGATCGCCTCCTGATCGAACGGCGCGCCCCGCTCGGGGTCGCGATGGAACTCGCCGGTGCGGCGGCCCTCGCAGAGCACCAGGATGCGGTCGCACATGCCGATCAGTTCGAGCAGCTCGGAGGAGACCGCGAGAATGGCCGTGCCCTGCCGGGCGAGCCGGTCCATCAGGGCGTGCACCTCCGCCTTCGCGCCGACGTCGATGCCGCGGGTCGGCTCGTCCATGAGCAGCACCGACGGGTGGGTGAGCAGGCACTTGGCCAGCACCACCTTCTGCTGATTGCCGCCGGAGAGGTTCGCGACCGTGGTGGCGAGCGAGGGCGTCTTCACCTTCAGCTCGGCGATCTTCGCCGCGACCGCGGCGCGTTCCCGCCGGCCGTCGACCGTGCGCCACGGGCGCAGGTAGCGGTTCAGGGCGGCCAGCGAGGCGTTGAAGCGCACGCTGTTGGTGAGCATCAGGCTTTGTGCCTTGCGGTCCTCGGCGACCAGGGCGACGCCGCGGGCTATCGCGCCGCGCGGACTGTGCGGCCGATACGGGCGCCCCGCCAGCTCGATCGTCCCGCTCACGCCGGTGCCCGCGCCGTAGAGCGCCTCGAGGACCTCGCTGCGGCCCGCGCCCATCAGGCCGGCCAGCCCCACTATCTCGCCCTCGGCCACGTCGAACGAGAGATCGTGCAGCGCAACGGCGTCGGTGCCCGCCCTCGGCGTGGTGCTCAAATGTCGCACGGACAGGGCGGTTCGGCCGCCTCGGTGCTGTTCGGCGCCGCGCGGGAACAGCTCGCCGAGCGGGCGGCCGACCATCAGCTGGATGAGTTCGGTTCGGTCCGTGGTCTTCATCGGGCGGTCCCCGACGTAGTCGCCGTCGCGCAAAACCGTGACGGTGTCGGCGATCTGCTCGAGCTCCTCGAGCCGGTGCGAGATGTAGACGACGCCGACGCCGTGCCCGGTCAGATTCCGGATGACGGTGAACAGCCGCGCGACCTCCGCCTCGGTGAGCGCGGACGTCGGTTCGTCCATCACCAGGACCTTCAGGTCGTGGTTGAGCGCCTTGGCGACCTCGATGAGCTGTTGCTCGGCGAGGCGGCATTGCCGAACCAGCCTGCGCGGCTTCAACTCCAGGCCGACGCGCGCCAGCAGCTTCGCGGTCCGCGCGTCCATCGCCGAACGGTCGAGCGTGCCGCGGACGGTGCGCAGTTCCTGGCCGAGGAACAGGTTGTCCGCGATCGACAGCTCCGGCACCAGGTTCAGCTCCTGGTGGATCATCGCGATGCCGTGCCGGGTGGCGTCCTTGGGGCTGCGCAAATGCACGGGGCCGCCGTCGATTTCGATGCTGCCCGCGTCGGGGGTGAAGACGCCGGCGAGGATGTTCATCAACGTCGACTTGCCTGCGCCGTTCTCGCCGAGCAGCGCCACGACCTCGCCGGCGTGCAGGGTGAGCCGCACGCCGCGCAGCGCCTTGACGCCGGGGAACTCCTTGACGATGCCGCGCATCTCCAGCAGCGGGCGAGCTTCGGTGCGGGTCATGGGATTCCGCGTGGGATGCGTGCCATCTGATCCCTCCCCCGTCGTCGGCTGGTGGGCGGCTGCACCATTCAGTGTGACATGGGTCTCAGAAATCGATTTCTGCTACCGTAAGTTTCGGAGCATCGAGCCGTCAAGTCCATTGAGCGACCGAACTTGTCGGCCACGGTGACGCCAGCTATCGCGGTGCGAGGAAATCGGTTTCACGCTCGCACGCACGGCAGTGAAGGGCGGTTACGCCGCAGATGGCGACGGTGACGATTCGTGACGTCGCGGCACTGGCCGGGGTCTCGCCGGCCACCGTGTCGCGGGTGCTCAACGCCGACCCCCGGGTCGGCGCGCCGCTGCGCGAGCGCGTGCACGTCGCCGTCGAGAAGCTCGGCTATCGGCCGAACAGCCAGGCCAGGTCCCTGCGCACCCGCGCGACCAGGGTGCTCGGGCTCATCATCACCGACATTCAGAATCCGTTCTTCACCGCCCTCGCCCGCGGGGTCGAGGACGCGGCGAGCGAACGCGATTACTCGGTGGTCCTTGCCAATTCGGACGAGAGCCTCGACAAGGAGCAGCGCTACCTCGAGGTCGCCGCCGCCGAGCGGATGGCCGGGGTCATCCTGGCCCCGTCCTCCACCGCGCACAGCCGGATCGGCACGCTCACCGAGCGCGGCATCCCCGTGGTCGCCATCGACCGGCGGCTGCGCTCGGCCGAGGTCGACAGCGTGAGCGTGAACAATCAGAAAGCGGCGAAAGACGCTGTCGGGCATCTCATCTCGGCCGGTTGCCGACGTATCGCGATGATCACCGGCCCGTCCGGCGCGTCCACGGCGACCGGGCGGCTCAGCGGTTACCGGTCCGCGCTGCGCGAGGCGGGCATCGAGCCCGACCCCGCGTTGGAGATTCGCGGCGACTACCGCATCGAAGGGGGCCGCGCGGCCGTGCGCGCGGTACTGGCGCTGCCCGAACGGCCCGACGGACTGTTCGTCGGCAACAACCTGATGATGGTCGGCGCCCTCAACGCCCTCGCCGACACCGGCGTCCGGTTTCCCGCCGATATCCTGCTGGCCGGTTTCGACGAGATGAGCTGGGCCGGTTTCGCGCCGCCGATCACCCTCGTCGAGCAGCCCAGCTACGAAATCGGCCGCCGCGCAACCGAACTGCTGCTGCGCCGGGTGGCGGGTGAGGTGTTTCCCGCCCAGCGCATTGTTCTGCCGGCTCGACTGCGCATTCGCGGGAGCACGCACCGCGTCGCGTGAGCGGAGCACCGTCCTCATCGAACCGAGCGGGACACGCTGGTCCTGCGCGAGACGGGTCGACAGCGCGCGGGTCGAGCGCGGTCCGCCCGGTCGGGTGGGTCGGTCTGCGTGGGCGGGATGCACCCTGGTGCAACGGACCCGCGGGTGCGGATCTCAGCCCAGGATCAACTGGGTGGCGCTTTCGAGGATGTCGGCGCGAGTGCCCGTGTGGTGGCCTGCGGCAATGAGGTGGTTGGCGATCACCAGGGAGAAGGCGAGCATGCTGCGGGCCTCGACGTCGCGTGGGTCGTCGCTGATCGCGCCGAGGAGGTCGCGCAGGTAGTCCATCCGGCGGTTGTCGACGCGCTCGAGCCGGGCGGCGACGGCAGGATCGCGGCGGGCCCATTCGCGCACAGCGAGATCCAGGGGCAGCAGTTCCTTCGAGAAGGTCAGCTTGCCGGCCTTGAGTACCTTGCTCCTGGTGTCGCCGCCTTCTTGCTCGACGCGCTGCCTGACCTCGTCGATGCTGCGATGTTCCCAGGTGTCGAGGACGGCGTCGAGCAACTCCTGGCGGCCGGAGAACTGTCGATAGAACCCGCCCCTGGTCACACCCAATTGCGCCGCAAGGGTTTCGACACGGACGGCATCGGGTCCCGACTCGGACAGAATCGCCATGGCGGCGTCGAGCCAGGCGTGACGCGGGTTCCGCACGGGTGGGGCCATCGGCAGTCAACCAATCAGTAGCAGGGCTCTTACTCTACCCATCATAGATACAGTACAGTTCTGTATCTATGGCGGGTATGCCGACATCCGCGGACGAGACCGATCGAGAGGGACTTCCATGACACGCTTCGGAGCGAGCGAAAAGCATGCCGACGCTGAGCGGCGGCCGCGGGTCGACGCCGTCGCCGTCGACTCCGGCATGCTTGCCTCGAGCACGTTGTCCGAAATCGAGCACAGCGACGCGCATTTGCTGTACACCGATCGTGCCGCCGACCGCTCGGCGGAACAGTGGACGCGGGCGATCCTGGAGGAGGTGCCCGCTGAGGTGCGGGCGATGCTCGAGCGGGCTTGGGGGATCATTGGGCTGCGCCTGGCGCCCACAGGCACCGCGCACACTGTCGCAGGGTGGTCGGTCGCGCGAGTCGGCGCCGATCACATTCTGCTGCAAGCGGAGTCTACCCTCGGTTTCACAGGACAGTTGTTGGTCCGGTGCGGCGAAAAGGGTGTTCTCCTGGCGACTTTCGTCCAGTTTCACGACCCGGGCGCGTCTACCGTATGGGAGCGGGCGCTGCCCGCTCACCTCGGGGTCGTACGTTCACTGCTAGAGGGGGCCGCCTTCCGGTAAAGAGATGGCACGCGGTCTAGTGCAGAACCCGATACCTCGCGATCAACGGCGTCGAACGCCCGGCCGAGATCGAGCGGGTCCACGGTTCGGCTGATCAACGGTTGCCGAGCGGGAGAGGTCGCAGCCCAGATCGCTACTCGGACTCCTTGTCGGTTGCGCGTCGACGCCGCTCGGCGCGCAACTCCGGGTCGAGGCGTTCGCGCATGGGGTGGTCGGCGCCGGGGCCGGCGAGGAAGGCGAGGTCGACGGCGGAGAGGGGGCGGCCGCTGTGCTGGTCTACGAGGCCGGGAACGATCTCCTCGCCGGTGTCGCGATCGGTGAGGACCACGGCGGGCGCGTCGGCTCCCGCGTGTTTGCGGCCCCAGGCGTAGAGGGCGATGAGGACCGGGGAGAGGTCTCGGCCCTTGTCCGTGATGACGTATTCGTAGCGCGGCGGGGACTGGCTGTATCGCCTGCGTTCGAGCAGGCCGCTCTCGACCAGTGTGCGCAATCTCCTGGTCAGCATGGTCGGGGCGATGCCGAGGTTGCGTTCGAACTCGTCGAATCTGGTGAACCCGTCGAGGGCGTCGCGCATGATCAGCAGCGTCCACCAGTCGCCGACATACTCCAGCGCGCCCGCTATCGGACATCCCATCGCTTGGAAACTCGTTCGTCGCACCCGCTGATCCTTCCACGATCCGAAGTTACTTGCATAATAGTAGTCGCTGGTTTTACTGTGAGCGCCGCGGCCGGATCTCGCGCCGCCACACCTCACCTCCTGGTGAATGATCGAAGGGCACATTCGTGACTTCCTCCCCAGACAGCCCCAGCACCACCCTCGTCATCGGCGCTGGCGGGCGACACGGCGGCACCGGCTCCCATGTCGTGCGGCGGCTGCGCGAACACGACCACGCTGTCCGGGTGCTGGTACGCACCGATGATGAACGCGCACAACAGGTTCGAGCGCTCGGCGTGCAGATCGTCGTCGGCGACCTGCTGGACAACCGGACGTTGGACGCGGCCGTGCATGGCGCGGACACCGTGTACTTCACCTACCCCGTCGCTCCCGGCATCGTGCAGGCCGCGGCCAATCTGGCCGCCGCCATCCGGCGCGCCGGGACCACGCCGCGGGTGGTCGTGATGTCCATGGCGGTCGCCGCCGCCAACAGCCCCAGCGGTCTGGGGCGCGCGCAGTGGGCCGCCGAGGAGGTGCTGTCCTGGGCCGGGCTGGAACCGACGGTCTTGCGCGTCAAAGCGCTGTTCTACGAGAACATCGCGCTGTTGCACGGCGAATCCATCCGCCGCACCGGCGGTTTCGCCAATAGCTTCGGCGAGGCCGAGGTGCCGTGGATCAGCGGTCTCGACGCCGCCGACCTCGCCGTGGCCGCGCTGACCGACCCCGCCCGCTACCCTCGCGGCGCCACGCTCTACCCGCAGGGAGCGACCGTGCGAAGCCACGCCGATATCGCCACCCTCATCGGCGAGGAGACCGGAGCTCCGGTGCGATACACCCCCGTCTCGGCCGGGGAATGGCAGCGTGAACTGGAAGAGCTCGCGCAGAGCGGCACGGCGTCGTCGGTGAATGTGGCGATGGCACAGCATATTTCGGCCGTCGGCGCGATGTTCTCCCAGCTGCCCTCGCCCCCGCCGATCGATATCACCGAACTCACCGACGCCATCGGCCGCAAGCCGCAGACGTTCGCGGAGTTCCTGCGCGAGAACCGTCAGCAGTTCGTGGCGGCAGCTGATCGTTGATCTCTCGGCCCGGCCTGCGTGGACACTATCGTGCGAAACCGGGGTCGATCCGGGGCCGGAAAGCACGAAAGTGTCCACGTAGACCGGGATCCGGTAGTCCTGACTTGACCTTCCCCCAGGGGCAAGGTTCGACGATGGTTCGCATGAACGCACTGCACACCATCACGGCCCAGATTCGCGACCAGATCATCGAGTACTGCGAGTCGAACCAGGTCCCCGGGTTCGTCACCGGCATCTACCACGCCGGCGAGCAGATCGTCGTCGCGCACGGCACCGCCAATGTCGCCAGCGGTGCGCCGATGCGCGAGAACACCGGGTTCCTGTTCGGCTCGGTCACCAAGGTCCTCACCACCACGCTGGTTCTCCAGCAGGTCGAACGGGGACGTCTGGATCTCGACGCCCCGGTGCGCGAGTACCTACCGGAATTCGCCGTGAACACACCCGGCGCGGCGGACAAAATTCTTGTGCGGCACCTGATTTCGCATACCAACGGCATCGACGCGGACCTGTATTTCCCCGACGCCGACGGCCGCGACGCCCTGAAGACCTACCTCGCGGGCCTCGACACTGGCGTTCTGTTCGAGCCCGGGGAGCAGCTCAGCTACTCCAACGGTGGCATGATCGTCGCGGGCAGGCTGCTCGAGGTGGTGACCGGCATGTCCTTTTCCGACCTGCTCGACCGCGACATCTACCGCCTCGTCGGCATGCGGGACTCCAGCACCTCCGCCAAGGATGCCATCCTGCGCAGCACGGCTATCGGCCACTTCCTCGACCCGGAAATCATGGCGGCCGAGCCGACTCGCATGTTCATGCTGCCCGACACCTGGGGTCCGGCCGGCGCGACGCCGATCGGGACCGCGGCCGACCTGCTCGCGTTCGGACGCACCCATCTCGCCGACGGTGTCGCCCCGTCCGGCACCCGCGTGCTGTCGCCCGAGTCGGTCGCGCTCATGCGGCAGGTCGCGCACGACATGGCCAGCCCGAACACCCCGCCGATGGGCCTGGGCTGGGTGCTCTACCCCTTCGGCGATACGACCGTCCTCGCCATGTCCGGCGCGTCGCCCGGCGGCGTGTCCATCCTGTGCGTCGTGCCCGAACACGACCTGGTCTTCACCGCCTTCGGCAACACCCCGGGGGCGATCATGCTGCACGACCAGCTCCTCGGGTGGCTGCTGCGCGAGCGTCTCGGCGTCGAAATCCCTACTCTTGTAACGCAATCGGAGGAGAACATCGACCTCGCGCCCTACGTGGGCACCTACCGGTCCGATCAGCTCCGCGTCGACGTCAGCATCGTCGACGGTCAGCTCGAGGAGCGGACGACCTACGAACCGGCCGACGAGTCACAGCAGCGGATCTTCACCGAGTTCGCAGGCGGTTTCACCTCCGCCACGCCACAGCGCTATGTACCGATCCGGCCGGGGCTGTTCGCGCCCGCCGACTACCCACTGGAGACCTTCGACGGATACCTGCGTCTACTGCTCGTCTCCTACCACGACGTCCGCGACGGGAAGGCGCGCTTCCGCAACGGCGGCGGCCGCCTGACCCGGCGGGCCTGACCTCACCGGACGCGAAGTGGAAGGATGACCGGCATGATCACGATCGGCCAGCTCGCGGACTATGCCGGAGTGACCACGAAAACCATCCGCCACTACCACGACCGCGGGCTGCTCGCCGAGCCCGAACGCGACTCGTCGGGTTACCGGCGTTACAGCGCGCAGGACGCCATCGATCTCGTCAAGATCAGAACCTTGGCCGACGCGGGCGTGCCGCTGGCTCGCGTCAAAGATCTCCTCGACGCCGACCCGGAGCTGCTCTCGGCGGCCATAGCCGAGATCGACCGCGGTGTCCGGGACCGCATCGCGCAGCTGCGGCGGACCCGCGGTCAACTCGCCCAATTGCGCGGAGGCGACCGGCTTTTCGTCACCCCGGAGGTCGCCGGCTACCTCGACGACTTGCGCGAACTCGGCATCAGCGAGCGCGGGATCCGGGTGGAACGCGACGGTTGGATCCTCATGCAGACAGCCTCACCCGCCGACGCCGCCGACTGGATCGCCGAGAAGCGAGCTTTCCTCGCCGATGCCGGATTTCGCGCCCTCTACCTCGAATACGACACCGCCTACGACTGGTCGCCGGACGACCCCCGCCTGCCCGCCCTCGCGGACCGCACCCGCACATGGTTCGCCGACCACAGCGGAACCGAGGCCCGCCCCGTCCACAACCCGGACATGGCTCAGCTGGCCGCGCAGTCTCAGCCGGACACCTCCTCCCCGGCCTGGGACCGCCTCGTCCAGCTCATGAAGCAATAGTGACAGCCGGGCCTCGGTCGACCCGCCCGGTCTGAAACCAAAGCGGCCGAGGCTAGTTCGCGCTTCCGGAGTTCCCGGGGCCGACACCCGCGGTCGGACTTGTGTGGGCCGACGTCATCCGGTACCGGACGGCGGTTCGAGCGGCGCCGACGCGCTCCTTAGTCGGCGCTGAGTGGGGCACTTGCATTCATACCGTTGCGGGTTGGGTCGGTTGGGGTTCGGCCAGGAGCTTGTCGAGTTGGGCTTCGGCGCGTTCGGCGCGGGCGAGGGTTTGGGCTCGGGCTTCGTCCAGGGCCTCGATGCGGTGGGCGGCTTCGGCGCGGACCTTGTCGATGGTGGTGGCGGCTTCGGCTCGGGCTGCGGCGATGTCGGCGGTGGCGGTGCGGCGGGTCTCGGCGAGTTCGGCGCGAACGGTGTCGAGTTCGGCGCGGACCCTGCGCCATTCCTCGCGGGCCTCGTTGGCGGCTTCGATCCGTTCCATGGCGGCCTGCTCGGCGCGTTCGGTGGCGCCCTCGGCGTCGGCGGCGCGTTGCACCGCGAGGTCGCGTTCGGAGTGGGCGGCGGCGACCTGGGCCGCGGATTCTCGCTGGGCGTGCGCGATTTCGGTGGCGGCGCGGCTTTCGGCGCGTTCGATCCGCTCGGTGGCTTCCTGGCGAATTCGCTCGATTTCCTCGGCGGC
>NZ_BAGH01000579.1 GCF_000308715.1 Nocardia tenerifensis NBRC 101015
CTCGGGGGTGTACTCCAGCGAGCAGAGGTAGGTGACCGTCGAGGCGTCCGCCAGCGACAGCACCGCGTGGCCGAGCCCCTCGGACAGGAAGACCCAGCGCCGATCCACGTCGTCGAGGACCACGCTGTCCCACGTGCCGAAGGTCGGCGACCCGGGCCGCAGATCGACGACCACGTCCACGAACGCACCGCTGGTGCAGGTCACGTACTTCGCCTGTCCCGGTGGGTCTTCGGTGTAGTGGATGCCGCGCAGCACGCCCGCGGCCGAGGTCGAGGTGTTGATCTGGAGCAGGTCCAACGGCCGCCCGACCGCCTTCTCGAACTCCGACGCCTTGAACATCTCGGCGAAGACGCCGCGCTCGTCGCCGTGCATGGTCGGGGTGAACTCCCAGGCCCCCGGCACCGCCAGTTCCCGAATTCGCATGGTCACCACTCCCGTCCGTGCTCGAGGAGGCCGAGCAGGTATCGGCCGTATCCGGAGCGCACCAGCGGCTCCGCCAGCTTGCACAGCTGTTCGTCGTCGATGTAGCCCATCCGCCAGGCGACCTCTTCGGGCACGCCGATCTTCAACCCCTGCCGCTCCTCGACGGTGCGGACGTAGTTGGCCGCGTCGAGCAGCGAGTCGAAGGTGCCGGTGTCCAGCCACGCGGTGCCGCGGGCAAGCACGTCCACCTGCAGGCGGCCCTGTTCCAGATAGGTCCGGTTGATATCGGTGATCTCGTACTCGCCGCGGTCGGAGGGGCGCAGGCCGCGGGCGATCTCCACCACGTCGTTGTCGTAGAAGTACAGGCCGGGGATGGCGTAGTTCGAGCGCGGCACCTTGGGCTTCTCCTCGATGGAGACGGCCTTGCCGTCGGCGAACTCGATCACGCCGTAGGCGGTCGGGTCCGACACCCAGTACGCGAACACCGCGGCGCCGTCCAGATCGTGGAACCGGCGCAGCCGGGTACCGAGCGCGGGGCCGTGAAAGATGTTGTCGCCCAGCACCAGTGCGGCCGAATCGGCGCCGATGTGCGCGGACCCGAGAACGAACGCCTGCGCCAGGCCGTCCGGCTGCGCCTGCACCACGTAGTCGATGGTCAGCCCGTACTGCGAACCATCGCCGAGCAACCGCCGGAACGCGCCGGCGTCCTCGGGGGTGGTGATCACCAGAATGTCGCGGATGTCGGCCAGCATCAAGGTCGACAACGGGTAGTACACCATCGGCTTGTCGTACACCGGGACAAGCTGTTTGCTCACCCCGCGCGTGATCGGATGCAGCCGCGAGCCCGCCCCGCCCGCCAGTATTATGCCCTTCACAACCGGCCCTCCCTGTCAGCTCGGCTGCGCGGTGAGCACTCGATCACCGACCAGTCGCTCCAGTTGCTCGACCACCGCGAAGGGCGTCGGTCGCGACCGGATGTCGTCGCGCAGTTCGGCTGCCGCGGTGCGGAATTCGGCATCGAACAGCCGTCGCACGACGGCATCGATATCGCCGTCGGTGAGGTCGGCGCCGGGCAGGTGCAGCCCGGCTCCGCTCTCGCGCACCCGCTCGCCGTGCACGACCTCGTCCGGCATGTGCGAGATGACCAGTTGCGCAACACCATTGGCGGCGGCAGTCAGCACGCTGCCTGCGCCGCCGCCGTTGACGAGCACCGAACAGGTCGCGGCGAGCGCGTCCAGCGGTACCGGGCCGAGGTGGACCACGTTGCCGGGCACGTCGTCGAACAGCGCGCGCTGATCCTCGGTGACGGCGACGGCGAGTTCGACGTCGCGGCGGGCGAGCGCGGCGACCACCCGCGGCGCGAGCACCATGTGGTCGAAGCCGAGCGTGGACTTCGATGTGCCCCAGGTGATTCCGATGCGTGGTCGGCGGGATGGCTCGAGTAGCCAAGGTTGGAGCACCGCCGGGCCGTTGTAGGGGATGAAGCGAATGGGGCTGCGCGACCGGCCGTCGTCGAGCTGCAATCGCGACGGCGCGGGATCGAGGGTGATCGTGCCGTTCACCCCGATGCGGGTCAGGCCGTAGGGCGCGGCGAGCTCGCCGACGATCTCCTGCTCGTACTCCTCGATGGGCGCGGTGAAGTCGATGCTCCACAGGTGCCGGACGGTGGGCACGCCGAGCAGTGTGCCGATCAGGGGGCCGACGAGCCCGGTCGGTTCGAAGACGACCAGATCCGGACGCCAGCGCTCGGCGAAGGCCACCGCGTCGGCGGCCTGCGCCCGCGCCGCGGCCGCCGCGAGCCCGAAACCGATGAGCTGGCGCTGCTTCTCCTGCTGGGCGGCGACCGTGGGGTCGTTGCTGAGCACCTCGGTCTCGGGTTTCCATGCGCGCCGGGAGGATTCGGTGCGCAGCACCGCGAAGGAGTCGTAGTCCGGGCCCGCGCCGAACGCGGGCAGCCCGGTGCCGAGAATGGTCGGGACCATATCCGGGTTGCTCACCACCACGACCTCGTGGCCGCGGGCGCGCAGCGCCCAGCCGAGCGGCGCCAACGGGCGCAGATGGCCCGGAATGTTCCAGGTTGCGATCAGGACGCGCATCTTCTTCGTCTCCATCCCCAGGTTCGCCGGCCGGCGCGAGTCGTGTGCACAGCGTCCTGCGGCGCGCTCGAAGATCGCTGTAGCAGCGGTCGGCGCGGACATCATCGGGCACGTCCAGGGGCGCTGGACTCGCGCTCCGGTCGTTCTCGACCCGGGACCGCGAGCATCGGGGTACTGCGAGCAGAGCGGAGGGATAGGCGTGACGCGGACGGCGGTGCTGATCGGCGGCAGCGGTTACGTCGGCGGCGGGATCGGCCGGGCGCTGACCGCTCGCGGGTTCGCCGTGGTGTCGGTCGGCCGGGCCCGCTTCGACCTGCTGGCCAGGCCGGTCGCGGAGCTGACCGAGCTGCTCGCCTGCGCCGATCTCGTCGTCAACGCGGCCGGCGCGCTGTGGCGGGCCAGCGACCGGGAGATGGCGGACTCGAATGTCGTGCTGGTGCGGCGGCTCGTGGAGGCGATCGACGCGATGGCGCGGCCCGTGCCGCTGATCCACATCGGTTCCGCGTACGAATACGGGGTCGCCCAGGCGGGCGGGGCGCGCGGCGTGGACGAGCCGACCCCGCCGCGCCCCGTATCCGCTTACGGCCGAACCAAACTCGCCGCCACCGAGTGCCTGAGCAGATGGGGCGGCAGCGCGGTGGTGCTGCGCTGTTCGACGGTGATCGGGGCTGGTGCGCCGCGCGCGAGCCTGTTCGGCTCGGTGGCGCATCGCCTGGCCGACCTGGCCGCCCACCCGGGCGCGCGGCAGGTGCTCGAACTGCCGACCTTGCGCGGCACGGTCGACGTGCTCGACCTGCGCGATCTGGGGTCGGCGGTGCTCGCGGCCGATCGCTGGCTGTCGCGCCACCCCGCGCCCGGCGTCGACATCGTCAATATCGCCTCCGGCAATCCCGTCCGCGTCGACCGCGCCGTCCAGCGGTTGATCGAGCTCAGCGCGCTGCGCGTGCGCGTGGTCACCGCCGAGCGCCCGAACGTGTCGGGCGGGTCCGCCAACGGCGCCCCGCGCATCCGCATCACGAAAGCCGCGCAAACCCTCGGCTGGACACCACGTTTCGGAGTCGACGACGCGCTGCACGCCCTCTGGAGCTACACCAGTGCCGGCCTGATCCGTCCGAACGCCTAGGCCGCCGAGCGAAAATTTCATAGGCGCGGACCAGATGCTGTTCCGTACGGTCGATCTCGGACTCGATCACCACGGGAGGCGCGAATGGCGAATGTTTCGATACCGCAGCTCTGGGGCGGCGATCTGCCGCGGACGTTGGATTTCTATCGCACCCTCGGCTACACGGTCACTCGGGAGATGACCAAGCCGTACACCTACGGCGAGGTGCGGCGCGACGGGTTCGAACTGCACTTCGGGCCGACGCCGAAGGGCATCAGCGCGGAGCAGGCCTATATCGGCTGTCTGGTCAAGGTGGACGACGCGGCCCGCTGGCACGCGGAGTTCAGTGCGGCGCTGCGGGCCCACTACGGCCGGGTGCCCGCGCGTGGGCTGCCCAGGATCACTCGATTCCGGCCTGGGCAGACCCGATTCACCGTCGTCGACCCGGTCGGCAACTCCGTCATTTATCTACAGCACGATATTCCGAAACTGAAATACGGTGGAGCGCAGCATCTCTCGGGCCTGGCGCGTGTGCTGGACAACGCGCGCAACTATCGCGAGTTCAAGTCCGACGACGAAGCCGCCGCCAGGATCCTGGAGACCGGTCTGCGCCGCTTCGGGGCGGCGGCGAGTCCCGTGGAACGGGGGCATGCTATGGCTATGCTTGCTGAAATTGCCGCTGCCGCAGGCGATTCGGATCGGGTAGCCGCGCTCGTCGCCGAGATCGGCGCACTGGAACTTGACGCGGACGATCAGGGTGTGATCGCTGCTGAGCTGCGGTTGGTCGCCGATTTGCGGCACTGGCTGTCGGACTGAGAACGGGTCGCGTGCTCGTGGGGGTCATCGGGTGAGTAGGCGCTGAATGGTGAACGGATTGCGGTGCTTTATGTTACGAGCGAAGCCCAGTAGTCGCTCAGCGCTTGGTCCACGGTGCGGGTGGCCCGCCAGCCGAGGGTTTGTTCGGCGGTGTCGGTGGCGACTTCCAGCCAGTTCGTGTCGGCGCCGAGGGCGGTGGGGCCGGTCGCCGACTCGATGACGTCGGTGGGCACCGCGCTGATCTCGATCAACCGGTCGACCAGGTGCCGCACCGGAACTGCTTGCCCGGCACCGATATTCACCACCGTAGGTGGGTTTCGCGCGCGGGCGGCGGCTAGTACCGCCGCGCCGAGGTCGCGGACATCGATGAAGTCTCGGTGGGCGGACAGCGGCGACAGTTCGACACGCGCACGGCCTGTTCGGTGGTTCGCGAGTAGGCCGCCGACCCGCCCTATGAGAGTGCCTGGGTGCATGCCCGGGCCGATGCTGTTGGTCACGCGCAGGACGATGCCGTCGGTTCGGCCGTCGGCCACGGCCGCGAGAACCACCCTCGTCGCGGCCAATTTCACTCGGCCATAGACGGATTCGGGCTCGGTCGGAGCGGACTCGTCGAGCCGGCCCGCGGCGGGGAGTGGACCGTACTCCAGCACGCTGCCCAGATGTACGTAGCGACTGCGTGATTCGGGAACCGCCGCCAGCGCGGCGAGCGTGGTCTCGGCGGGGGCGATCAGCGATCGACGCATGCGGGGCTCATCGAGGCCCCAGTACGTGCCTGCCGCATTGACCACCACGGCGGGCCGGTATCGCCGGAGCAGCTCGCTCAGCGGGCGAGGATCCTCGGTGCCGAGGTCGAGTGAGATGTGTTCCGTACCAGCGGATCCCGCCGCGCGCGAGACCGAGACGGCCCGATAGCCACCGCCGCACAGCGCGGCGACGATATGCGGGCCGACGAAACCCGTGCCGCCGAGCACGAAGGCGGTGTCGTGGTCGCTCATCGAACCCAGTGTCCGGCCGGGCCTTCGAGAACCGCTAGGGCGTGGTTAGAAGCGGACGCGGTTCTCCCGAACCTCCAGCGAAGTTCGAGGGCGCGCGACCACCCTCAGGGGACGACTCGCCGAACGGCGACTCGTACCCAGCACGGCTCGTGCGCGCTCCTCGCGCAGGCCACGCGCCGAACCCGCACCGCCCAGGAGGACGCATGCACATCGTCGACCTGTCCTCGCCAGTGGACAGCGAGCAGTACGAACCCGACCCGGTCGAGCACACCGTGCTCACCCCGGCACAGGGCGCTCGGCACATGAGCGAGGAGATGGCCGAGCACTTCGGGCTCGGCTTCGAGGTGGACGACCTGCCCGACGGCGAGTTCCTCTCGCTGGACCGGCTGTCGCTCACCACGCACACCGGCACGCACGTCGACGCCCCGTCGCACTACGGAACGCGTGCGTCCTACCGCGATGGCGGTCCCCGGCACATCGACGAGATGCCGCTGGACTGGTTCCATCGTCCCGGCCTCGTCCTCGACCTGACCGACGCGCCGACCGGCGCCGTCGGCAAGGACGTGCTCGAGCGCGAGTTCGCGCGGATCGGCAGGCTGCCCGAGCCGATGGACATCGTGCTGCTGCACACCGGCGCGCAACGGCATCAGGGCACCCCGAAGTACTTCACCGACTTCGCCGGGCTCGACGGGCCGGCCACGAACTACCTGCTGGACCTGGGGGTGAAGGTGATCGGCACGGACGCGTTCAGCCTCGACGCGCCGTTCACCGACATCATCGCCCGCTACCGGGAGACCAGGGATCGGTCGGTGCTGTGGCCCGCGCACTTCGCCGGGCGCGACCGGGAGTACTGCCAGGTGGAGCGGCTGTCGAACCTGGAAAGCCTTCCGTCGCAGGGGTTTACCGTCGTGTGCTTCCCGATCAAGGTGGCGCGGGCGGGCGCGGGGTGGGCGCGGGCCGTGGCATTGGTGGACGAGTCGTGAGCGTGGACGAGATTCCGGCCCGCCGGAGATCCCGGCTGCCGTCGCTGACCGGCCTGCGCTGGATCGCGGCGCTGATGGTGTTCACCACGCACGCCGCGTTCCAACCCGGACTGTTGCCGCCCGGCACCGCCTCCCGGACGTTCATGGACGTGGTCGAGGCGGGCGGCTACATCGGCGTCGGCTTCTTCTTCGTGCTCAGCGGTTTCGTGCTCACCTGGTCGGCGCGCGAGCAGGACACCCCGGGCCGGTTCTGGCGGCGGCGGTTCTTCAAGGTCTACCCGAACCACTTCGTCGCGTTCCTGATCGCGATCGCACTGATGCTGCTCACCGGGCGCGAGATCGTCGGCTGGGTGCAGCAACTCCTGCTGGTGCACGCGTGGTGGCCGGACCTCGACGTGGCCTTCGGGGTCAACGACGTGAGCTGGTCGCTGTCGGTGGAGGCGCTGTTCTATCTGTCCTTCCCGCTGCTGATCGTGCTGGTGCGCAAGATAAGACCGGAGCGGCTGTGGTGGTGGGCGAGCGGGATCATGGCCGCGGTGCTGCTGATGCCGATGGTAGCCAAGCTGTTGCCGTCCGAGCCGCAGGTGTGGTGGGAGGCCACGCCGGAGTACGAGTACTGGTTCGTGTACGTGTTCCCGCCGGTGCGCGCGCTGGACTTCGTGCTCGGCATGGTGATGGCGCGGATCGTCATGACGGGCCACTGGCCGCGGGTTCGCGCGCTGTGGGCCGGCCTGGCGTTCGTCGCCGGATACCTGGCGGCGTCGTTCCTGCCGACCACGTTCGCGATCGTGGCGGCCACCGTCGTGCCGCTGGCCTTCCTCATCCCGGCCGCGGCCGCCGCCGACATCGAGGGCAGGCCGTCGTGGCTGGCCAGTCGCCAGATGGTCTGGCTGGGTGACGTCTCGTTCGCGTTCTATCTGCTGCACGAACTGGTGCTGTACAACATGTATCGGCTCTACGGCACCGAGTTCCAGCCGACCCTGGCGCAGGCGATCGGCCTGTGGACGCTGGGTCTCGGCGGGACGATTCTGCTGGCGTGGGGGATGCACCGGTTCGTGGAGCTGCCGATGCAGCGCCGCTTCTCCAGTCCGCGCAAGTCGGTCACGCCGCGGGAGCCGCGTTCGGCGCAGTCCTGATCGGCCCGGCGGGGAGCAGTTATGTGCGAACGCTACCCAAGCTTGGTTAGAGTGTCCGAAAGATCTACCCAGGAGGCCTCCGGGGACGTATTCGCTTTCATACCAAGGACATTGGAGAACTGTGAAGATTCTCGTTTCCGGCGCCACCGGCACGGTCGGCCGCAATGTGGTCGAGCTGCTGCTGATCGGCGGCGCCGAAGTCCGGGCGTTGACCAGGCGCCCAGAGAGAGCTGAGTTACCCGCCGCGGCGGAGATCGTCGGCGGTGATCTGGCGAAGCCCGAGGAGTTGTCCGGGGTGTTCGACGGCGTCGACCGGATGTATCTGATCGTGGCGGGGGAGACGACCGAGCAGGTCGTCAAGGCCGCCGAGCAGGCCGGTGCGCACCGGGTCGTCACCCTTTCTTGCGCCTGCGCGGGCTCGGCGAACAGCCCGGGCGGCGAGTACCACCGCGCGGCGGAGGCGGCGGTGGAGCGGTCCGGCCTGGAATGGACGCACGTGCGGCCCGGCACGTTCGCGAGCACGCTGCTGAACTGGGCCGAGCCCATCAAGACCACCGGCCTCGTGCGCCTGCCGTACGACAACGCCAGGCAGGCGCCCGTGGACGAGCTGGACGTGGCCGCCGTCGCCGCGGCCGCACTGCTGGAGGACTCGCATGTGGGCAAGGTTTATACCCTGTCCGGCCCCGCGGCGCTGACCAAGAGCGAGCAGTTCGCCACGATCGGCGAGGTCGTCGGCGCGGACGTGCGTTTCGAGGAGATCACCCCGCAGCAGTGGCGTGCGGAGAGCGGCGAGCGCTTCCCGCGTGACGTGATGGACCGGCTGCTGGACTGCTGGGAGGACGCGCTGGTCAACCCGGAGCCCGTGCTGCCGGACGTCGAGAGGGTGCTCGAGCGCCCGGCTCGGCCGCTGTCGGAGTGGGCGGATCTGCACTTCTACGATTTCCGCTGACGATGAGTCTCGTTGGCCGAGTGGGGATTTGGACAAGGCTGTCCATCATCCCCACTCGGGCGGCGAACGGTGTGCGGGGGTGGGCCGGGTTCAGCGCATCCGGGCCGCCGCGCCGGCCAGCATGGCGGGCCGGGTGGTGCTGGTGAGGATGTGGGCGTCGTCGTCGACGCCCAGGATCGCCGCGTGCAGTTCCTGCAGGCTGCGTTCCGGGTCGAGACCCAGTTCGTTGACCAGGCTGACGCGCAGCCGGTGGAACACCTCCAACGCCTGGGCCCGCCGCCCGCTCAGGTGTAGCGCGCGCATGTACTGAGCGTGCAGGCGTTCGTTGAGCGGGTGCTCGGCGCACAGCGCGGCGAGCCGGGACAGGACCTCCCGATAGCGGCCGAGCCGCAGCTCGGCGTCGAGCATGTACTCGATGGTGACGAGTCTCGACTCGGACAGCTGGAGTGCTTTGGACTCCAGCACCCGGCCCGCGGCGATGTCCACCAGCGCGGGGCCGCGCCAGGTGCGCAGGGCGGCGTCGAGGTCGGCGATGCCCTCCTCGTCGTTCCCGTTGGCCAGCGCGGCCAATCCGGAGTCGACGAGGGCCTCGTAGCGATGCATGTCGAGCGCGTTCGGCTCGACGTGGAGCAGATACCCCCCTGGCCGGGTGATCAGGATCTGTTTGGCGACCTCCGTAGCGGACATACCCGTGACACCGACGAAGTACTTGCGCAGGTTGAGCACGTAGGTCTGGAGCGTTGTGAGCCCGCTCGCCGGTGGTAGCTCATCCCAGAGGTCGGTGATCAGTGAGGACACCGGTACCACCTGATCCGAGTGAACGAGCAGCATCGCCAGTACGGTCCGTAGTTTCGGAGCGCTGGGAACGTTGGACTTCCCCTGATGCTCTACTGAGAGTGGGCCGAGCACGCCAAATTCCATATTTCCCCCTAAACGGCGGCACCCCTTTGGCGGTACCTAGCCTCGAGAATTGGGGACGGGTGATCCCCCTGGATCTTCGTCTCTCCCGGACCAAAAGCCTGGTCGGTACGTTTCGACGCTATACCGATTTGCCTGTTTTCGTCAACGGAACGCGACAAGGTCGAGCAGGGTTGTGCCCGTGGCTATTTGGGGCTTGACCCATCGTCGGATCTGGCCGCGGCGGAGCCATAAGCGCCGGTAGGGTGGTTGCCCCCGGTGGTGGCTGCAATACGGAAACCAGTTGGAGCGCAGGCGAATATATATCTGCTATTGACAAAGTAACATCGATTGTGATGTGTTCCATTGCATTTCGCGTCCATCCGGACACGGATGCGTGGCCCTTCGCGGCCCTACCGGCCAGGCCGACTGTGCGACCCGGGAAGTCGAGCTGTCGGGTTACCGCCGCGCTACCGACGCCGAGGGGGCGCGCGATGGTCGAGCGGTCCGGTGGCCGGCGTTGTGGCTCCCATCGCGTCTCTCGACGCATCCCGCAGGTTAAATCCCCAGGTCAACGACTTTCTATGTGCGCGAGCGCCCGCCGTCGGGATAGCTTGAGGGCATGAAGATTCTCGTTACTGGTGCCACCGGAAACATCGGCCGGATGGTCGTGAACCACCTTGTGGATCTGGGGGCGGATGATATTCGCGCACTGTCGAACCACCCGGAACGGACCTCGTTCCCGTCTCAGGTCGAGGTGGTCAAGGGCTACCTGAAGCGGCCGTCCTCGCTACCCCCCGCCTTCGAGGGCGTCGACCGGATGTATCTGGCGCCGACGCTCGAAACCGTCACCGAGGTAGTCGATTTGGCGCGTCAGGCGGGCATCGGGCAGATCGTCGACCTGTCCGGCGACGAGAACACCAACTGGCATCCGGTCGCGCAAGCGGTCGAGAAGTCGGGCGTCGGCTGGACGCACCTGTGGACGGGCGAGTTCATGGAGAACTCCACCGACTGGGCGGAGCAGATCCGCGCGACGGGCGGGGTCCGCGAGCCATACCCGGAGTCGGGCAACGCCCCGATCGCCATGGACGACATCGCCCGGGTCGCCGCGGCGATCCTGGTCGGCGAGGGTCACCTCGGCAAGACCTACACCCTCACCGGACCCGAAACCATCACCAGGGCACAGCGTTTGCAGTACCTGGCCGACGCGATCGGCCGCGAGCTGACCTTCGTGACCGTGCCGCCCGAGGAGCTCATCGCGGCCCTCGAGCCCGCCATGGGCGATTACGCGGGGTATTTCGTCAACGGCCTGGCCGCCAGGGTCGACGACCCGCAGCTCGCCACCGGCACGGTGGCCGAACTCACCGGGCGCGCCACCACGTTCGCCGAGTGGGCCACCGCCAACGCCGACCTGTTCCGGTAGTCGGCCGAATCGTCTAGTCGGTCGAATCGTCGCACGGTACCGCGAGGGTGGTCTCGCGGGTCGTAAAGGGCACGCTCGCAATGGTTTCGGTGGTGCGAGCGTGCCCGCGATCCCACCGAAGTTCGAGCGTCTTTCGAACCGACCCTCTAGCCGAGTGCGACAAGGTGGATCCGGGCCACGACGCAACCTCAGCTGAAGCGGGTCCCGTCAGAAAGGAAGCGTGAATTCATGGCAGAACGCGTTGTCTCCACCGCTGACCTCCAGCTGTGGACCGAAGACTTCGGCGACCCCGGCGATCCGCCGCTGCTGCTGCTCGGCGCGCACAGCTCGCGGGGCTGGCCCGACGAGTTCGTCGAGCTGCTCGCGGCGAACGGTCTGCACGTCATCCGGTACGACCACCGCGACACCGGCCGAACGGTCTCCCTGGACGCCGACCAGAAGCCTTACACCTTCTACGAACTCGCCGCCGACGCGATCGCGGTCCTGGACGGCTGGGGCATCGACCGGGTCCACCTGGTCTGCTTCGCGCTGGGCGCCGCGACCGGGCAGCTCATGGCCATCGACTACCCCGATCGGCTGCGCAGCCTCACCATGACCGGCGCGGCCGCGCTGACCGTCGACTTCTTCACCAGCTGCCACTGCGCCTACAGCGGGGAGCCGACCCCGAGCGGGCTGCCCGCCCCGCGGCGCGAGGCGCTCGACCTGATCATGGGGTCGCCGATCCTCGACGACGTCGACGCCGAGCTCGATCGGCGGGTCGAGCTGGCCAGGGTGCTCTCCGGCTCCGGGCTGCCCTTCGACCCGGCCGAGTTCCGGCGCTGGGAGGAGCGGGAGATCGCGCACTCCGGCATCGCGGGGCGGAACTCGCCGAATATCGACGACAGCGCCGACATCACCGGCCGCGGCAGTGAATTGGCGAACGTCACCGCCCCGACGCTGGTGATCCAGGGCCCGCTGGACCCGGTGCACCAGCCGCCGCACAGCGCGTTCCTCGCCGACTCGATCCCGGGCGGCCGGCTCCTCGAGCTGCCCGGCCTCGGCCACACCTTCCCGACCGCCGTTCATCGTGCGCTGGTCGACGCGATCGTCGAGCACGTCCGGCGCGCCGAGGAAGCGCTCGCCACCGCCTGATACCCCGTCGACAAGGACCCGCGCGCCGAACCGGTGCGCGGGTCCTTTGCACTCCGCCGTCGCCGCGAGGGCTTCTCCAGTGGACTTCGACCGGCTACCACCAGGTTGGAGGGACATCCAGTCGAGAGGCGGTAGGTCGTGAGTGCAGCGGTACGGGAGAAGACATACGAGGACATCTGCGCCGAGGTGGGCAGGTTCTACGCCAGGCACGTCCAGCTGATGGACGAGGGGCGCGCCGAGGAGGCCGCCGACACGTTCACCGAGGAGGCCAGCATGGTCTCCCCGCCCAAGATCTCCACCCCCATCGTCGGGCGGGCCGCGCTGGCCGCCGGCCTGCGGGCCAACGCGGATCAGCTTGCCGCGGACGGCATTCGGTACCGGCGGTGCTACAGCACCATCCTGGTCGAGGTGCGCGACGACGGGTCGGTGTTCGCCAGGTCCTATGTGCAGGTGATCAGGACCGAACGGGACAAGGGGTCCTACCTGCACGCGATGTGCGTGTGCGAGGACGTGCTGGTGCGCACCGACGGTGAGCTGAAAGTCGCTGAGCGGGTGGCCATTCGGGACGACGACTCGATCTGACCGCCATCCGATCTCCACCGCGCTGCGAGCGGGCCTGCCTAGTTTCAGGCATATGACCTCGAAGACAAGACGCGGTGTGATCGTCACCGGCGGCGGGACCGGAATCGGACGGGCGCTCGCCCATGGCTACGCCGAGGAGCACGAGGTGCTCGTGGTGGGGCGGACGGAGTCCGCGCTGCGGGAGACGGCGGAGGGACACGAGCACATTCACGTGCTCGCGGCCGACATCACCGATCCCGGCTCCGCCGACCTGGTCGTCAAGACCGCGCAGCGCGCGCTGGGGCGGATCGACGTCCTGATCAACAACGCGGCGACGGCGGCCCCGGCCCCGCTCGCGGACATCGAGCGGGGCAGCGCCGAGGCCGAGGTGGCGGTGAATCTGCTTGCGCCCCTTTTCCTTACCCAGGCGGCGCTCGACGCGCTCGCCGAGACCCGGGGCACCGTGCTGAACATGAGCAGCTCGGGCGCGTCCGGCGGGCGCGCGTGGCCGGGGTTCTCGGTGTACGGGGCCACCAAGGTCGCGCTGGAGTTCCTCACCCGGACGTGGTCGATCGAGCTGGCGCCCAGGGGGATTCGGGTCGTGGCGATCGCGGCCGGCGTGGTGGAGTCCGGCATGGGCGTGCGCATGGGCTCCACACCGGAGCAGTACCGCGCCTTCCTCACCGACATCGCGTCCAGGACGCCGGCCGGCCGTGTCGGTAAGCCCGCTGAGATCACCTGGTGGGCAAGGCAATTGACGGCGCAGGAGGCCGAGTACGCCACCGGTTCGGTCGTAGTCGTGGACGGAGGCTTGAGCCTGTTGTGAGTCCAGATTTTAGCCGGGTGCGAGGCGCACGGCCCACCGTTGACAGCACAGGGAAAACGATCTCAGGAGCACCACGATGACAGTTTCGGCCCAGGACGCCAGGACCCGCTACGACGCGACCGCCAAGGGCGTCGTCACCTTCGTCAATACCTTCACCGTGACCGGCGACCCGGCGGCGTTCGAGCAGGTGTTCGCCGACATCTCGGAGTTCATGGCCGCGCAGCCGGGCTTCCTCCAGTTCACCCTGTCCAAGCACGTGGACCCCGCGCGGGCGAACGAGTACGTGAACATCGCGCTGTGGACCGATGTCCAGGCGTGGAAGGACGCCATCGCCGCGCCCGGCTTCGACGACCACGCCGTCAAGCTCCGGGCGCTGGCGACCAACGTCGCCAACCTTTACGAGCCGAGGCTGGAGTTCGTCAAGGCCTGAGCCGGCCCGCAACCCGTGAGGATGTCTGAAGATGAAACGTCGTGTCGTCATGACCGGCATCGGGGTCGTCGCACCCGGTGGCACCGGTGCCAAGCCGTTCTGGGATCTGTTGTCGTCCGGCCGCACCGCGACGCGGCGGATCACGTCGTTCGACGCGGGGCGGTTCCGTTCGCAGGTCGCCGCCGAGTGTGACTTCGATCCGGCGGCCGAAGGCCTTACCCCGCAACAGATTCGGCGGATGGACCGGGCCGCGCAGCTGGCCGTGGTCAGCACGCGGGAGTGCCTCGCCGACAGCGGCGTCGACCTCGCCGCGCTCGACCCGGGCCGCACCGGTGTGGTGGTCGGCAGCGCCGTCGGCTGCACGATGGGGCTGGAGCAGGAGTACGTCGTGGTGTCCAACGGCGGGCAGCACTGGAACGTCGACGAGGCCTACGCGGTCGGGCACCTCTACAACCACTTCATCCCGAGTTCCCTGGCGACCGAGGTGGCCTGGGAGGTAGGCGCGGAGGGACCGGTGTCCACGGTCTCCACCGGCTGCACCTCCGGGCTGGACTCGGTAGGGCACGCGGTCGAGCTGATCGCCGAGGGGTCGGCCGACGTGGTGGTCGGCGGCGCCACCGACGCGCCGATCTCCCCGATCACGCTGGCCTGCTTCGACGCGATCAAGGCCACGACGCCGCGCAACGACGACCCGGAGCACGCGTCGCGGCCCTTCGACGGCACCCGCAACGGTTTCGTGCTCGGCGAGGGCTCGGCAATGTTCGTGTTCGAGGAGTACGAGCACGCCCGCAGGCGCGGCGCGCGCATATACGCCGAGGTCGCGGGCTACGCCACGCGCTGCAACGCCTATCACATGACCGGCCTGCGGCCCGACGGTGTGGAGATGGCCGAGGCGATCCGGGCGGCCATGGGCCAGGCCGAGGTGAACGCCGAGGACGTGGACTACGTCAACGCGCACGGCTCGGGCACGGTGCAGAACGATCGGCACGAGACGGCCGCGTTCAAGCGCAGCCTCGGCGAGCACGCGTACCGCGTGCCGGTGAGCTCCATCAAGTCGATGATCGGCCACTCGCTCGGCGCGATCGGCTCGCTGGAGATCGCCGCGTGCGCGCTGGCGATCCGCGACGATCTGGTGCCGCCGACGGCGAACCTGCACGAGCCGGACCCGGCCTGCGACCTGGACTACGTGCCGCTGACCGCCCGCGAGACGCCGGTCGACACGGTGCTGACCGTCGGCAGCGGTTTCGGCGGCTTCCAGAGCGCCATGATCCTGCGGCAAGTCGCATGAGGACGGTCATCACGGGCATGGGCGTGATCGCCGCGACCGGGCTGAACGCCGGCGAGCACTGGGCGAATACGCTTGCCGGACAACGGAAAATCGGCCGGATCACCGCGTTCGACCCGTCGGGTTACTCGGCGACGCTGGCCGGGGAGGTCACCGGCTTCACCGCCGCGGATCATCTGCCGGGCCGGCTGCTGCCGCAGACCGACCGGATGACCCAGCTGGCGCTGGTGGCCGCCGATCACGCGCTGGCCGACTCGGCCGTGGACGGCTCCGCGCCCTCCGGTTTCGACGTCGGCGTGGTGACGGCGAGCTCGGCGGGCGGCTTCGAGTTCGGCCACCGCGAGCTGGACAAGCTGTGGCGCAAGGGACCTCAGCACGTCAGCGCCTATCAGTCGTTCGCCTGGTTCTACGCGGTGAACACCGGCCAGATCTCCATCCGGCACGGAATGCGCGGTCCCGGAGGCGTTCTGGTCACCGAGCAGGCGGGCGGGCTGGACGCGCTGGCGCTGGCCAGGCGGCGGGTGCGCGCGGGCCAGCCCGCGATGGTGTGCGGAGCGGTCGACGGCTCGCCGTCCCCGTGGACCTGGGTCGCGCAGCTCACCAGCGGCCGGATCAGCACCTGCGCCGACCCCGAGCGCGCCTATCTGCCGTTCGACGCCGCGGCCTCGGGTCATGTGCCCGGCGACGGCGGGGCGCTGTTCGTCATGGAGTCCGCGGAGTCCGCGACGGCACGCGGCGCGACGTCCTGGTACGGCGAAGTAGCCGGTTATTCGGCCACTTTCGACCCGCCGCCGGGTTCGGGGCGGCCCGGCACGCTGCGCCGCGCCATCGAGGGCGCGCTCGCCGATGCCGAACTCGACCCGGCCGAGGTCGACGTCGTTTTCGCCGATGCGGCGGGCCTGCCCGAACTGGACCGGGCCGAGGCCGACGCGCTGCGCGCGGTGTTCGGCCCGCGCGGTGTTCCGGTCACCGCGCCCAAGACCATGACCGGCCGGCTCAGCAGCGGCGGCGCGGCGCTCGACGTCGCCACCGCGCTGCTCGCCCTGCGGCACGGTCGCATCCCGGCCACCGCCGGGGTCACCGATCCGGTCGCCGGCTACGAGCTGGATCTGGTGACCGAGACCAGGGCGCTGCCGCTGTCGGTGGCGCTGGTCGTCGCCCGCGGTCACGGCGGCTTCAACGCCGCGATGGTGCTGACCGTCCAGGGCCACAAGGGAATTCGACGAACCACGGAGGAAGCGGCATGACCAGGACGGACACGGACCTCGGTAGGCGCTTGCTGACCGAGCGCGGCATGCACTTCCTGTTCGCGCACGGCGGCGACCCGTACGCGGTGATGCTGCGCGCCGAGGACGAGGACGAGGCGGCCCTCACCGCGCGGATCAAGGAGCGTGGGCCGATCTATCGCAGCAGGCCCGGCGCGTGGGTGGTCAGCGATCCCGAACTCGCCGAGCGAGTGCTCACCGATCCGCGCTTCGGCGCCGAGCTGCCCGCCGGGCATGTGCTCGCTGAGGTGAACCCGTTCCTCGAAACCGATTGGACCGCACCGCCTTCCACCGGCGGCGTGGCGCTCGACGGACTGTTCGTGCGGTTCGATCTCGTGCGCGACGCGCTGCGCCCCGCGGTGGCCTGGCTGGCCGCGGAGGTGCTCACCGTGCCACGCGCGGATCTCGCCGCGTATACCCGGTACGCCGTCGCGGCCGGGCCCGCGGTGGACGCGGTGCTCTGCGCGCCGCGGCTGGCGGACGCGCACGCGGTCGTCGACGCCTGCGCGGGCCTGCGAAAGCTGGTGCCGGACAACGCCCTGCTGCTGTCCGTCCTCGGCGTCGAGCTCGCGGCGACATGGGCCGCCGAGGCCGCGCACACGCTGCTCGCCGAGCCGGCGCGCTGGCGCGCCCTGTCCGCCGAACCCGTTGCGGCGGGCGCGATTCTGGACAATGTGCTCGCCGAGCGCCCGCCGATGCGGCTCGACAGCCGGGTGGCCCGCGCGGATCTGCGCCTGGGCGCCGAGCGGATCACGCAGGGCGATGAGGTCGTCGTGCACGTCGGCGCGGCCGGGATCGGCCTGCGCGGCGTGCCGCGGATCGCGGCGTTCACCCGCGCCGCGGCGGCGACTGTGCTTGCCGCCCTTGCCATTCGGTTCCCGCACCTGCACCTCGACGGCGCGCCGGTGCGGCGGCTGCGCGCACCGGTGACCGGGGCGCTGATCCGCCTGCCGGTCGACTCGACCGCCATCGACCCCCACTGACGAGGAGCCGTCCGCAATGCGAGTACTCATGACGTCTCTCGCGGTAGAGGCGCACTTCAACGGGACCGTGCCGCTGGCGTGGGCGCTGCGCGCGGCCGGACACGAGGTGCGTTTCGCCAGCCAGCCCGCGCTGACCAAGGCGATCACCCAGGCCGGGCTGACAGCCGTCCCCGTCGGCGCCGACCACACCCACCACGAGATCGTGCGCGATCTGGGGGAGGAGCTGACCGGCTTCTACCGCGACATCGACTTCACCGGTCAGCGCGGCGGCCCGCGCGACCGCAAGGCCGCCAATTCGCTGCTCACCGCGACCTTTTACGCCCAGGCCAACAACGACTCCATGGTCGATGAGCTGGTCGCCTACGCCCGCTGGTGGCAGCCGGACCTGGTGATCTGGGAGCCGTTCTCCTTCGCGGGCGGGGTCGCCGCCCGCGCCTGCGGCGCCGCGGGCGCCCGGTTGCTCTGGGGCCCTGACCTTTTCGGTCTGTCGCGGGAGGGCTTGCGGGCCGATATCGCCGCGCTGCCACCCGAGCGGCGCGACGACGCCCTCGAGGAGTGGCTGACCTGGACCCTGGCCCGCCACGGCCTCGACTACGACGAGCGGGTCGTCACCGGGCACTTCACCATCGACCAGATGCCCGAGGGCGTGCGGCTGCCCAGCCGCGCCGAGTCCATCCCCATGCGGTACGTGCCGTACAACGGCCTGTCCGCGGTGCCGGATTGGTTGCGGGAGAACCCGATTCGGCCGCGAATCTGCCTGACCCTCGGCATCACCTCGCGGGACATGGCCTACCCGAACCTGATCTCGCCGGGCGAGCTCTTCGACGCGGTCGCGGACCTGGACGTGGAGATCGTGGCCACGCTCAACGAGGCCCAGGCGGCCGAGGTCGGCCCGGTGCCCGGCAACACGCGGGTGGTGGACTTCGTGCCGCTGCACGCCCTGATGCCCACCTGTGCGGCCATCGTCCACCACGGCGGCGCGGGCACCTGGTCCACCGCGGCCGTGTACGGCGTGCCGCAACTGGTGGTCGCGGGCATGTGGGACAACGTCTATCGCGCCGAGCGGCTCAGCGAACTCGGTGCGGGGATCTACCTTCCGCCGCACGAGCTGACCGGAAACCTGTTGCGGGAGGGCGTGCTTCGGCTGCTCGAGGAGCCCGCGTTCCGATCGGGCGCGCAGGCCCTGCGCGACCGCATGCTCGCCGAGCCGAGCCCCGGCGAGGTGGTGGAGTCGCTGGTCGACGCCGCCGCCCGCTACAGCCCCCAGCTGACGCACTAGCAATCCGACATCGCATCACAACGAGGAGCAGCCATGGCGTTATTCGCCGTACTTGCCACGCAGGACCCGGCACCGGGGGAGGCGAAGGAGTTCCGGGAGCGTCTCGGCGAGGGCTTCGCCTACACGCGGGCCCTGGTGGAGAAGGGCATCATCCGGCACAGCTGGATCCGGGTCGGCGCGTCCGGCGGGCTCAATATCTACGACGTCGACTCGCACGAGGAACTGCTGCGGGTGCTGTACGACAACCCGGTCAGCCCGCACCTGAAGTTCGAGGTGATCCCGCTGGCCGTGCCCGGCGCCTTCGACCAGCTGTCGGTCTGGAACAAGCAGGCGGAGCGGTCGTGAGCGAGCTGATGGACCGGCTGCTGCGCGCGGGCACCGCCGCCGACGCCGAGATCTCCTTGCTCGTCAAGGAGGAGGGCGTGGACGCGGTGCTCGACGCCCTGGTCGACGAGGTGCTGTACCGCGCGTCCGTGCCCGCCAATCCCGAGCCGGTGCACATCGCCCTCGACGTCACGCACGACGCCGAGGCCCGCCGCGTGGTGTTCCGCTGTGTCGGCGGCGAGCGCATCGTGCGCGCGGAAGGTGAAGCGCCCGTTGAGATCTGCCGCGAACTAGGCATGACGCTGACCCACCTGGTCCGCCGTATTTATGGCAGGCCCGATCAACGCCGCACCGGCGACTTCAGCGACGTCTTCCTGCCCGCCCGCCCCGACGATCTGTCCCGGCTGCCCGGCCTGGTCGTCGCCACCAGCCTCGCCTCCGGCGCGCTGATGAACGGGCTCACCATCCCGCGCGACGACCTCGGCGCGCTGTGCTCGTCGTCCGGTTCGGACAAGTGGGCCAGCTTCCATTGGTACACCGGGCATTACGAGCGAGAGTTCGCCCCGTACCGGGACGAGCCGGTGCGCATCCTGGAGATCGGCATCGGCGGCTTCGACGGCGACTTGGGCGGCGGCTCGCTGCGCATGTGGAAGCGGTACTTCCACCGCGGCCAGATCTTCGGGCTCGACCTGTTCGACAAGTCCGCGCTGAACGAGCCCCGGTTGACCGCGCTGGTCTGCGATCAGAGCGACCCGGCGGCGCTGGCCGCGCTCGCGCGCGAGCACGGTCCGTTCGACATCGTCATCGACGACGGCAGCCACGAGAACCAGCACGTGCGAATCTCTTTCGACGCGCTGTTCCCCTTCGTGCGGCCCGGCGGGCTCTACGTCATCGAGGACATGCAGACCGCCTACATCCCGCGCATGGGCGGCACCGAGGGTCCGTCGGCGGGCCCCGACACCTCCATCGGCCTGATCAAGCGGCTGGTGGACGACCTGCACTACCACGAGCACAGCCCCGCGGTCGCCCCGACGGTGACCCAGCGGGACGTGGTCGGGGTGCGGGCGTATCGCAATATCGCCTTCGTCGAGAAGGGCACCAACGGCGAGGTCGGCATCCCGCCGTGGATGGACGACGCGGCGTGGGCGGCGCTGGGCGCCCATACGCCCACCGAGTGATTCCCCGAGGAGACTTCAGTGAACACAACCGTCCGAACCGGACCGATGCCCGACCAGTCGGTGGCCGAACTGCTGACCGAGGTCCGCGGCTACGCCGAACCCGACCCGCCCGCGCTGAGCCTGCCGCCGCAGATGTTCACCTCGCCGGAGGTGTACGAACTGGAGCGGGAGCGAATCTTCCAACGCAGCTGGATCATGGTGGCGCACACCGATCAGCTGGTCGCCGCCGGCGACTATGTCGCGCTGTCCATCGCGGGCGAGCCGGTGGCGATCACCCGGGGTGAGGACGGGCGGCTGCACGGCATGTCGCCGGTGTGCCGTCACCGGGCGATGCCGCTGGTGGAGCCGGGCGAGGGCACGGTGAAGGACTTCACCTGCTCCTATCATCTGTGGCGCTACAACCTGGACGGCTCGCTGCGCGCGGCGACCTATATGCGCGACAACCCCGACTTCGAGCCGGCCACCTGCCGGCTGCCCGGCTTCGCGGTGCGCGAGTGGCACGGACTGATCTTCGTCAACCTCGACGCCGAAGCCCGCTCGTTCGAACCGGATCTGGCCATCGTCGATACCGAGATGACCAACTACCGGCTCGACGACATGGTCCAGGTGAACCACTGGACCGAGGAGTGGGGCTGCAACTGGAAGGTCGCGGTCGAGAACGGGTACGAGAACTACCACGCCATCGGCCTGCACCCGGAAACCGTGCGCCCCTTGATGACCGGCGGCATCGACATGACCGTGCACCTGGACTCGCCGTGGGTCGCCCGCCTGCTCAGCGCCGCGGGCACCCCGTTCGAGACGCCCAACCTGCCGCTCACCGAGGCCGAGCGCTCGATCATGTACAGCTACCGGATGTTCCCCTGCGGCGCGGTCGCGACCTTCGGCGAGTCCATCGCCTGGATCAGCATCATCCCGCTGTCGCTGGACCGCACCCAGGTCCGCGGCGGCACCCTGGTGCCGCGCCAGGCGCTCGAGCACGTCTCGCGCGAGGTGATGCGCAAGGAGGTCGAGTCGATCACCAGCGTCATCAACGCCGAGGACCAGGCGGGCATGGAGGCGGTGCAGCGCACCCTCCACTCGCGCTTCATCGAGCGCGGCCACCTCAGCACCAAAGAACCCGGCGTGCTCGCGTTCTACCGCCAGCTCGCGCTCGCACTCACCTCGGAGGTCTGACCCATGGGCGGTCCGCACGTTTCCCCGGCACTGCGCGCGATGATGGACGACTACGTGCACGCCCGCGTGCACGAGCCGGTCCGGTTCGACGAGAAGGCCAATCGCTGGGAGGTGCTGCGCTACGCCGACGGCGTGCGGGTGATCTCCGACTTCGAGGTGTTCTCCAACGATCTCAGCGCGTTCATCCCGGACCACGAGGAGCTGCGCAACTTCAGCAAGGGCAACTTCCAGGCGATGGACGAGCCGCGGCACAAGGAGTTACGCGGGCTGGTCACCCAGGGATTCACGCCGAAGTTCGTGCAGAGCCTGGTGCCCAGGGTCGAGCAGGTCGCCGCCGAGCTGCTCGACGCGACCCTGGAGCGCGGCCAGGAGCGGGTCGACATGGTGAGCGAGCTGGCGGCCCCGCTGCCGGTGATCGTCATCGCCGAGGTGATGGGCCTGCCGGTGGCCGACCGGCACCTGTTCCGCAAGTGGGCCGACGCGCTGCTGGTCGACAACGGCGTCGACGCGCTGTTCAGCGAGGAGGGCGTGGCCGCCATGGCGCCGTCCATTCGGGAGATGAACCAGTATCTGCTCAGCCACGTCGACAGCTATCGCCGCTCCAGCAAGGACGGCCTGATCCGCGACCTGCTGGACGCGGAGCTGAACGGCCGCAAGCTCGACGACTTCGAGATCCTCGGATTCCTCGCGCTGCTGCTCATCGCCGGGCACCTCACCACAAGCACCGTGCTCACCAACGCGCTGCTGTGCCTAGACGAAAACCCCGGACTGGCAAAGGAATTGCGCGCCGACCGCACGCTGCTGCCGCCGATGATCGAGGAGGTCATGCGCTACCGGTCGCCGCTGGTGTGGATCAACCGGTGCGCGCTCACCGACGTCGAGGTGGGCGGCCGGCGGATTCCGAAGGGCGCGCTGGTCGGCACGTCGCTGATTTCGACCATGCGCGACGAGGCCGAGTTCGCCCAGCCGGACGTGTTCGACATCCACCGCAAGCAGGCCCGGCACCTGGCCTTCGGCAAGGGCATTCACTTCTGTCTCGGCGCTCCGCTGGCCAGGCAGGAGGCCCGCATCGCGCTGACCGCCCTGTTCGAGCGGTTCGAGGATTTCCGGGTGGCCGAGGACGAGGAGCTCGTGTACCACGACCCCAACGACATGAACGGCACCAAGAAGCTGCCGATGGATCTGGTGCGGCGATGACGGCCGCGCGAGGCGATGGCGCGGGCGTGCTCGACCGCACCGTCATCACGCCGGAGGACCCCCGGTACGCGGAGGTCACCACGGCCGCCAACGGCCGCTTCCGGTGCACGCCGCGCGCGGTGCACGTGCCCGCGTCGGCGGCGGAGGTGCTCGCGGCGGTACAGGG
>NZ_BAGH01000578.1 GCF_000308715.1 Nocardia tenerifensis NBRC 101015
GACCGCGGCGACATCGTCAATATCGCCAAGGCGATGCTGTTCGGCGGCTACGACACCGCCTCCAACATGATCGCGCTCGGCACCCTCGTGCTGCTGGAGCACCCCGATCAGCTCGCCGAACTCGCGGCCGATCCGTCGCTCATCCCCGGCGCGGTCGAGGAGCTGCTGCGCTACCTCAGCATCGCCGACTCGAGCCCGGCCCGGGTGACCACCCAGGACGTCGAGGTCGGCGGGCAGCTGATCCGCGCGGGCGAGGGCATCATCGTGCTGACCGGCTCGGCCAGCCGCGACGACGAGGCGTTCGCGGACGCCGACACCTTCGACATCCACCGCGACGCCCGCGGCCACTCCGCCTTCGGCCACGGCATCCACCAGTGCCCGGGCGCGAATGTGGTGCGGGTGGAGCTGGAGGTCGTCTTCGCCACGCTGCTGCGCCGGATTCCCGGTCTGCGACTGGCGGTTCCGATGGAGTCGCTGTCGTTCAAGAGCGGCACCCTCGTGCACGGCGTCAACGGCGAACTGCCGGTGACCTGGTAATGAATGGAGCTCGTGTGTCTACCCATAAGTTCAGCCGAAGGACCATGCTCGGTACGGCGGCGGTCGCCGCCGGAGCGGCCGCGGTCGTGCCGGGGGTGCTGGCACTGAACGCGTTGTCGCCCGGCGGTTCCGAGCCGAAGGCCGAGGCGATGCCGTTCCTGCTCTCCGCGCCGCCGTCGCTGACCGTGCGCGCGGACGCGCTGTATCCCGAAGGGGTGGCGTGGGATCCGACCCGGCAGGCCTTCCTGGTGAGTTCCACTGGGCGCGGGACGATCTCGATCGTCGGCGCGGACGGCGGGCTCACCCCGTTCATCACCGAGCCGGATCCTCGGGTGGTCTCCACCGTCGGCATGCAGGTCGATCTGGCGCGGCTGCGGCTGCTCGTGGCCTACCACGACTTCGGATTCGGCGCGCGGACCAAGCCGGAGACCGCGCTGAAATCCGCAGGCCTGCTCGTCTACGACCTGGTCAGCGGACGCCAGCTGGCGCTGGTCGATCTGGCGATCGGCGCGGGCCCGGTGTGGGCGGCCGACCGGATCGCGCTGGACCGCTCCGGCACCGCCTACGTCTGCGACCCGGCGGCGGGCGCGATCTACCGGGTCACCCCGGACTATCAGGCGTCGGTCGTGGTGCAGCACCCGCTGCTCGCGGCGAGCGCGCACGGGGCGGGCGTGGTCGGCATCGCGTTCGACGAGGCGCAGGGCGTCGTGCTCGGAATGAACTACAGCGCGGGCACTTTGGCGCGCGTTCCGGTCGCGGACCCCGCCGCCACGTCGCAGGTGCGGGTGGATCGTATGTTGCCCGGCTCGGACGGCATCACCATGACCCCCGACGGGCACCTGCTCGTGGTGTCGAATCACCTTGCGGCCCACGACGGCTCGGAGGCGGTGACCGAACTGGCCACGACCGACGGCTGGCTGTCGGCCAGAACCGTTGCCCGGCACGAGCCGTGGCCGATACCCTCACCCACCGATCTCACCGTCACCCCGTACGGCACCTACGTGCTCAGCGGCCGGGTGGACAGCCTGTTCGGCGGCGGGCCCGGCGCGACGGACTTCGTCCTGCACCGGATTTGATCGGCCCGCACGCCGCCGACGGAGGCGAATCATGTTCGAACTCAACGAGGTTCCCTCCGACGGGAACGACCTGCGCGGCGCCTTCGCCTGCTTCCCCAGCGGCGTGGTCGCGGTGTGCGCGGAGCTCGACGGGCTCCCGCTCGGTTTGACCGTCAGCACGTTCGTGCCGGTCTCGCTCGATCCGCCGCTGGTCTCGTTCTGCGTGCAGAACAGCTCGCGGACCTGGCCGCGCCTGGTCGCAGCGGGCCGTCTCGGGGTGAGCCTGCTCGGCACCGGTCAGCAGCGGACGGCGCGCGCGTTGGCCGCGCGCACCGGGGATCGCTTCCGCGACATCGACGTACACCGCGGCCACGGCGCCGCGGTGTTCATCGACGGCGCGTCGGCGTGGATCGAGGGGTCGATCGACGCCGAGGTGCCCGGCGGCGACCACACCGTCGTGCTGCTGCGCATCCATCGGCTCGCCACCCGCGCCGAGGTGGAGCCACTCGTGTTCCACGGCAGTCGTTTTCGCCGGCTGCACGCCTGAGAAAGCACTCGAGTCCGGCCGATGTGGCCGGACTCGAGTGCTTTTCGGCTGAGGGGCTATTTGCCGGCGTTGACCACCGCGCCGCCGTCGACCCGCAGCTGCGTGCCGGTGACGTAGCGCGACTCGTCGGAGGCGAGGAAGGTGACCGCGTGCGAGACGTCGATCGGCTGCACATAGGGGATCGGCATCGCCTGCACCATCGGGAAGACGGGCTCGGCGTCCTCGCGCTTCGGGTGCTCGAGATCGGGCCGGAAGACCTTGTACATGGCCTCGTTCTGCAGCATGTCGGTGTCCACATTGGTCGGGTGCACCGCGTTGATGCGGGTGCCCGACGGTGCGAGCACGGTGGCGAACCAGTTGACGTAGGCGGCCAGCGTGGTCTTGGCGAAGGCGTAACCCATGCCGCCGGGCCCCATCGCCCCGAGCGGGCCGTAGTGGGTGATCAGGCCGGCGGCCGAGCCGATGACGATGATCGAGCCGCCGTCGGCGAGGTGTGGCAGCGCCGCGTGCACGGTGTTCAGCATGCCGCTGAGGTTGACGTCGACGGTCTCGGTGAACGCGGCGACCGGGCGGCCCGCGCCGACCGGGCTGATGCCCGCGTTGGCGATCACGACGTCGAGCGCGCCGAGTTCACGCACGCCCTCGGTGAGCGCCGTGCGCAGCGCGGCGTAGTCGCGCACGTCGGCCTGCTTCGCCACGACCCGCCGGCCGGTCTTCTCGACCAGCCGCACGGTCTCCTCGAGGTCTTCGGCGGTGGCCAAGGGATATTCGACGATATCGATGTTTTCGCACAGGTCGATCGCGACGATATCGGCGCCCTCCTCCGCCAATCGCACGGCGTGGCTGCGTCCCTGCCCACGCGCCGCGCCGGTAATCGCGACCACTTTACCTTCCACTCGGCCCATGAGGTCCTCCGTTGCTGCGTCGAGAATACGGTGATGTACCGTTCTTTTTTACTCGTTCCGGCGTTGCGCGGGACCGCCCCGCGGCCCCCTAATCGGCGGCGGCGGTGCACATTTAGGGGCTCCCTTATCGATCGGCGGCGAATTCGCCCGGCCGACCCCTGATTTCGGGCTCCGGGCCGACGAAGTCTTGTTGTCCGGAAAAGACGAACGAATACTTGCTGTTATTCCCTCGCATTTGCGGCGCACGCGCTGGCGACACACCTCGGATGAAAGATAGCAAGCATGAGATTCGGACTGCTCTACCATCATCAGGTGCCGCGGCCCTGGTCGGCCGACAGCGACGAGCGCGTGCTGCGTGAGTCGCTGGAACAGGTCGAGCTGGCCGATCGGCTCGGCTTCGACTACGTCTGGGCGGCGGAGCATCACTTCCTCGACGAGTACGCGCATTCGTCGGCGCCGGAGGTGTTCCTGGCCGCGTCCGCCGCGCGGACCCGCCGAATTCGGTTGGCGCACGGGATCGTATCGCTGCCGCCCGCGGTCAACCATCCGGCGCGGGTGGCCGAGCGGCTGGCGACCCTGGACCTGATCTCCGGCGGCCGGGTCGATTTCGGCACCGGGCAGGGCAGCACGCAACACGAGCTCGGCGCGTTCGGCATCGACCGGGCGACCAAGCGCGAGCAGTGGCGCGAGGCCATCGACGTGGTGATCCGCATGCTCACCGAGGTGCCCTTCACCGGTCATCAGGGCAAGTGGCTCGACATGCCGCCGCGCAACGTCGTCCCGAAGCCCAAGCAGCAGCCGCACCCGCCGCTGTGGGTCGCGTGCAGCTCGGCGGACACCATCAACTCGGCGGCCCGGTACGGAATGGGCGCGCTCTCACTGGCTTTCGTGACGATCGAGGAGGCGCGCAAGTGGGTCGAGTCCTACTACGCGACCCTCGTCTCGGAGGAGTGCGTCCCGATCGGGCGCGCCGTCAACCCCAATTTCTCTGTCGTCATGCCGTTTCTGTGCCACGAGGACCAGGAGACCGCCTACGATCGCGGCCTCGACGGCGCGCACTTCTTCGCCTACGGTTTCGCCCACTACTACCTGCAGGGCGAACATCGGCCCGGCGTCACCGATCTCGCGGCCGAGCTGGCCCAGTACGGCGAGATGGCCGGATTCACAAGGCATTTGGACGACGCGACCAAGGCGCAGCTGCCGCCGGAGCTCGTCGCGCGGCTCGAGTCGCTGCGCCGGGGCATCGGCACACCGGACAAGCTGCGCGAGATGGTGCGCGCGTACGCGGACGCCGGCGTCGACCAGATCGTCTTCCAGGCGCAGACCGGCGCCACCTCGCACGAGCACATCTGTGAATCGCTGGAACTGTTCGCGCGCGAGGTCATGCCCGAATTCGTGGACGGCCGCGAGGAACGCGAACAAGCGAAAAGGGATCGGCTGGCGATACCGATCAAGGAGGCGTTGAGTCGGGTCGAAGTGCCGGCGAAGGACGTCTCCGACTATGTGATCCGCACCGATATGGAGCAGTTCCCGCCGACCCCGCCGACGGCAGGCTGACAACCCCTCGAGTTTTTAGGGGTGCACCGCCGGAGGCTAGGGGCCGGGCGATGTGGCGCGGGCCGCACGAGCCGGTTTTGAATACCACCGATGGTGTGCTCGAGTTTTCGCTCGCCGACAGGTGAGGAAGGTACAAACAATGTTGCTGAAATTCGGCGAGACGGCCACGATCAGTGGTGATCTCGCCTCCATTTGGGATACCGCGACGGACGTCGAACGCTGGTCCACCTGGGATCCGCACCTGCTCGGCTCCGGCTTCGAGGGCGAATTCGTGCCCGGCGCCCAGGGCTGGACCCGGCCGAAGGGCACGCCGAAGAACGCCAAGGGCCCGTTCAAGGTGACCGCGGTCGACCCGCAGCGCTCCTTCGCCACCGAATCCCCGATGCCGATGGGCAAGATGCTGATCGAGACCCGGTACGAGCCGGCCGGTCCCGGCCGGGTGAAGGTGAGCCGCGACGTCGAGCTGCACGGGGGCTTCGTCCCCTTCTTCTGGCTCGTCTTCTACCGGAAGATGCGCCGCGATCTGATGTCGACCTTCGTCGCGCTGGAGCGGGAGGCGCACCAGCGCGCGACGGAGGGCAAGGGCCGATGAGCCGCGCGCTGGTGCTCGGCGGCGGCATGGCGGGCATGCTGTCGGCGGCCGTGCTCGCCGAACACGTCGACGAGGTCGTCGTGCTGGAGTCCGATGTGTACCCGGCCGCGCCGGGCCCGCGCAAAGGGCTGCCGCAGGCTTACCAGAATCACATGCTGATGGGCGGCGGGGCGCAGGCCGTCGACCGCGTGCTGCCGGGCACCATCGACGCGCTGATCGCCGCTGGGGCGCACCGGCGTTCGATCGGCGACCGGTTTCTCATCCTGACCGCGGAGGGATGGTCCGAGCGGTTCCGGACCGAGCCGTTCGTGCTCAACAGCAGCAGGCATCTGGTGGATCACGTTGTGCGGCAACAGGTGCTGCGCGATCCGAAGATCATGGTGGAGGAGGGGGTCACGGTGACCGGCCTGCGCGGCGACCGTGACGCGATCACCGGCGTCGACGCCGACGGCGGCAGGCGCGGCTTCGACGCCGATTTCGTCGTCGACGCCACCGGCGCCAGATCCAAAGCGCCGCAGTGGCTCTCCGGACTCGGCCTGCCCATGGTCGAGGAGCAGTTCCTGGACGCGGGCCTGGCCTACGCCGGTCGCTGGTACGAACTGCCCGACGGCGCGGGCGCGGACTTCCCCGGCGTGCTGATCCAGGCGGAGCCCGCGACGGGCCGGCCGGGTCGCGGCGCGGCGCTGATGCCGAACGAGGACGGCCGCTGGATCGTCGCGCTGATGGGCACCCGGGGCGCGCATCCGCCGCACGACGAGCGCGGCTTCCTGGAATACGCGCTGTCGCTTCGTCATCCGATCATCGGCAACATCCTGTCCGCCGCACGCCCGCTCGGCACGATCCGTTCGTCCCGCGCCACCGCGAACCGGCGGCGGTTCTTCGAGCGGATGCGCCTGCCCGCCAACTTCGTGGCGATCGGCGACGCCGTGACCGTGGTCAGCCCGAACTACGCGACCGGGATGTCGGTCGCCGCGCTCGGCGCGCTCGCCCTGCGTGAGCGGCTGGCGCGCACCGGCCTCGGCCGCGGCTCGGTGGCCAAGGCGCAGACCGCGATCGCCAAGGCGGGCGCCCTGCCATGGCAGATGGCGCTCGGCAACGATCGCTGGTTCCCCGGCGTCGAGACGAACGTGCGGATGGAGCGGCTGTTCGGTATGGACCTGTCCGGCGTGCTCGGGCCGTTCCAGCAGCGGATGACCGCGCGCTGGCAGCGGACCGCCGCGTCGAACTTCGCCATGTCGCGGGTGACGCACGAGATGACCGCGCTCACCGGCTCGCCCGCGCAGATGATGAGCCCGCGGCTGATGTGGTCGCTGATCCGCGGCCCGCAGCGGCCGCCGCTCACCGCGCCCGCCGCGATCGCGCAGTTCCCCGAGTTCGGTGAGCTGCCGTACCCGTCCGCCGCGGATCTGCCCGTCGAGAGGGCGAGATGACCACGGCCACAAAGCATTTGACCGTGCTCGGCGCCGGCGTGATGGGCACGAGCATCACCACGCTCGCGCTCGGGCACGGTGTCGGCGTCGAGCTGGTGGACATCGACGCCGGCAAACTGGACAACGCCCGCACGGCGATCGCCGCCCAGCTCAGGATGGCGCAGCTGATGGACGCGTTGCCCGCGGACGTGCCGCGCGGCGAACTCGTCACCGGCACCAGCCCGCTGGGCGCGGCGGACGCGGTCGCGGTGATCGAGGCGATCACCGAGGACGCGGATCGCAAAGCCAAGGTCTTGGCCGAGGTCGCCGCCGCCGTCCGGCCCGGCACGCCGTTGATCACCAACACCTCGTCGATTCCGATCGCCGAGCTGGCCACGGCGGTGCCGCGCCCCGACGAACTGATCGGCACACACTTCATGAACCCGCCGTACCTGATCACCACGGTCGAGGTGATCAGGGGACCGCTGACCGACGACCGCACGCTGGCCGCGGTGACCGCCCTGCTGCACCGAATCGGGAGGCAGGCCATCGTGGTCCGGGACGCTCCCGGCTTCGTGACCAGCCGCGTCCTGCATCCGATGATCAACGACGCCATCCGGATCGTGCACGAGGGCACCGCCTCCGCCGAGGACGTGGACGCGCTCATGTGCGGCTGCCTCGGGCACCCCACCGGTCCGCTGCGCACGGCCGACCTCATCGGCCTCGACAATCTCGCCGACTCGCTGTGGGTGCTGCTGGAGCGGACCGGCGACGAGGGCTGCCGTCCGTGCCCGCTGCTGGTGGACATGGTCGCGCGCGGCGATCTCGGCCGTAAGACCGGCCGCGGCTTTTTTCACTACGAGGAGACGTTGCAATGACCGCATCCGCTGTCCCCGCCCCGACGACCGACGACGACGTCGAACGGTCGCTGCTGGCGTTCCTGGAGAAGAAGACCAAGACGTCGTGGGAGGTCGATCGCGACCTGTTCGCGGTCGGCGGGCTGTCGTCGCTGTTCGCGATGGAGCTGGTCGTGCACCTCGAGCAGAGCTTCGCCATCGCGATCGGCGGGCCGGATCTCAAGCTGGACAACTTCCGCACCGTGCGCGCCATGATCGCGCTGGTCGCCAGACTCCGTGCGCCCGACGGTGAGTAGCCCGATCGAACCGGCCGAGCTCGCCGCCGAGCTGCTCGGCGACGACGCCGAAACCTGGGATCTGGCGTGCGCGCTGCCGCGCGACCTGCTGGTGGATCTCGGTAAGCGCGGGCTGTTGTGCGCCGAAGTCCCCACGCGCTACGGCGGTCTCGGCCTCAGCAGCGAACACAACGGCGAGCTGACCGCGCGGGTCGGCGCGGTGTGCAGCTCCGCGCGCAGCGTGCTGACCTCACAGGGCATGGCCGCCTGGACGATTCAGCGTCTCGGCAGCCGCGACCAGCGCGCCGCGTACCTGCCCCTGCTGACCGGCGGGGGACTGGCCGCGGTCGGGTTCAGCGAAACCGGCGCGGGCAGCGACCTTTCCGCGCTGACGACGTCGTTCACCGCGCGCGGGGACTCCCTCGTCGTCGACGGCGCGAAGGTGTGGGTCACCGCCGCCGCCTACGCCGATCACCTGGTGATCTTCGGTCGCTACGGCGACGGCGCCGCGGCGGCCGTGATACCGGCGTCCGCGCCGGGCGTGACGATCGAGCGCGTGCCGCATCCGCTCGGGTGCCGGGCCGCGGGCCACGCGAACATCACCCTCGACGCGGTGCGGGTGCCCGCCGCCGCGGTGCTCGGCGGCGGCGGGCTCTCGCTGCCGCTAGTGGTCACCGCGGCGCTGTCCTACGGGCGCATGTCGGTCGCCTGGGGGTGCGTCGGCATCCTGCGCGCGTGCCTCGCCGCGGTGACCGAACACGCCTCTGTCCGAGAGCAATTCGGCAAACCGATCGGTGAGCATCAGCTGGTCGCCGGGCACGTGGCCGGGCTGGTCGCCGCCGAGCAGATCGCCACCCGGGTGTGCGAGCACGCGAGCCGCTGCTGGGACAGCGGCTCCCCTGAGATGGTGACCGCGACCGTGCTGGCCAAGTACGTCAGCTCCGAGCAGGCCGCGCGCGGGGCCGCGACCGCGGTGCAGGTACTCGCCTCGGCGGGGGCGCACGACGGACACGTCGTCGCCCGCGCCTATCGCGACGCGAAGCTCATGGAGATCATCGAGGGCAGCAGCGAGCTCTGCCGGCTCATGCTCGCCCGTTCGGCCCTGGGGCCCGGTAGGGAGAACAAGCCGTGAACGCGACACTGAAGTGCCTGGTGTGGGACCTGGACAACACGCTGTGGCGGGGCACCTTGTCCGAGGGCGACGAGGTGACGGTGCCCGACGCCGTCCGCGCCGTGCTGCACGAGCTCGACACCCGCGGCATCCTGCACGCCGTGGCCAGCAAGAACGACCACGATCACGCGTGGGCCCGGCTCGAAGCGCTCGGCCTGGCGGAGTATTTCGTGCTGCCGCAGATCAATTGGGGTCCGAAGTCGGAGTCGGTGCGCCGGATCGCCGAGCGACTCGACTTTGCGCACGGCGCCATGGCGTTCATCGACGACCAGCCGACCGAGCGCGCCGAGGTGCGCTACCACCTTCCGGATGTCAGATGTTATGCGGCCGAACAGCTTTCCGAGCTGACCCGGCTGCCGGAGTTCACCCCCCGGGTGTCCACCGTCGACTCGCGGCGGCGCAGGCAGATGTATCAGGCCGGTTTCGAGCGCGACGCCGAGCGTGCGGGCTACGCCGGGCCGGACGAGGACTTCCTGCGCTCGCTCGAACTGGAGATGCGGATCGGGCGCGCGACCGACGAGGAGCTCAGCAGGGCCGAGGAGCTCACGCTGCGCACCAGCCAGATGAACGCCACCGGCGTGCATTACAGCGACGCCGACCTGCGCGCGCTGCTGGCCGACCCCACCCACGAGGTGCTGGTGATCAGCATGAGCGACCGGTTCGGGCCGCACGGCGCGGTCGGAATCCTCTTGCTGGACAAGGCCGCCGACGCGTGGCATGTGAAACTGCTCGCCACCTCGTGCCGGGTCGTCTCGTTCGGCGCGGGCGCGACCATTCTGCGCTGGCTGACCGACCGGGCCGCGCGGGCCAGGGTGCACCTGGTCGCCGACTTCCGGGCCACCGAGCGCAACCGGATGATGGAGATCGCCTACCGCTTCGCGGGTTTCGAGGACAGCCCCTGCGCCTGTCTGGCCACGCTCGCCCCGGCCGACAGTATTCAGCGCCTGCACCTGGTGCCCACCCGCCAACCCGAATCCAGCACCGTCCGGCTGATCGCCGCCGAACTCGGCGTGCCGACGCCGTCCCCGTGAGAAAGGACGACCATGGCGAACCAGCTCGACAGCACGCCGGGCCTGCTCGACTACGTGCGCGAGGTCTCGCTGCGCGACGACCCGATCCTGCGCGAATTACGCGGCGAGACAGCCGATCTACCGGGCGGGGTGGCGATGCAGGTGATGGCCGAGGAGGGCCAGCTGCTCGCCATGCTCGTCCGATTGACCGGCGCCGCACGGATACTCGAGATCGGCACCTTCACCGGGTACAGCACCCTGTGCATGGCTCGCGCGCTCCCCGCCGGCGGCAGGCTGATCACCTGTGACATCACCCACCGCTGGGCGGCCATCGCCGCGCCGTTCTGGCAGCGGGCCGAGGTCGCCGACCGCATCGAGTTGCGGATCGGCGACGCGGTCGACACGCTGGCCGCGCTGGTCGCCGAGGGCGGGCCGGGCAGCTTCGACCTCGCCTTCATCGACGCGGACAAGACGAACTACCCGGCCTACTACGAGCGATGCCTCGAGCTGGTCCGGCCGGGCGGGTTGATCGTCATCGACAACGCGCTGTTCTTCGGCCGGGTGGCCGATCCGGCGGCGCAGGACGCGGACACCGTCGCGGTGCGCGAACTCAACGCGGCCCTGTACGCCGATGAGCGAGTAGACCTCTCGCTGCTGGTGATGGCCGACGGCATCACCTTGCTCCGCAAGCGATGAGGGGCGGCCGACCCGGTAGGGGTTCGAATCCCGTTATAGGGGCGGTTGCGTGTAGTCAGCCGGGTCGCCGCCGACTTGAATAATGTTCGGTGGCAAGCGCTTTGGCTCTCGCGACCGGAATGAGCAGGTGTGCGTAGGGAGTCAGCGGTGAGCGATGAGCAGAAGTTGCTCGAGTATTTGAAGCGGACGCTCGGCGACCTCCGCGAGACCAAGCAGAAGCTGGCCGCGGCCACCGCCGCGGCGGGCGCCGATCCGATCGCGATCGTCGGCATGGGCTGCCGGTTCCCCGGCGGCGTAACGACTCCCGACGAATTGTGGCGGGTGGTCGCCGACGGGACGGACACCATCTCGGGTTTTCCGACCGACCGGGGCTGGGCACCCGACCTCTACCACCCCGAACCCGGCCGGCCGGGCAAGACCTACTCGCAGCAGGGCGGCTTCCTCTACGACGCCGCGGATTTCGACGCGGACCTGTTCGGCATCAGCCCGAACGAGGCCCGCGCGACCGATCCGCAGCAGCGGCTCCTGCTGCACACCGCGTGGGAGGCGCTCGAACGCGCCTGCATCGATCCGATGTCGTTGCGGGGCAGCGCCACCGGCGTGTTCGCCGGGGTGATGTACCACGACTACGCGTTGGGCGTCGAGGTGGGCGGCACCAGCGCGGGCAGCTTCGTCGCGGGCCGCCTCGCCTACACCCTCGGGCTCGAGGGGCCGGTCGCGACCGTGGACACGGCCTGCTCGTCGTCGCTGGTCTGCCTGCACCTGGCCGCGACGGCGCTGCGCCGCAACGAATGTGGGCTCGCGCTGATCGGCGGGGTCACGGTGATGGCCAACCCGGACATGTTCGTCTACTTCAGCACTCAGCGCGGCTTGGCGAGCGACGGACGCTGTAAGTCGTTCTCGGCCGACGCCGACGGCATGAGCTGCTCGGAAGGGGCCGCGGTGCTGGTGCTGGAGCGGCTCTCCGACGCGCGGCGCAACGGCCACCCCGTGCTGGCCTTGGTGGCGGGGTCGGCGGTGAACTCCGATGGGGCGTCTAATGGTTTGACCGCGCCGAACGGTCCGTCACAGCAGCGGGTGATCCGGCAAGCTCTGGCGGCGGCGGACTTGTCGGCCGCCGAGGTCGACGCGGTGGAGGCGCACGGCACCGGGACGAAGCTCGGCGATCCGATCGAGGCGCAGGCCTTGCTCGCCACCTACGGGCAGGACCGGCCCGCGGCGCGGCCGCTGTGGCTGGGATCGATCAAATCGAACATGGGGCACACACAGGCGGCGGCCGGGGCGGCGGGGATCATCAAGATGGTCATGGCCATGCGCCACGGTGTCTTACCCAAGACATTGCACGCGGAAGAGCCCACGCCGCAGGTGGATTGGGCGGCGGGCAATGTCCGGCTGCTGATCGAGGCGCGGCCGTGGCCGGCGGCGGATCGGCCGCGCCGGGCGGGGGTCTCCTCGTTCGGGCTGAGCGGCACCAATGCGCATGTGATCCTGGCGCAGGCGCCGGACACGGTTGTGCCGGAACGATCGTCGTGGCCGACCGGGGTTCCGGTGCCGTGGGTGATATCCGGCCGCGACGAGGCGGCGCTGGCGGCGCAGGCGCGGCGGCTGCGCGCACATCTGGACGAGCAGTCGGACCCGGTGGATGTGGCGTACACGCTGGCGACCGGGCGGGCCCACTTGCCGCACCGTGCGGTCGTCTTCGCCGACGACCGAGCTGCCCTGAGCGCCTTGGCCTCCGGTGCCGGGTCGGCGGGCGTCGTGCGGAATGTGGCTCGGGACGGGCGCACCGCGATGGTGTTCTCCGGCCAGGGCGCGCAGCGGCCGGGGATGGGCAGCGCTCTGTACGCGGCGTTTCCGGCGTTCGCCGCGGCCTTCGACGCGGTGACGACGGAACTCGACGCACACCTCGACCGGTCGTTGCGCGCGGTGCTGTGGGGAGCCGAGGAAGACCTGCTGAATCAGACGATGTGGGCGCAGGCGGGACTGTTCGCGGTCGAGGTCGCGCTGTTCCGACTGCTCGAATCCTGGGGCGTGCGGCCGGATTTCGTGCTCGGTCACTCGATCGGCGAGCTGACCGCGGCGCATGTGGCCGGAGCCGTGTCGCTGGCGGACGCGTCCCGATTGGTCGCGGCGCGGGGCCGGTTGATGCAGGCGCTGCCGGCCGGTGGCGTGATGGTCGCGGTCCAGGCCGACGAGGACGAGGTGACCGCGGATCTCGTGGACGGCGTGTGCCTGGCGGCGATCAACGCCCCTGGTTCGGTGGTGCTCTCCGGCGCGGCCGGCAAGGTGAGCGTGGTTGCCGAGCGCTGGGCGGCGGTGGGCCGCAGCACGACTCGGCTGCGGGTCTCGCACGCGTTCCACTCGGATCTGATGGAGCCGATGCTGGCCGAGTTCGCCGCCGTCGCCGAGGACATCACGTATCGCGCGCCCGAACTGACGGTGATCTCGAATCTGACGGGTCGGCCCGTCGACGCCTTCGATGGCAAGTACTGGGTGCGGCATGTGCGCGAGACCGTCCGCTTCGCCGACGGCGTGCGGTGGTCGGCGGCCGAGGGTGTGACCCGATTCGTCGAACTCGGTCCGGACGCGGTGCTGGCGAGCATGATTCGGCAGAGTCTGGACGAAGACGACGACGCGCTCGTGGTGCCGACGCTGCGTCGCGCGCAGTCCGAGACCGCGACCGTGGTCGCCGCCGTCGCCCATTTGCACGCGTCCGGTGCGCCCGTGAACTGGGCCGGGTTCTTCGCCGGATACGGCGCGCGCCCGATCGAGTTGCCCACCTACGCTTTTCAGAACGAGCGGTTTTGGCTGGTGTCCCGGTCGGGTGGCGCGGGGGTCGGCGAGGCGGGGCTCGACGGCACGGGGCATCCACTGGTCTCCACCGTGGTCGCGCTGCCAGACGATGAAGGCGTCGTTCTGACCGGCCGGATATCGGCCGATACCCAAGCCTGGCTCGGCGAGCATGCCGTCCTCGGCACCGCGGTGCTGCCCGGTGCCGCCCTCGCCGAAATCGCGTTGAGGGCCGCCGAGGAGCTCGGCTACGAGACGGTGCGCGATCTTTCGGTGCGCGACGCGCTGGTGCTGCCTGAGCGCGGCGGCATTGATCTGCGGGTCGTGATCGGCCGCGCGGAAGCGGGTGGTGCGCGGTCACTGCACATCTACTCGCGGTCTGGTGCGGCTTGGGCGGTGCACGCGGTCGGCGCGCTCGCGGGCGATTCCGCGCGGACGGCACCGGCAATGGTCGAATGGCCTTCCGGTGGTGCGCAATCCGTCGGTGTCGATGAGGTGCATGACTCCGTGCCGGGGAATCACTACGGACCCGCACTGCGTTGTCTGCGGACGGTACTGCGCCAAGGCGACGACCTCTTCGCCGAACTCGCGCTGCCCGACTCGGCGGACGCGTCCTTCGACATCCATCCCGCGCTTCTGGAGAGCGCGGTTCAATTGGCCCGGTTCGCCACCGGCGGCACAGCTTCTATGCCCGCGAGCTGGAGTGGGATCGCGAGGCACAGTGGGGGCGTGGTGTCGCGAGTGCGCGTCAGGCCAGCCGCCGAACACGGTGTGGCGGTGGCGTTCGCCGACGATGCCGGGCGGGTCGTGCTGTCGGTGGAGTCGCTGCGGTTGCGCGAGATGACTGCTGCGGACCTCAGTATCGGCACCGCGCCCGATCGCCTGTTCCGGCTGGAGTGGGTACCGGCACCGTCCGCATTTCCCACGACGGAAGTCGTCGCGGTCCTCGGCAGCGGGATCTCCGGGCTCGCGCTGCCGATATACCCGGACCTCGAGGCAGTGATCGAGGCGTCTCCGAGGCCGGAATACCTTCTGTATCAGGCTGTTCCGGGCGACGACCACCGCAGTCTCCTCTCGGCGGCGCTGAGCACGGTGCGATCCTGGCTGGCCGAGGATCGGCTCGCCGAGACGAAGCTCGTCGTCGTGACGTGGTACGCGACCGCGGTCCTCGTAGATCCAGACCAGGCGTCGGTCTGGGGTCTGGTGCGCGCCGCCCAGACCGAACATCCGGACCGAATCATCCTGCTGGACACGGACGATACGCTGACCTCCGCCGGATTGGCCGACGCGCTGGGCACAGGGGAGAGCGAAATCGCTCTGCGGGCAGGCACAATTCGCGTCCCGAGACTGGTGCCGACACCGCTAGGCGGCGAACCGGTCTCGCTGGCCATCGGCACCGTGCTGATCGCCGAGGGCACCCATGGTGCGGGCGCGGCCCTGGCCCGGCATGCGGCCTCCGCGTACGGCGCGCGCCGGCTGTTGCTGACCGGCCCGGCGAACCCCGAACTCACTGCGGAGCTGACCGCGCTCGGTGTCGAAACACGAAGCATGGACTGCGATCTCGCGAACCGCGATGACGTGGCGGCGCTGGTGGCGAGCGTACCCGCCGACCACCCGGTCACGGCCGTCCTGCACAACGCGACCGGCACGGACAACGCCATGTTCGAGACGATGTCGCAAGCACAACTCGACGCGGTCCTCCGCCCGCAGATCGACGGCGCGCTGAATCTCCAGGATTGCCTGCGCGATGCGCCGCTGACCAGGTTCGTCCTGCTCGGCTCGTCCACCGGCCTGCTGCACGCGATGGGCCAGGCGAATCGCGCGGCCGCGAGCACCTTCCTGCACGCGTTCGCCGAACACCGTCGCTCGCTCGGACTTCCGGCCACCGCCATCCTGCTCGGCCCCTGGGAACCGCTCGCCGACCCCGAGTCCACCCGCCGCATAACACAATTGGGCACGCCCGTACTGACCACCGACGACGGACTGCGCCTCATCGACGCCGCGCTCACCGTCGAGCAGCCCGCCGTCGTCGCGCTCGGCCTCGACCACGCCGTGCTGCGCGCGGCGACGGACGAACTGCCGCCCGTGTTGCGCGCGATCGTGCGGGTGCCGATCCGGGCCCGGCACACCGGCGATGCCGAACTGCGGCAACGACTGGCGGACCTGGCCTCGCCCGAACGCCTCCGCGTGCTGCTCGATCTCGTCCGCGCGGAGGTGGCGGCCGTGCTCGGCCACCCGTCCGCCGCGGCGATCGAACCGGACCGGGCCTTCCAGGAACTCGGCTTCGACTCGCTCGCCGCCGTCGAACTGCGCAAACGGCTCGGCCGCACCGCCGGACTGAAGCTGCCCGCGGCACTGGTCTTCGACTACCCGACGGCACGCGCGACGGCCGAGTATCTGGATGCGGCCCTAGCACCGGTCGCCGCCGATCCCGCGGGCCCGGTGCTGCACGCGGTCGATCGGCTGGCGGACCTGCTCGCGGGCGCGCTGCCCACGGACGTCGACCCGGCCAGGATCACCACCCGGCTGGAGGCGCTGCTGCGCGGGTGGCAGGACGCGCACGGCGACGCGCCGCCGGAACCGGTGCGGCAGTACGACGCCGCCTCCGACGACGAACTCTTCGCCGCCCTGGACAGCGAATTGGGCCTCGCCTGAACCGCTAGCCCACCGGCGCAACAACTTTCGGACGAGCAGGAACATCGATGGACACAGAAGGCAAGCTCAGGGAGTACCTCAAGCGCGCGACGACGGACCTACAGCAGACCAAGCAACGCCTGCGCCGCCTCGAGGCCGCGACCGCCGAGCCGATCGCCATCGTGGCCATGAGCTGCCGGTTCCCCGGCGGCGTCGGCTCGGCGGAGGAGCTGTGGGACTTGGTCGCCTCGGGCGCCGACGGCATCACCGAGTTCCCCGCGAACCGGGGTTGGGACGTGCAGAACATCTACGATCCCCGCCCGGCGACCCCCGGCCGCACCTATGCGAAGGAAGGCGGATTCCTGCACGACGCCGCCGAGTTCGACGCCGACTTCTTCCGGCTGAGCCCGCGCGAGGCCAGGGACACCGATCCGCAGCAGCGGCTGCTGCTGGAGTTGTCCTGGGAGGCCATCGAACTCGCCGGTATCGATCCGAACTCGCTGCGCGGCAGCCGCACCGGCGTGTTCGCCGGCGTGGTCTACCACGACTACTCCGCGAGCAGCGGGACCGGCGGACTGGCCAGCGTCGCCTCCGGCCGGGTGGCGTACACGCTCGGCCTCCAGGGGCCCGCGGTCACGGTCGACACCGCGTGCTCGTCCTCGCTGGTCGCGCTGCACTGGGCGATTCAGGCCCTGCGCTCCGGCGAGTGCACGCTGGCGCTGGCCGGCGGGGTGACGGTGATGGCGACGCCGGTGTCGTTCATCGGCTTCAGCCAGGAGCGCGGGCTCGCCCCGGACGGCCGGTGCAAGTCGTTCGCCGCGGCCGCCGACGGCACCGGCTGGGGCGAGGGTGCGGGAATGCTTCTGGTCGAACGGCTTTCGGACGCGCGCCGCCACGGTCATCCGGTGCTCGCGGTGGTGCGCGGCAGCGCGGTGAACTCCGACGGCGCGTCCAACGGGCTCACCGCGCCGAACGGCCTGTCGCAGCAGCGGGTGATCCGCGACGCGCTGGCCGCCGCGCGGCTGACCGCCGCCGACGTCGACGCGGTCGAGGCGCACGGCACCGGCACGGTGCTCGGCGACCCGATCGAGGCGCAGGCCCTGCTCGCCACCTACGGCCGGGACCGGCCCGCGGATCGCCCGCTGCTGCTCGGGTCGCTCAAATCCAATATCGGCCACACGCAGGCGGCCGCCGGCGTCGGCGGGATCATCAAGATGGTGCAGGCCATGCGCCACGGGATGCTCCCCAAGACGCTGCACGTCGACCGGCCGACCCCGCACGTGGACTGGCAGGCGGGCGCCGTCGCACTGCTCACCGAGCCGACGCCGTGGCCCGCCATCGATCGGCCGCGCCGCGCCGGGATCTCCTCGTTCGGCCTGAGCGGGACGAACGCGCACGTGCTCATCGAGGAGGCCCCCGCGGTAATCGAACCGGCGGACGAACCCGAGACCGGTCGCGTCACCGGATCGGTACTGGCGCTGCCGATTTCGGCGCGAGGTGCGAACGCCCTCGCCGCACAGGCGGCCAAGCTCGCCGACTTCCGCACCGAGCGCCCGGAACTCGACCTGCTCGACACGGCGTACTCACTGGCGACCACACGCGCCGCCCTGGACCACCGCGCCGTGCTGGTCGCCGCCGACCGCCCCGAGTTCGACCGTGCCCTGGGCACTTTCGCGCAGGGCGATCCGGCCGGAGTCCACACGGGCACGGTGCGCGCCGACGCGCGCACCGCGTTCCTGTTCACCGGCCAAGGCGCGCAACGCCTCGGCATGGGCAAGGAGCTGTACGGCGTCTTCCCGGCCTTCGCCCGCGCACTCGACGACGTGACCGAGGCGCTGGACAAGTGGCTCGACCGCGGCCTCCTCGACGTGCTGTGGGGCGACGACGAGGACCTGCTTCAGCAGACCGCCTACACCCAAGCCGGATTGTTCGCCATCGAGGTCGCGCTGTACCGGCTGCTCGAATCCTGGGGAGTGCGACCGGATTTCGTGGCCGGATACTCGATCGGCGAGCTGACGGCCGCACACGTCGCCGACGTCCTCTCCCTCGCCGACGCGGCGCGGCTCGTCGCCGCCCGCGGCAAACTGATGCAGGCCCTGCCCGGCGGCGGTGCGATGGCTGTCGTGCGCGCCACTGCGCAAGAAGTAAGTCCGCTGCTGACCGAACACGTCGCGTTGGCCGGGGTGAACGGGGCGTCCGTGGTGATCTCGGGGACCGAGGACGCCGTCACCGCGCTGGTCGCGCACTTCGCCGCGCAGGGCCGCAAGACGACGCGGCTGCGGGTCTCGCACGCCTTCCATTCGCCGCTCATGGACCCCATGCTCGCCGACTTCCACGAGGTCGCCGCCGGACTGACTTACCGCACAACGGCTTTCGCGATCGTGTCGACCCTGACCGGCAAGCTCGTGGACGCGACGGAGATCGGCACGCCAGAGCACTGGGTGCGGCATGTGCGCGAGGCGGTACGGTTCGGCGACGCCGTGCGCACCATGGCGGACGAGGGCGTCGCGACCTTTCTCGAACTCGGTCCCGACGCCGCGCTCACGCCCATGGGTCCGGACTGCCTGGAGCCCGACGCCGACGCGGTGTTCACCGCGGCGCTGCGCCGGAACCGAAGCGAGGAGCGCGAACTCGTGTCCGCCCTCGCGGCGCTGCACGCGCGCGGCGCGGCCACCGTGGACTGGACCGCCTTCTACGCCGATCGAGGTGCGCGCCGAATAGAGCTGCCCACCTACGCTTTTCAACGCCGCCACTATTGGGCGGCGAGTGCAACCGAGCCCGGCGCGGCGGATTCGTCCTTCTGGTCGGCCATCGACGCCGCGGACCCGGCCGCGCTCGCCGAACAACTACGGGTGGACGCCGCCGCGCTCGGCGCGGTGCTGCCCGCGCTCGCCGCCTGGCGCGACCGCGAACGCGATGCCGCACAGGTCGATTCGTGGCGGTACCGGATGACGTGGCAGCCGGTCGAGGGCGGGCAGGCCGTCGACCCCGTCGGCCAGCTGGTGGTCGTCGTTCCGGCCGGACCGCCGACCAACCTGTGGGTCACCGCCGCCTCCGACGCGCTCACCGATCTCGGCGCACGGCTCGTGCCGGTCGACGTCCTCGCCGACGATCGCGGCACATTGGCCGCCCGGTTCTGCGACGACACCGCGACGGCGACCGCCACGACGGTGATTTCCCTTCTCGCACTGGATGATCGGCCGCACCCGCGACACACTGCCCTGTCCGCCGGCACCGCCGCGACGGTCGTGCTCGCCCAAGCCCTCGCCGACGCGGGCGTGACCGCGCCGCTGTGGTGCGTGACCGCGGGCGCGGTCGCCGTCACCGACGACGCCGAGCTGACGAGCCCGGCGCAGTCCACGATCTGGGGCTTGGCTGCGGTGCTCGGCCTCGACCAGCCGAACTCGTGGGGCGGCGTGATCGACGTGATCGGCGCGCCGGACCCGGCCACGATCGATCGGCTGTGCCGCCTGCCCGCGACGGCCGGGCACGAGGACCGGCTGGCGATCCGCGGCGACCGGGTGTTCGCGCCGAGAATGGTCCGCGCGCCGAGCGCGCGGGCCGGGACGTGGACCGCGCGCGGCACCACGCTCATCACCGGCGGCACGGGCGGAGTAGGTGCGCATGTGGCCCGGCTGCTCGCCGCCGAGGGCGCGGAGCATCTGGTGCTCGCCGGACGGCGCGGTCGCGCCACCGCAGGCATCGACGCGCTGGCCGACGAACTGACCCAGCTCGGCACGCGCGTCACGGTGGCGGCCTGCGACGTCGCCGATCGTGCCGCGCTGCGCGAGCTGCTCGACACGCTGCCCGATCTCACCTCCGTCTTCCACGCGGCCGGGGTCGCGCAGCGCCTGGCGCCGCTGGCCGACCTGAGCCTCGAGGAGTTCGCCGAGGTCGGTCGTGCCAAGGTCGTCGGCGCGCGCAACCTGGACGAGCTGCTCGCCGACCGGCCGTTGGCCGCGTTCGTGCTGTTCTCCTCCGGCGCGGCGATCTGGGGCAGCGGCGAGCAGGCCGCCTACGCGGGCGCGAACGCGTTCCTCAATGGGCTTGCGGCACAGCGTCGCTCGCGCGGACGGGCGGCGACCGCCATCGCCTGGGGTTCCTGGGACGGCGGCATGGTCGACGCCGAACTCGGCGCGCTGCTGCGGCGCATCGGCGCGCCCGCGATGCCGCTGCGGCTGGCCGTCGAGGCGCTGCGCCGCGTGCTGCACGACGACGGCGGCGATATCGTCATCGCGGATTTCGACTGGGCCAGGTTCGTGCCGACCTACACGCTGGCGCGGCCGCGCCCGCTCCTGGACGGCCTGCCGGAAGTCCGCGAGCTGCTGGCCGAGGACCAGGCCGAAACCTCTTCCGCGACAGCATTCGTCGCACGGCTGGCCGAGATGACCGAGCCGGAGCGGGCCCGCGCCGTGCTCGATCTGGTGTGCGCGCAGGTGGCCGCCCTGCTCGGCTACGACGACGCCGCCGAACTCGACCAGACCCGGACCTTCCAGGATCTCGGCTTCGACTCGGTCGCCGCCGTCGACCTGCGGACCGGGCTGAGCGCGGCGACGGGCCGAAAACTGGCCAGCACCTTGATCTTCGACCATGCCACCCCGCTCGCGCTCGCCGACTACCTGCGCACCGAGCTGTGCGAGGACGACGATCCGGGAGCCGCCTCGGTGCTCGCCGATCTGGATCGCCTGGACGCGACCGTGCGGTCGCTGCCCCGCGCGGACGTGGCGCGCTGGAAGCTCACCCATCGCCTGCAGGCGCTGCTCACCGCCGCGACCGAGACCCTCGGCACGGCGGCGGACGACGCGGGCGCACAGCTGGCGACGGCGTCGGCGGACGACGTCTTCGCCTTCATCGACACGGAGCTCGGGCTCGGCTGAGCCCGCCCGCAGCACACGGACAACCACGAAAGACACGGTGGGACAGGGATGTCGGACGACGCGAAGCTCCTCGAGTACCTCAAGCGGGTGACCGCGGATCTACACCAGACCCGGCGACGGCTGCGCGCGGCCGAGGGCGGCGAGCGCGAGCCGATCGCGATCGTGGCCATGAGCTGCCGCTACCCCGGCGGCGTCGAGTCGCCGGAGGACCTGTGGGAGTTGGTCGCCGCCGGACGCGACGCGGTGACGCCGTTCCCGTCCGATCGCGGCTGGGATCTGGACCGGCTGCGCGCCGACGCGCCCGACCGGACCGGCGCCAGCTACGTGCGCGAGGGCGGATTCCTCACCGACCCAGCCGGTTTCGACCCCGCCTTCTTCGGCATGAGCCCGAAGGAGGCGCTCGGCACCGACCCGCAGCAGCGTCTCATGCTGGAGATCTGCTGGGAGGCGTTGGAGCGGGCGGGCATCGCGCCCGACTCGGTGCGCGGCGCGCAGATCGGCGTGTACGCCGGATCCGGCATCCAGGACTACGAGTACCTGCTCGACACCGTCCCCGAGGTGGCCGAGGCCTACCTCACCACCGGCAACTCGGCGGCGGTGATCTCCGGCCGGGTGGCCTACACGCTCGGCCTGGAGGGGCCCGCGATCAGCGTCGATACGGCGTGCTCATCGTCGCTGGTCGCGCTGCATCTGGCGTGCCAGGCGCTGCGCTCGGGGGAGTGCTCGATGGCGCTGGCCGGCGGGGTGATGGTGATGGCGACGCCGGGCCCGTTCATCGCGTTCAGCAAGCAGCGCGGGCTGGCGCCGGACGGCCGGTGCAAGCCGTTCTCCGACTCCGCCGACGGCACGGGCTGGTCGGAGGGCGCGGGAGTGCTTCTGCTGGAACGACTTTCGGACGCCCAGCGCAGCGGGCACCCGGTGCTGGCGGTGGTGGCGGGCTCGGCGGTGAACTCCGATGGGGCGTCGAACGGTTTGACCGCGCCGAGCGGTCCCGCGCAGCA
>NZ_BAGH01000577.1 GCF_000308715.1 Nocardia tenerifensis NBRC 101015
CCTCAGAATGAAGGAGATGTATGTCCACCGCACCAACGGCCGTGATCATCGGCGTCGGGCCCGGTCTCGGCATGTCCACGGCTCGGCGTTTCGGCAGTGAGGGGTTCCGGGTCGCGCTCGTCTCGCGCGGCGGCGCGCGCCACGGCGGCTACCTGAAAGAGCTTGCGGCGCAAGGCATCGACGCCAGTGCGTACGTCGCGGACGTCACCGACCACGCGCGCCTGCGAGCGGTCCTGGCCGAGATCGCGGGCGACGGCGATATCGAACTCGCCTATTACGGGCCGGGGCCGACGCAGCAGCCGACTCCGCTCACCGAAATGGATGTCGCCACCGCGCGATCCGCGTTCGACTGGGTCTGGCCCGCCGTCGAGATGGTGCACGAGGTGCTGCCCGGCATGCTGGATCGGGGCGCCGGCGCGCTGCTGTTCGCGGGCGGCCTGTCGAGCATCCGGCCGATGCCCATGCTCGGACAGCTCGCGCTGCCCTCCGCGGCCCTGCGCAACTACGCCATCACGCTCAACGCCGCGCTCGCCGATCGCGGGGTCTACGCGGGCACGCTCACCATCGGCGGCCTGATCGAGCGCGGCGATATTCACAGCATGGTCACCGCCGACCCGGTGCGCTTCGGTGCGTCCGAAGGCCACACCCTCGACCCCGACGAGCTCGCGGCCGCCGCCTGGGCCATGTATCGCGCGCGCGACCGGGCCGAGGAGGTCTTCGACGTGCTCGGCGGCTGAGCGGCGTCAGCCGTCGGTGAGGATTTCGGCGGCGGCGTCGAGTCCTTCGGCGGTGCCGACGATCACGAGCAGATCGCCGGCCGCGAAGACGAAGTCCGGGCTGGGGGACGGGATCACCGCGCCGCCTCGCATGATCGCGACGATGGAAACCCTTGTCCTGGTCCGCATCTCGGTCTCGCCGAGCGCGCGGTCGACGTAGGGGGAGCCGCCGAGGATGGAGAACTGCCTGGTGTTCACGCCGTCGAACTCGCGATGTTCCTCGCGCAGTTGGGCTATCAGCTGCGGCGCGCCCAGCAGATTGGCCAGCGCGGCCGCCTCCGCGGCCGAGAGGGGGATCTGATCGGTGGCTTCGGGATTGTCCGCCTTACTCACGATCAGATAGATCGTGCCGTCCTTGTGATCGATGACGCCGACCCGGCGGCGAACGCCTTTGACCGGAAAGTCCTTGCGCACACCGATGCCCGGCAGGCGCGTCACTTCAACGTTCACTACACCAGCCTAACCGCGGCGGCGGTTCCGGGTGGGTCGGCGCGTCGGCGAGGTTGCGGGGGGCCTGCTGCGGACACCGTGACGGCCTGCCGCGGCTCCGTGTCAGCCACGAAGACACCGTCCCGGCCGTGGGCGCGGGACGGTGCCGTGGGGCTTGCCGATCAGTCGGTCGGGCCCGCGGTCAGGTGGTAGTGCACCGTCGGGCTCCAGAGGAAGAATCCGTTGGTGCCCGCGGCTTTCGCGGCGTCGATCTGCGCCCGGACCTCGCCGGGGCCGTAGCCGACGCCGAGGCTGAAGTCCTGCAGCCAGGGGACGACCTTGGCCGCGGTGCCCTGAGTCTGGGCGTGGAAGTCCTGCAGCGAGCGGAGGGTGATGTCGTAGGGCTGCGAATTCGGGTTGGCGACACCGTATTCGCCGGCGTTCCAGTGCGAGGGGTAGACCATGGGCGCGATGTAGTCGACGTACTTCGCCATCGCCGGGATGTCCTGCGCGATCTCCTCGGGCCGGGTGGAGGCGATGCCGAACACGGCGGCGCTCTGCTCGGCGCCCGCGTCGCGCACGGGATCGCGGCTCTCGCGCAAAAATTCGGCGATCGAGACGGTGGGCGACTCGGTGGAGCCGGGGAACTGCATCTGCGTCAGCGCGCCGTCGGGGCGCCGGATGTAGTCGTACATGATCCCGTCGAAGCCGAGCTTGGCCCCCTCGACGGCGAGATCGATGTTGTACCTGCGTATCTGGGGATCGGCGAAGTTGGTGAACGCGATCGGGCCGTACTTGCTGGCGTAGGGCTGCCCGGACGGATTCTGGATCACCCAGTCCGAATGCCCGTGCTGCCAGGCCCATTCGGCCATCGTCTTGTCCCGGAAGGCGACGATCCGGCCGACCACGCGAATGTTCATGTCGTGCAGCTGCCGCAGCGCCGCGGGCGCGTCGTAGATCGGGGTGGCCGCGCCCGACTCGCGGGCCAGCGGCACGCGGGAGTCGTAGCCGACGACGCCGTCCTCGTCCTTGATGTCGAGCTGCACGGTGTTGATGCGGCCGTCGCGGGCCATGTCCAGTACGTCCTCGCGCAGGCCGTCGTCGGACCAGCCGTAGGCGGTGACGTGGACCGCCTTGATCGGCGGCTGCTCGATCGTGGCGGTGATTGCCTCGGCGGTCTGGTTGCCCGCCGCGTCCACGGCCACCACGTCGGCGCCGGTCTGCGCCCGGGGCAGGTCGATCTCGAACGACCCGTCGTCGGCGGGGGTCACCGACTGGGCGCCGACCGACACGCGCTCGGCGCCTGTGGTTTTGCCGCGCAGGGTGACCGGCTGGCGGTAGGAGGTGATGCCGGTGGGCTGGGTCAGCTCCAGGGTCGGCGCCTCGGTGTCCACGGTGAAGGTCTCGGACGCGCCGGGGCCGGTGCGGAGGAATCCGAGGAAATCCGGCGGGATCTCGGCGGTGAACTTGTGCTCGCCGTCGGGGAGCGCGCCCGGCCGGTACACGACCGTGTTGCCGTCGACGGCGCCGTCGACCGGGTGGCCGTCGAGCTCGAGCCGCAGGGCGTGCGGGTCGTTGTCGCCGGCGTCCACGCGCAACGTCATGGCGGACAGCGCCGCCGAGCCGACGTAGTTGCTGGGAAGACCGCTGAGGGTCAATCCATGGGGCTCGGTGCGCACCGAGCTGAGGGTCACGGAAGCGACAAGAATTGATAAGACTGAGATAACCAGGACCGCGGCCAACCGCCGGTGTCCTGTGACGCCTAGTCGTTCTAGCAACGCGCACACCAACTTTCGTTCGGAGATCGCTCACTGTCGCGGGTTCGGCCCGCGCCCGTCGCTACAAGTGCCACCGGTCGCCTACGCGGAGATCCGGTCGAGTTCGCGTACCGTTTGCCCGATGGCGAAGAACGCGACCATCGGTGTTCGAGTTGTGCTGTCCGTGCTGGCCTTCGCGGCCGCGGCGGGCTGTTCTGCCCATCCGGTCGACGCCGGGCCCGCCGCGGCCGCGTTGCCCTCGAGCAGTCCCGCGCCCGATCCGGCCGCGGTGGGCGCCGACGAGCTCGGCGTGGTGCCCGTGCTCATGTACCACCAGCTGGCGGCCGCCCCGGTCAGCGAGTACGACCAGACGCCGGAGAAGTTCCGGGCCGAGCTTGATCGGCTCTACCGCGAGAACTACCGTCCGGTGACCGCGTCCGCCTTCGTCTCCGGGGTCATCGACCTGCCCGCGGGCGCCCACCCGGTGGTGCTCACCTTCGACGACTCCACCCTCAGCCAGCTCTCGTTCACCGCCGACGGCAAGGTCGCGCCCGAGACCGCCGTCGGCATCCTCGAGCAGTTCCGGGCCGAGCACCCCGACTTCGCGCCCACCGCAACCTTTTACGTCAACAATCAGCCGTTCGCCGACGATCCGCGGGCGCTGCCGTGGCTGGTCGCGCACGGTTACGAGATCGGCGCGCACACCGCGACCCACGCGAACCTCGCGCAGCTGGACAGTGCCGGCGTCCAGCGCGAGCTGGCGGACAACGTCCGCGCGATCGGGTCGGCGACGCCGGGGCGGGTGCGGACCATGGCGTTGCCGCTCGGCATCTCCCCGGCCGAGCGCGCGCTGGCCACGTCGGGCAGCTGGGACGGCACGAACTACGCGTTCGAGGCGGTGATGCTGGTCGGCTCCGAGCCTGCCCCGTCGCCCTACGGTGCGCTCGACCCCACCGCGGTGCCCCGAATCCGTTCGGGCGCAACACCGGTCGACTTCGACTCGACCTACTGGCTGGATCGGTTGGCCGCGAACCCCGGGCAGCGCTACACCTCGGACGGCAACCCACAGCGGATCTCCTTTCCTGCCCACGAATCCGGGGCGCTGCACCCGAAGTGGTCGGGGCAGGCCATGTCCTACTGATCCACTCGTTGCGGGGCGCGCCGAAGGATCAGCGAACTCACGGTTACCAGCTCGCTCATGCTAGCCCTTATCACACGGTTTGCCCTGATCACCCGCATTGCCCGCCCCGCCACGCGTGCCGCGTCTCATCGAGTGGTGCGTTCTCCGCCGTTGACCGCCAGCACCTGGCCGGTCACCTGCCTGGCCGCGGGTGAGGCGAGGTAGTGCACCGCGGCGGCGATGTCCTCGGGGACGCCGGGGCGGCGGGTGTGTGTCGCGGCGATGAGCGAGGCGCGGCGCTCCTCGGTCAGCTTGTCGCGGAAGAACTCCGTGTCCGAGATGTAGCCGGGCGCCACGACATTGGCGGTGACGCCGCGCGGGCCCAGTTCGGCGGACAGCTGGATGTTCCACGAGGCGAGGCCGGCCTTGGCCGCGCCGTAGGCGCCCGCGCCCTTGTCCGCGGCGATCGAGCCGATGTGCACGACCGCGCCGGTCAGCCGATCGCGCAGCGCGGTGGTCATCAATACCGCGCTGAGCAGGTTGGCGTCCAGGTTGGTGCGCCAGGCGGCGGCCAGGGCGCGCAGGTCCGTCGGCGCCTCCGAGTCGAAGTCGGTATTGCCGCCCGCGTTGTTGACCAGCACGTCGATCTGGCCGGGGAGCCGGTCGACCAGTTTCTCGATCTGCGCCGGGTCGGTCGCGTCGCAGACCTCCGCCGTGACGCCGAGTTCGGCCGCGGTCGCGTGCAGCGGCTCGGCCCGGCGGCCGGTGATCACCACCGTGTCGCCCTCGGCGGCGAAAACGCGGGCGATCGCCTTGCCGATGCCGGTGGCTCCGCCGGTGACCACGATGTTGCGTGCCATGTTCGTCTCCTTCATCGACTACATTTAGATCTAAACGTAGACAAGGTTTAGACCTAAACGCAACCGAGGAGTGGCATGGACGACAACGATCCGGTCGACGCGATCGCGCTGGCGTGGCACCGGGAGCGGCCAGGGACGCCGGTCGACGGGATCGGCGTCGTCACCCGAATATGGCAGCTGGCCAAGGCTTTCGGCGACGACCGCCGCCGCGTGCTCGCCGCCGCCGGCGCCGACACCGCCACCCTCGACCTGCTCAGCATCCTCCGCCGCAGCGGCCCGCCCTACAGTTTGACCACCCGTGAACTGAAAGAGCACACCATGCTCACCGCCGGAGCCATCTCCCAGCGAGTCGCCCGCGCCGAAGCGGAGGGCCTCGTCACCAGAGCCCCCCTCGGCGACGGTTCCCGCAGCGTCGCCGTCACCCTCACCCCCGCCGGCCACGACCTCGTAGAACAACTGGTCGACCAGGTCCTCGGCCGCGAATCCGACCTACTCTCCAGCCTCACCCCCGCCCAGCAAGCCGACCTGACCACCCTCCTCCGCATCCTCCACCAAGACCTCATGACCCGCCTAGGCACCCGAAAAATCACCCAGGTCGGCTCCCCGGACGCGTGAGAGTTGTTGTGGGCCAAGGGAAGTGCGCTCAGTGGGTGGGGTCAGCGGAGGGCTAGGGCTAGGAAGAAGTCGACTCGGTCTTCTAGGCGGGAGAGGTCCCGGGCGGTCAGTTCTTCTATGCGTTGGATGCGGTAGCGGAGGGTGTTGACGTGGACGTGGAGGAGGTCGGCGCATTTGGTCCAGGAGCCGGAGACCTCGAGGAAGGTTTCGAGGGTGTGCACGAGGTCGGCGCGGTTGTCCTGGTCGTAGGTGGTGAGGGGGTCGAGCAGGCGCAGACGGAACATGCGGCGGACCTCGTCGGGGACGGAGGCGAGCAGAAGCATGTGGGTGGCCAGTTCGTCGTGGCCGACCACGCTGGTGGGTTGATGACGGCCTGCGGCCATGCGGCGGGCGTAGCGAGCCTCCTCGACGGCGCCGCGCAGGCCCTCACCGTCGACCACCCCGCTGACACCCACGGATAGTCGGCTGCCACGTAGTCCGGGCTCCAAAGCCGTTACCGCACGGTTGATTTCGTCGATGACGGGCGTGTCGGGTCCGGCCGGGATCAACGCGATCGCCTCGCCGTCCACCACCCCGGCGGCCGGCCTTCTCCCGTAAAGGATTTCGCGCAGCAGCACGCGTAACTCGCCGGGCCGCAAAGTGTCGTCGGCGGCGGCCGCGACCGCGATATAGGTCTCGGCCGGCCCCAACCCGGTGAGCTCGAGCCGCGAGATGATCTCGGCGGGTTTGGCGTCGGAGACGATCAGCTCGATGAGTTCCTGCGCGAGCCGCCCCTCGGCGCTCTGCCGATCGTCCTGCCGCGCGCGCTCGAGCGACACGACCGCGGCCAGCTCACCCGCCAGCGCGCGCCGCTCCTCGGGCCACTCGGTGTAGTCGCCCTCGAACACGAGGAACCAGTCCGCGGCCCGCGATGTCCGATGCTCGTCGACCGCGAACAGCGAGAACCGGCTGCCCGCGTGCACGAACGCGCACGGCAGCCGCCGCGCGCTGAGGAACACCCCGGTCACCTCGACCGGCGGCGACGCGGCGGGCCCGGCCACCGTCCGCCCGGTGGACGACACCACCCAGCAGCGCATGCCGAGATCGCGTTCGATGAGTTCGAGCACCGAGCCGAGGCCCGCGCCGGAGACGAGCCGGCGATGCCGGTCGAGGATCGCGGTGAGATCGGCCGCCCGTCCGGTGGACAGATTGCGGGTGATCTGCTCGGTGACCGCGGCGAACGCGACGGTCTCCGGCACCCGGAACAGCGGAATCCGATGCCTGCGGCAGGCCTCGACGACGTCGGCGGGCGCACCGCCGTACCTGGCGTCGCCCGCGGCCATGCCCGCCACCCCGGCCTGGGCCAGCGCCCGGACGAACACCTCGCTGTCGGCGGGCTCCTGCCGCCACTGCATGCCGGTGAGCACGAACTCTCCGCCGGAGAGGTAGCGACCGGGATCGAGCATGTCCGTGGTCACCACCCAGCGAACGAACCGATCCAGCTCTTCCTCGCCGGTGACGAGTTCGAGCCCGAGGTCCGCCATGGAGAGCAGTGATCGAAGGCGCACGTTGCGAAGGCTAACAGTCGCCCCCCTGGTGAACGCCCTTGGACATTCGTACGAAGAGTGGGGTGTGAACTGGCGCACAGTTCAGATTTCTCGTTTCTAGCTGCGCTCTTATCCGCCGGGTGTACTTGCGGAACACATTCGCGTACCCCGATGAGGAGGTCAGATGGCACGCGACATCGGATGGCTCAACTCGTTGCCGCCGGACCAGGCCGAGCAGGAACTGCTGACCTGCTGCGCGTCGCGCCGGTGGGCGCAGAAGGTGGCGGCCTCGCGGCCCTACCCCGACGCCGCGAGTGCGACCGCCGCCGCCGTGGCCGCGGTGTGCGAGCTGAGCTGGCCGGAGGTCGAGGAGGCGCTGTCGGCGCACCCGCGCATCGGCGACCGGGCCAAGGCGGAGTTGTCCGAGCAGGAGGCGGCGTGGTCGCGCGGCGAGCAGTCGGGCGCGGCGAGCGCCGACGCCGCCGTGCGAGCCGAGCTGACCGCGGGCAACCTGGCCTACGAGGAGCGCTTCGGCCATGTCTTCCTGATCCGCGCCACCGGCCGCAGTGCCGAGGAGATCCTCGCCGAGTTGCGCAGGCGGCTGGACAACTCCGTGCCGGACGAGCGCATCAAGGTGCAGAGCGAGCTGGCCGACATCACCCGCCTGCGCGTGCGAAAGCTGTTGGGGGACGGGTGAGTCTGTCCACCCACGTGCTCAACGCGGTGACCGGCCGCCCCGCCGCGGGCCTGCGTGTGCGCCTGTCGCGCGCGGACGGCACGGTGCTCGCCGAGCGGCGCACCGACGACGACGGCCGCGTGAAAGACCTGCCCGCGCCCGAGACCGGCACGCACCGGCTGACTTTCGACACCGGCGAGATCAGCCCCTTCTACCCCTCGGTCGCCATCGACTTCATCGTCGCCGACCCGGCCGCGCACTACCACGTGCCGCTGCTGCTCAGTCCGTATTCCTACTCCACCTATCGAGGTAGCTGAACAATGTCGATCAAGCTCGGACCGAACCGGTACGGCAAAGCGGAGACCCATGTCGTCGGCGTGACGAAAAACGGTGGCGTGCACGAGATCCGCGATCTCAACGTCAGTGTCGCGCTCGCCGGCGCCATGGACGAGGTGCACCTGACCGGAGACAACGGCGCGGTCCTGACGACCGACACGCAGAAGAACACCGTGTTCGCGTTCGCCAAGGAACACGGCATCACCTCACCCGAGGCGTTCGGCCTGCTGCTGGCACGGCATTTCGTCGATTCGCAGCCGACCATTCATCACGCGCGGGTGAGCATCGAGGAATTCGCCTGGGAGCGAATCGTTCTCGACGCGAGTGACAAGCAACATTCCTTTGTCCGCTCGGCTCAGGAGACTCGCACCGCGCGGGTGCACTACGACGGTGAAAAGGCTTGGGTAGTAGCGGGTTTGCAGGGCTTGGTGGTGCTGAACTCCACCGGCTCGGAGTTCCACGGCTACCTGAAGGACAAGTACACCACCCTGCAGGAGGCCTACGATCGCGTCCTCGCCACCGAGGTCAACGCGGAGTGGCGCTTCATCGGCGAGCCGAGCGACTGGGACAAGACCTACCGCGAGGCCAAGAGCGCGTTGCTCGAGGCCTTCGCCGAAACCTACAGCTACTCACTGCAACAGACGCTGTACGCGATGGGCGAGCGCGTGCTCACCACCTGCCCGGAGATCGGCGAGGTGCGGCTGTCGCTGCCCAACAAGCACCATTTCGTGGTCGACCTGTCCGCCTTCGGCCTGACGAACGACAACGAGGTGTTCTACGCCGCCGACCGTCCGTACGGCCTGATCGAGGGCACCGTGCTGCGCGACGACGCGCCCGCCGCCGGCCCGGCGTGGGAGTGACGATGGACTTCCTGCGACCGGACGACTGGGCCGACGCCCTCGCCCTGAAAGCGGCCCACCCGGACGCCACCCCCATCCAGGGCGGCACCGACGTCATGGTGGAGCTGAACTTCGACAAGGGCCGCCCCGTCGCCCTGCTCGACCTCAACCCGTGCCGAGAGTTGTTCGAGCACACCGAGATCGACGGCAGGCTGCGCATCGGCGCGGGCGTGCCCTACACCGAACTCATCAACCGCCTCGGCGATCGGCTGCCCGGCCTGGCCCAGGCCTCCCGCACCGTCGGCTCGCCGCAGATCCGCAACCGCGGCACCGTCGGCGGCAATCTCGGCGCCGCCTCGCCCGCCGGGGACACCCATCCGGCGCTGCTCGCGGGCGACGCCGTGATCGAGGTGGAGTCGGCCGCGCGCGGCGCCAGGATGATCCCGATCGACGAGTTCTACGTCTGGGTGAAGAAGAACGCCCTGGAGTCCGACGAGCTGATCCGCGCGATCTGGCTGCCGCCCGCCGAAGGGCCGCAGTACTTTTCGAAGGTCGGCACCCGCAACGCCATGGTGATCGCGGTGTGCTCGTTCGCCGTCGCGCTGTACCCGGGCGCGGGCACGGTGCGCACCGGCATCGGCTCGGCCGGGCCGACGCCGCTGCGCGCGGTGCCCGCCGAGGAGTTCCTCGCCGCCGAGCTGCCCTGGCACGACCCCGCCCCGCTGCCGGAGCGGGTGCTGCGCGAGTTCGGCGCGCTCGTCTCGGCCGCCGCTAAACCGATCGACGACGTCCGCGGCACCGCGGACTACCGCAAGCACGCCCTGTCGGTGCTGGCCCGCCGCACACTGGGGTGGGCATGGACGGACTACCTAGCAGAAAGGAAGGCAGCCTGATGCGCGTGACCTTCGACGTGAACGGCGCCAAGGAGACCGTCGACGACGTGTGGGAGGGCGAGAGCCTGCTCTACATGCTGCGCGAGCGAATGGGCCTGCCCGGCGCCAAGAACGCCTGCGAGCAAGGCGAATGCGGTTCCTGCACTGTGTATTTGAACGGCACGCCGGTGTGCTCGTGCCTGGTGGCCGCCGGTCAGGCCGAGGGCTGCTCGGTGCGGACCGTGGAGGGCCTCGGGCAGGGCGCGCGGCTCGACCCGATGCAGCAGGCGTTCGTGGAGGCGGGCGCGGTCCAGTGTGGTTTCTGCACACCGGGTCTCATCGTCCAGGCGCACGACCTGATCGAGCGCAACCCCGACCCGTCCGACGTGGAGATCCGCGAGGCGCTGGCCGGAAACCTCTGCCGCTGCACCGGTTACGAGAAGATCCTCGACGCGGTGCGCCTCGCGGCGCAGCGGAAGGCGGCGAAATGACTACGCAATCAGGCGGCGTCGTCATCGAGAACGCCTATATCGCACCGGTGGTCGGCCCGGAGATCCCGTCCGGGCACCTGGTGATCGCGAACGGCCGGATCGAATCCCTCGGCGCGGGACCGGCGCCGGCCGTCCCCGGCGCGCAGCGCATCGACGGCACCGGCTGCCTGGTCACGCCCGGCCTGGTCAACACGCACCACCATCTCTATCAGTGGGCGACCCAGGGCCTGTTCCAGGACTCGACGCTGTTCGAATGGCTGACCGGTCTCTACCGCACCTGGGCAGGCATGGACGCCGAGGTCGTCTACGGTGCCGCCGCGGCCGGTCTGGGCTGGCTGGCGCTGACCGGCTGCACCACGAGCAGCGATCATCACTATGTCTTCCCGAAGGGCCGGGGCGACCTGTTCGACGCGGAGGTCAGGGCCGCGCACGAGCTCGGCCTCCGGTTCCATCCGTGCCGCGGCTCGATGGACCGCGGCCGGTCCGACGGCGGCCTGCCGCCCGACGAGGTGGTCGAGGACCGCGACGAGATCCTGGTGAACACCGCGGAAACCATTGACAAGTACCATGATCCGTCGTTCGACTCGATGCTGCGCGTCGCCGTCGCGCCCTGCTCACCGTTCTCGGTGAGCGAGGGGCTGATGATCGACGCCGCGCTGCTGGCCCGCAGCAAGAACGTCCGGCTGCACACCCACCTCGCCGAGACCCTCGACGAGGAGGAGCACTGCCGCGAGCAGATGGGTTGCACCCCGGTCGAATACATGGAGAAGCTCGGCTGGCTCGGCGCGGACGTGTGGTTCGCGCACGCGGTGCACCTGCACGACGCCGACATCCGCCGCTTCGCCGAGACCGGCACCGGCTCGGCGCACTGCCCCAGCTCCAACGCTCGTCTCGGCGCCGGTATCGCCCGCGTCTCGGAGCTGCTGCGCGCGGGCGCGCCGGTCGGGCTCGGCGTGGACGGCGCCGCCTCCAGCGAGTTGACCTCGATGGCGGGGGAGATGCGCCAGGCCATGCTGTTCCAGCGGGCCGTGCACGGACCGACCGCGCTGACCGCGCGCCAGGCCCTCGAGCTCGGAACGCTCGGCGGCGCACGCAATCTCGGCCGCCAGCGCGAGCTGGGCAGCCTGGAGCCGGGCAAGCTCGCCGATCTCGCGATGTGGCGGGTGGACGGATTCCGCTCGGCCGTCGAAGACCCGGTCTGCGCCTTGGTTTTCGGGCCGACACCGCCGCTGGCGCGACTGCTCGTCGGCGGCCGCACCGTGGTCGAGAACGACGAGCTGCGCACGGTCGCGCACGACGCGGTCGGCCGGGCGGGCGCCGCCGCCAGGAAACGACTGATGCGGGGACAGGCATGACGAGGCAGGCCCGCTGTACGAATTCGCGCCCGCGAGAGGAGAGGCGATGACCACCGCACGCACCACGCGATTCCCCGGCGAGGTCGCCGCGCCGGGCAAGGGCGGCATCGGCGAGAGCCCGCTGCGCCCCGACGGCACCCTGAAGGTCAAGGGCGAGTTCGCCTACTCCTCGGATCTGTGGATGGACGGCATGCTGTGGGGCGCCACGCTGCGCAGCCCGCACCCCCGCGCCCGCATCGTGCGCGTCGACCTCGGCAAGGCGCTCGCGCTGCCCGGCGTCTACGCCGTGCTGACCCACGAGGACGTGCCCGGCCGCAAGAAGTACGGGCTCGACCACACCTGGGACCAGCCGGTGCTCGCCATCGACGAGGTCCGCCACCAGGGCGAGCCGGTGGCCCTGGTCGCCGCCGACCATCCCGAGATCGCCAGGCGCGCAATGGAAGCCATCGAGATCGAGTACGAGGTGCTGGAGCCGATCGTCGACCCGCTCGCCGTGGTCGCCGATCCGGAGAGACACAAGGTGCAGGAGCGCGGCGGCATCACCCGGTATCAGCCGGTCCGGGTCGGCGACATGGCGGTCGGCCGGGCGCTGGCCGACGTGGTGGTGACCGAGGACTACGAGGTCGGCATCCAGGACCAGGCGTTCCTCGGTCCGGAGTCCGGGCTTGTGGTGCCGAACGAGGACGGCGGCCTGGACTTCTACGTCGCCACCCAGTGGATGCACTGGGACCTGACGCAGATCGGTCCCTGCCTCGACCTGCCCGAGGACAAGATGCGGATGACGCTGGCCGGCGTCGGCGGCGCGTTCGGCGGCCGCGAGGACCTGTCCATGCAGATCCACGCGGGCATGCTGGCGCTCTACACCGGCAAGCCGGTCAAGATGATGTACAACCGCGAGGAGTCCTTCTTCGGGCACGTGCATCGGCATCCCGCGCGGATGCGCTACGAGTACGGCGTCACCAGCGCGGGCAGGATCGTCTTCGCCAAGGTGCGAATTGTGCTGGACGGCGGCGCCTACACCTCCGCCACGCTCAACGTCACCGGCAACGCGGCCTCACTCGCGGTGGGGCCCTACGAGATTCCGCATCTCGAGATCGATGCCTACGGCGTCTACACGAACAACCCGCCGTGCGGCGCGATGCGCGGATTCGGCGCGGTACAGGCGTGTTTCGCGCACGAGTCGATGATGGACCGAATCGCCGAGGCGGTCGGGCTCGACCCGGTGCGCGTGCGCCAGATCAACGCCGTGAGCCAGGGTTCCAAGCTGGCGACCGGACAGGTCGTGCACGCGCCGATGCCGATGGCCGAGATGCTCGGCCAGGCAAGGGATATGCCGCTGCCCGCGCCCCTCGACCCCGCCGACATCCGGAACCTGCCCGGCGGCGCGTCGCAGACCACCCACGGCGAGAGCGTCGTGCGCGGCGTCGGTTACGGCGTCGGCATCAAGAACATCTGCTTCTCCGAGGGTTTCGACGACTACTCCACGGCGCGGGTGCGGCTCGAGGTCATCGGCGGCGAGCCGGTCGCGCTGGTGCACACCGCCGCCGCCGAGGTCGGCCAGGGCCTGGTGACGGTCGAGGCGCAGATCGCGCGCACCGAGCTGGGCGTCGAGAAGGTCACCATCCACCCGGCCGACAACCAGGTGGGCAGCTCCGGCTCGTCCTCGGCCTCCCGCCAGACCTACATGACCGGCGGCGCGGTGAAGGCCGCGTGCGAGGCGGTGCGGATGCGCGTACTCGCCTTGGCCCAAGGACGTTTCGGCGCGGCGCGCGGCCTGCGCCTGGTCGGCGGCAAGGTGGTCTCCCGCGACGGCGAGGTCTACGCCGCGCTGGTCGACCTGCTCGGTGACGAGATCGTCGAGGAGACAAGGGAATTCCATCACCGCCCGACCACGGGCATGGATCCGGTGACCGGCCAGGGCGACAGCCACACCCAGCTCGCCCTGTGCGTGCACCGGGCCGTCGTCGACGTCGACACCGAACTCGGCCTGGTCAAGGTCGTCGCCCTGGACGCCGTCCAGGACGTCGGGAAGATCATGAACCGGCTCTCGCTGGAGGGCCAGATCCACGGCGGCTCCGCCCAGGGCCTCGGCCTCGCGGTCATGGAGGAGATCCAGGTCCGCGACGGCAAGGTGCTCAATCCGTCGTTCACCGACTATCTGATTCCCACGATTCTCGATTCGCCGCCACAGCGGCTCGAGATTCTCGAGAACGCCGACCCGCACGCCCCATACGGGCTGCGCGGCGCCGGAGAGCCACCCACGCTCTCCTCGACTCCCGCGATCGTCTCGGCCATACGGGACGCCTGCCGATCCGCGGGGGGAACCGTGCACATCAACCGAGTGCCGGTGCGTCCGGAAGACATCATCCGGAGCAGTTGATCAACAGGGGCAGACCGTATCTCGTGTCCAGCGACCGCGGTAGGGACCCCACAACAGCAGAACCGAACCACGCGAACCGGCCACCGCGGCCGGTTCGCAGGTCGGCCATGCCCCGAGGAGGGCAACGCCATGACCCAAGTCCAGACCCACTCCGCCGTCCCGGAGCCGGTCACCGGTAGGTCCCCGCTCGACCGATTCTTCCGGCTGAGCGCCCGCAAGACCACCGTCTCCCGCGAGATTCGCGGCGGCATCACCACTTTCGTGGCGATGGCCTACGTCATCCTGCTCGTCCCGCTGATCATCGGCGGGGTCCAGGATATCGACGGCAACACTTTGAGCATCGCCCAGCTCACCACCGCGACCGCGTTCTCGGCCGGGCTCAGCACCATCCTGATGGGCCTCGTCGGCAACGTACCGCTCGCCCTGGCCGCCGGCCTCGGCGTCGTGCCGGTCGTCGCGTTCCAGGCGGCGCCGCACATGACCTGGCCGCAGACCATGGGCCTGGTGGTGCTGATGGGCGTGATCATCGTGATCCTGGCCGCGACCGGCCTGCGCACGATGATCATCAACGCCATCCCGCTGGCGCTCAAGAACGCGATCGGCGTCGGGATCGGCATGTTCATCGCCATGATCGGCCTGGTCTCCGCGGGCGTGGTCGGCCACGGTGCGCAGACCGGACCGCCGGTCACGCTCGGCGTCGGCGGGCACCTGTCCGGGTGGCCGGTGGTGATCTTCGCCGTCGGGCTGCTGCTCATGCTCGCGCTGTTCATCCGAAAGGTGCCCGGCGCCATCCTGATCAGCATCGCCGTCGCCACGGTGCTCGCCATCGCGGTCAACGCGCTGGCGACGATCGACCCGAAGACGTGGGGTCCGGTGGTGCCCGAGACGCCGAAGGGGTTCTTCGCCGCGCCCGATTTCGGGTTGCTGCTGAACATCGACCTGTTCGGCGGATTCGCCAGGGCGGGCGGGCTCGTCGCGGGCGTCGTGCTGTTCACCCTCGTGCTCACCGGCTTCTTCGACGCCATGGGCACCGTGTTCGGGGTCTGCGACGAGGCCGGACTGCTCGACGAGCGCGGCACCATGCCCGGTCTCGGCAAGGTGCTGACCATCGACGGCCTCGCCCAGATCGTCGGCGGCGTCAGCGGCGGCGCGGGCAACACCGTGTACGTCGAGTCCGCGACGGGCGTCGGTGAGGGCGCGCGTACCGGGCTGACCAGCGTGGTGACCGGTGGATTGTTCTGTCTGGCAGTACTTTTCACCCCGCTCGCGGCCGTGGTGCCGATCCAGGCCGCCGCGCCGGCCCTCGTGCTGGTCGGCGCGCTGATGATGACCCAGGCCCGCAAGATCGACTGGGCCGACCTGGAGGTGGCGGTGCCCGCCTTCCTGACCATCGTGCTGATGCCGTTCACCTACTCGATCACCAACGGCGTCGGCGCGGGCGTCATCGCCTACGTGGTGATCAAGGCGGCCCGCGGCAAGTTCCGCGAGATCCACTGGCTCATCTGGGTGGTCGGCGTCGTCTTCGCCGGGTACTTCGGCATCAGTGCCATCGAGCTACTGCTCGGCGGATAGAACAGCGGAGAACAAGAATGCGTGACCTCGCGGCAGAGCTTCTGCAATGGCACACGGCGGGTAAGACTTACGCCGTCGCCACCGTCATCGGCGTCAGCGGCAGCGCGCCGCGGCCGCCGGGCGCGGCCCTCGCGGTGAACGCCGAAGGTGTTGTCCTGGGCAGCATCTCGGGCGGCTGCGTCGAGGGGGCGGTGTACGAGCTCTGCCGCGAGGCGTTGCGCACCGGGCGGCCGGTGCGCGAAACCTTCGGCTACAGCGACGACGACGCCTTCGCGGTGGGGCTGACCTGCGGCGGGCGGATCGAGGTGTTCGTCCAGCCGATCACGCCCGCCGAGCGCGAGGCGATCGAGGCGATGCTGCGCTCGGTCGGACCGGTCGCGCTCGTGCGTGACCTGAACACCGGCGCCACAACGGCTTTGGGACCGTGGTGGACGCTCGGCGCGCGTGTCGACCCGACGGTCGTGGCCGAGGCCAGGGCGATGCTCGAGGCGGCGGCCACCGGCGTGCGGGTGCTCGGCTGCGGGGACCGCGAGGTCACCGTCTTCGTGGAGTCCCACGTGCCGCCGCCGCGCATGGTCGTCTTCGGCGCGATAGATTTCGCGGCCGCGGTGACGCGGATCGGCCGGTTTCTGGGCTACCACGTCACGGTCTGCGACGCCCGCCCGATCTTCGCGACCCCCGCGCGGTTCCCGGACGCGCACGAGGTCGTCGTGGACTGGCCCGACCGGTACCTGGAGCGCACCGAGGTGGACCCGCGCACCGTGCTGTGCGTGCTGACCCACGACCCCAAGTTCGATATTCCCTTGTTGGAGAAGGCGTTACGGTCGCAGGTCGCCTATGTCGGCGCGATGGGCTCGCGGCGCACCCATGAGGACCGGATGGCCGCCCTCCGCGCCGCCGGTCTCTCGGAAGCCGAACTGGCCGTGCTGCACTCGCCCATCGGCCTCGATCTCGGCGGTCGCACGGCCGAGGAGACGGCGGTCGCCATCGCCGCAGAGATCGTGGCCGTCCGGCGCGGCGGCTCGACGCGACCGCTCAGCGCCGGCGAGGGACCCATCCATCGGGATTTACTGCCCACCTGGTGAACCTATTGCGCTGGAGCATCATACGAAATCCGCTGCGGATTATCGGCACGGCTTCGGTGTGATCTCATCTATCCCGGCGGCGCGTAAAACCCGCATACTTGGTGAAATTCGACATAAAAGGAACCGATAATGCCGTTGATTTTTCTGAACGGTTCCGCCATGCGCGGCGGGCCGCTCAACCATCTGCTGAACGGCGCGCCGTTCGCCGGTGCGGCGAGAACCGCTCCGCGCTACCGATTCTTCTCGGTCGGCGACCGCTTTCCCGGGCTCGACCCGTCGCCCGACGGCGGCCACTCGATCCTGGGCGAACTGTTCGACGTCCCGCTCGACGTGCTGCGCGAAAGCCTGCTACCCGCGGAGCCACCCGAACTCGAGTTGGGCGCGATCGAGCTGGACGACGGCAGGTCGGTCCTGTCGATGGTGCTGCGCCGCCCGCCGACCTCGTACCCGGAGCTGATCGACATCACCCGCATCGGCAGCTGGAAGAAATACCGCGAAGGAGCTGAGTGAAGCATTACGCCGGGGAGTCCGGCCTCCCGAAATTCGACGTCAACTGTTCTATTCTCTTCACCGATCTGCCATTGCTGGAACGTCCCGCCGCCGCCGCGGCCGCAGGTTTCGATGCGGTCGAATTCTGGTGGCCCTTCGGGGAGAATCCCACGCCGGGTGATAAAGAGATCGACGCGTTCGTTCGCGCGATCGGGGACGCCGGCGTGCGATTGGCCGGGCTGAACTTCATCGATCTGATTCCGGCCGGGCGGGGCCTGGTATCCGTTCCCGCCGAAGTCGCCAAGTTCCGCGCCAATATCGACGTGGCGGTCGGCATCGCCGAGCGCACCGGCTGTCGCGCGCTCAACGCCCTCTACGGCAACCGCGTCGCGGGTGAGGACCCGGCGCGGCAGGACGAGCTCGCGCTGGAGAACCTGCGGCTCGCCGCGCGCGCCGCCGCCCGCGTCGACGCCACCGTGTTGGTCGAGGCGCTGAACGCGCATGAGTCCCCGCACTATCCGATCGTCAGCGCCGAGCACGCTGTGCGCGTGATCGAGCGCACCGGCGAGCCGAACGTGCGCTTCCTCTGCGACCTCTACCACCTTGCGCGCATGGACGAGAACCTGATCCAGGTCATCAAGTCCTACGCCCAGTACATCGGCCATGTGCAGATCGCGGACGACCCCGGCCGCGGCAGGCCGGGCACCGGCGACCTGGATTTCGCCACCCTCTTCGAAACCCTCAGCGCCGCAGGCTACGACGGCTGGATCGGCCTCGAATACAAAGACCCCGAGCTTGATTGGAAGTGGATGCAGGCATGAGCACGATCGGTTTTATCGGCCTCGGCATCATGGGTAGCCCGATGGCGGGGCACCTCGTGCGGGCCGGACACGACGTCACCGGCTACGACATCGGCCCCAAAGGGCTCGAAAAGCTGAAGGAGGCAGGCGGTTCCGTCGCCGCGAGCGTCGCCGAGGCGGTCCGCGACAGGGACATCGTCATCACGATGCTGCCGCAGGACGAGCAGATCGAGCAGGTCTTCCCCGAGATCCTCGCGCACGCCGCCCCGGGCGCGCTCTACATCGACTTCTCCACCATCACCCCCAAGACCGCCAAGTGGACTGCGGAGCAGGGGACGAAGAACGGCCTGCGGGTACTCGACGCGCCCGTGAGCGGCGGGGAGAACGGCGCGATCAATGCGGCGCTGTCCATCATGGTCGGCGGGTCCGCCGACGACTTCGCCGCGGCCACACCGATCTTCGAGACGGTCGGCAAGACCTTCGCGCTGGTCGGCGGCAACGGCGCGGGTCAGTGCGTGAAGGCGGCCAACCAACTGGTCGTCGGCGGCACCTACGCGCTGGTCGCCGAGGCGATCCTGCTGATGGAGAACCTCGGCGCGGACGCGGCCAAGGGGCTCGACATGCTGGCCGGCGGGCTGGCGGGCAGCAAGATCCTCGAGCTCAAGCGCGAGACCATGCTCGCCCGCAACTTCGTGCCCGGCTTCCGGATCGACCTGCACCACAAGGACATGGGCATCATCCTGCAGGCGGCGCGCGAGGCCGAGGTGTCCATCCCGATGGGCGCGCTCACCGCGCAGCTGATCGCGGCGGGCCGGGCCATGGGCTACGGCGCGCTCGACCACTCCGGCCTGCTGCTGGTCGCCGAGGCGCTGTCCGGACGGGGTGAGGCATGAGAATGCCCGTGGCGCAGGGCGTCTCGCGTCATGAGGAGTGCGGCGTCCACCTGCCCGACGGCTGGGTGCGTAGCGCCGAACCTGCCGACCGTGCCGAGATGCACGCTGTGCAAACACGCGGCGTGCGCCAGAACAAGGAGCGTTGAGCATGGCTCGGATGCGTACGGTCGATGCCGCGGTGTTGATTTTGGCGAAGGAGGGGGCGTCGCAGGCGTTCGGTTTGCCTGGGGCGGCGATCAATCCGTTCTATAGTGCGATGCGCGCGCATGGGGGCATCAAGCATGTGCTGGCCCGGCATGTGGAGGCTGCTTCGCATATGGCGGAGGGGTATACGCGTGCTGCGGCGGGCAATATCGGGGTGTGTGTCGGCACGTCGGGGCCTGCTGGGACGGACATGATCACCGGGTTGTATTCGGCGAGTGCGGATTCCATTCCTATCCTGTGTATCACTGGGCAGGCGCCGGTGAGCAAGTTGCACAAGGAGGATTTCCAGGCTGTCGATATCGCCTCGATCGCGGGGCCGGTGGCGAAGTGGGCGGTGACGGTGTTGGAGCCGGCGCAGGTGCCGGGGACGTTTCAGAAGGCGTTCCAGCTGATGCGTGAAGGTCGGCCGGGTCCGGTGTTGATTGATCTGCCGGTGGATGTGCAGGTGGCCGAGATCGAGTTCGATATCGCGACGTATGAGCCGTTGGTGGTGCATCGTCCGGCGGCCACGCGTGCGCAGGCGCGTAAGGCGATCGAAATGCTCAATGCTGCTGAGCGTCCGTTGATCGTGGCCGGTGGTGGGATCGTGAACGCCGACGCGGCCGCCCTGCTGGTCGAGTTCGCGGAGTTGACCGGTGTTCCGGTGGTGCCGACGCTGATGGGGTGGGGCACGATCCCCGACGACCACCACCTGCACGCGGGCATGGTGGGCTTGCAGACCTCCCACCGCTACGGCAACGCGACCATGCTCGAGTCCGATTTCGTGCTCGGCATCGGCAACCGCTGGGCCAACCGCCATACCGGTGGTGTCGAAACGTACACCCAGGGCCGGACTTTCGTGCACGTCGATATCGAGCCGACGCAGATCGGTCGGGTGTTCGCTCCGGATTTCGGGATCACCTCCGATGCGGGGGCCGCGTTGAAGGTGTTCATCGAGGTCGCCCGGGAGCACGCGGCGGCGGGCACACTGCGCGACCGCGCCGACTGGTCGGCCCAGGTACGGGCACGGAAACAGTTGGGCCAGCGCAAGACTCACTTCGACAATGTGCCGATCAAGCCCCAGCGGGTCTATGAGGAGATGAACCGGGCGTTCGGCCCCGACGTGCGCTACGTCAGCACCATCGGCCTGTCCCAGATCCAGGCGTCTCAACTCCTGCACGTCTACAAACCACGACACTGGATCAACGCGGGCCAGGCCGGGCCACTGGGGTGGACCTTGCCCGCCGCGCTCGGCGTCGCCACGGCAGACCCCGACGCCACGGTCGTCGCCCTGTCCGGTGACTACGACTTCCAGTTCCTGATCGAGGAATTGGCCGTCGGCGCGCAATTCAACATCCCGTACATCCATGTGCTGGTGAACAACTCGTACCTGGGCCTCATTCGCCAGGCCCAGCGCAACTTCTCGATGGACTACTACGTCCAACTCGATTTCGACAACATCAACAGCCCCGAGGTAGGCGGCTACGGCGTCGACCACGTCAAGGTCGCGGAAGGCCTGGGCTGCAAGGCGATCCGCGTCTTCGAACCCGATCGCATCGGCCAGGCCCTGGAGGACGCCAAGAAGCTCATGGCCGAACACCGGGTGCCCGTGGTCGTCGAGTGCATCCTCGAACGCGTCACCAACGTGTCGATGGGCTTGGAGATCGACAACATCGTCGAGTTCGAGGAACTGGCGTTGTCCGCCGCGGACGCGCCCACCGCCACCGTGGCCATCGAACCGTCGCCCGAGCCGGTCGGCGGCGGCCGGTGAGCGGGCCGGACGCCGCCCGCTCGACGGGTGCGCGCGGCGGGTGGCGCGAGGGACACTGCGTCGTCGCCCCCGACAAGTTCAAGGGGTCGCTGACCGCGCCCCAGGTCGCCGCGCATATCGCGGCCGGACTCCGCCGGGTGCGCCCGGACGTCCCCGTCGTCACCGCGCCGGTGGCCGACGGGGGCGACGGAACGGTCGACGCCGTGGTGGAGTCGGGCTTCGTCCGCTTCCAGACGAGCGTCGCCGGGCCGCTGGGGACGCCGGTGGCCGCCTCGTTCGCGATGAGGGGCGAGGCGGCCGTGATCGAACTGGCGGAGGCGTCCGGCCTGCGTCGGCTGCCGGTGCGGCCGACCTTCCAAACCTCCCTCACCGCAACGAGTTACGGCACGGGCCAGCTCATCCGCGCGGCCGCCGCCCGCGGTGCGCGCAGCGTGGTGCTCGGTCTGGGCGGCAGCGCGTGCACGGACGGGGGCGTCGGCATGATGCAGGCCCTCGGCGTCCGCTTCCTCGATGACCGGGATCGCGAACTCCCGCACGGCGGTGCGGCGCTGACCCGCCTGGCCCGCATCGACACCGGTGACATGGTACGAGTTCCGGTGATCGTGGCCTCCGACGTGGACAACCCGCTGCTCGGACCGCGCGGCGCCGCACAGGTTTACGGCCCGCAGAAGGGCGCGCGCCCCGGCGACGTCGACGAATTGGAGTGGGGCCTGGCACGTTTGGCGTCGATCGTCGAGCGCGACCTCGGCGCGGACGTGGCGGACCGGCCGGGCGCGGGCGCGGCGGGCGGGGTCGGCGTACGCCGCGCTCGCCTTCCTCGGCGCGACGGTGCGGCCTGGCATCGAGCTGATCCTCGAGCTGATGTCCTTCGCCGAGCAGGTCGAGGGCGCGCGGCTGGTGATCACCGGCGAGGGCTCCCTCGACGCCCAGACCCTGCACGGCAAGGCGCCGG
>NZ_BAGH01000576.1 GCF_000308715.1 Nocardia tenerifensis NBRC 101015
CGCGGCACGTCGGGCGCGCCGCCCGCGCGCGACCTCCGTCGCGAGCGCGTCGAGCGGCTGCGCGAACTGCGCGAGTTGGTCGACCAGCCCCGCCAGCCACAGCTGCGCGGCGTCGAGCCCCGCCGCGTCGAGGGTGTAGACGCGGCGCGTGCCCTCGGCGCGCACGCGCACCAGCCCGGCGTCGCGCAGCACCTTGAGGTGCTGGGACACGCCGGGCTGGGAGATGCGCGTGTGCTCCTGTACGGCGGCGACCACGGTGCCCGCGGGCTGCTCGCCGGCCGCCACCAGCTCGAGGATGTAGCGGCGAACCGGGTCGCCGAGCGCCTCGAAGATCTTCTCCGGAGAACGTCTCATCAGGACTGCGCGTCGTCCTCGGGCCCGGCGGTGTAGAACTCGACCGTGCGCTGCCCGGCGGCCCGCGCGGCGTCCGCGTCGTCGCCGTCGCGGATGGCCGCCTCCGCCCAGTCGCGGGCCGCCACCCGGACGAACTCGGTGCCCTCGGGCGTCATCGGAAAGGCTTGTCCCTCTTCCGGATCGACCTGCTCACCGCTCGCCAGATGCAGGCCGAGGGCCATCAGCGCGAGGTCCCAGCCGACGCCGACCGCGCCGGGGCCGTACTGGTCCCAGAACTCGGGCGCGACCGGCATCTCGTGGGTCAACTCCAGCACGGTGCCCGCACCGTCGGCGCTCAGGCCGATCGCGAGCCACGAAACCTGCGGCCCCATCTCCCAGGTCACCGCGAACCGCCGCGGCTCCTCGCACTCCTCCACTACTCCCCCGGCATTGCCCTCGGCCTGATAGCGGCCGCCGACCTTCAGCTCGCCGCTGACCGGAAGGAACCAGCGCGGAATCCGCTCGGCATTGGTCAGCGCGTCCCAGAGATCGGCCTGATCGGTGGCGTAGGTGCGGCGGGCGACGGCGATCCGGGTCGGGCCGCCGTCCCGGGAGCCGGTGCGGACCTCGCGGACGACGAGCCCCGCGACGGTCGCGGGATCGGTGAGCATGGGCATAGCATCCTCCTTCTATAAGTTTTGACTTATGTTAGCGGACGACTCCGGTGTACGCACGTCGTTGTGATCGATCACAGCTCCCCATCGGCCTCGGCCTCCTCTTCTCACAAATCGGCTGGTAAGAGCCGCAGACGGCAACGTCACAGTTAGTGTGAACCTGCTACATAGCTATTGCTGACAAAGGAGTTGTCATGGCTGTCGACAGCCCGATCCGGCCGAATCTGACGATCTCCGGGCAACCGATGTCCACGCCATTACGCGACTTCAGAGCGCTCTCCCGGCAAATGGTCGGTCACTTCGTCGAGAACGTGGTCCCCTGCGGGACCCTGCCCGGTGAGGCGATCTACGGTGACGTCACCACCATCACCCGAGTATGCCTGGAACTCGCCGCGAGCATGCTGGACGGGCACAATATCCCGGCCAAGGTCGAGCAGCTCGAGGAGGCCGCCGCGGGCTGGGCGCGCGAGGGCGTGCCGATCGACGCGATTCACGACGCGATCCACGCCGGCTTCCAGATGGGCATGGACCTCATCGTGTCGAAGCTGACCGTCAAGGACCTCGACAACTACGTCGAGGGCTCCAAGATGAACATCGAGATCCTGCACACGCTGACCTCGGCCATCTCCCGCGCCTACTTCCGGGAGCTGCGCGCGGCGGTCAGCGAGCACCATACCGCGGTCCACACGCTCACCTCGGCCCTGCTGGGCGGGCGGCCGACCTCGACCATGGCGCGCGAGTGCGGCATCGCCATCGCCGAGTCGTATGTCGTTCTGGCCGTGTCGATTCCGCGACACCGCGACGAGCACAACCGGGCCCTCGACACCCAGGTCGTCGCGCGGCGCAAGCTGCGCCGCACCCAGGCCGAGCTCGCGGCGCGCTGCGGCGGCAACGCGCTGTCGCTGCTCAGCATCGACGGCGGAACCATCCTGCTGCCCGCCGACCAGCAGACCGACGAGGAACTCGACGCGCTGATCGAGGGCCTCTCCTCGGCCGCGCAGGTCGGCATCACCGCCACCCTGGTGGAGGCCATTCCGGAGCAGATTCCGCGCGCGGTCGATCAGGCCCACGAACTCCTGGACATGGTGCAGCGCCTGCACTGCGTCACCGGTCTGTACCGGTTCGACGAACTGGCGCTCGAGTATCAGCTCACCCGGCCGGGCCCGGGGCGCGAGTACCTCGGGGCGGTGCTCACTCCCCTCGATGAACACGCCGAACTGCTCGAAACCCTGCAACTGCACATCAGCAACAACCTCAACCGCCAGCGCACCGCCCGCGCGCTGCACGTGCACACCAACACGGTCGACTACCGGCTCAAGCGCATCGGGCAGCTCACCGGTTTCGATCCGTCCCAGCCGTCGGGCCTGTGGTATCTGCGGTCCGCGTTGATCGCGCGCTCGTACCACCCCGCCGACGCGGCCAAACAGGGCCGCAGGCAGGCGGATCAGTCCGGCGGTTCCTGAGTGTCGTCCGGGGTGGTCAGCTCCGGGGCCAGTTCCCGGGTCGCCATCCCGCCCTCACGTCCCTGATCGGTCGGCCCGGGGCGGCCGCCCTTGGGCTCGTCGCGGTCCTCGTCGTCGGTGTCCTTCGTGCGTGGCATTGACAGGCCCCTTTCGTCGTCGCTTCGCAGTACCCCCGCGACGTGCCGGCCAATCGCCCCGCTCACGCCGCTTCGGGCAGCCGCTCCGGTTCCGGTTCGGGTTCAGGGGCGGTCAGCGGAGGCGACGGCTGATCGAAGACGTCCTTGTCGAGGATTCCTTCGCGCTTGGCGACCAGGACGGGAACCACCATCTGCCCCGCGACGTTCGTCGCGGTGCGAATCATGTCCAGAATGGGATCGATGGCGAGCAGGAGTCCGGCGCCGGCCAGCGGCAGGCCGAGGGTGGACAGGGTGAGCGTCAGCATGACGATCGCGCCGGTGAGTCCGGCGGTGGCCGCGGAGCCGACCACGGAGACGAAGGCGATCAGCAGGTAGTCGCGCAGGTCGAGCTGCGTCCCGGTGATCTGCGCGACGAAGATGGCCGCCAGCGCCGGGTATACGGCCGCGCACCCGTCCATCTTCGTCGTCGCGCCGAACGGCACGGCGAACGACGCGTATTCCCTGGGGACGCCGAGCCTTTCGATGACCATGCGCTGCGTCAGCGGCATGGTGCCGATGGAGGAGCGCGACACGAACGCCAATTCGACGGCGGGCCAAGCCTTCGCGTAGAAGCGGACCGGGTTCACCCCGCCGACGACGCGCAGCAGGATCGGGTAGACCACGACGAGCACGATGAGGCAGCTCGCGTAGACGGCGATCGTGAAGGTCGCCAAGGGCCGCAGCAGGTTCCAGCCGTAACTGGCGATCGCCTTGCCGATGAGCCCCGCGGTGCCGATGGGTGCGAGCCGGATCACCCACCACAGCGCCTTCTGCACCAGCTCCAGCACCGACTCGGCCAGTGTGAGAAAGGGTTTGGCGCGCTCGCCCAGTTTCAGCGCGGCGACGCCGAGCACCGCGCCGAGGAACACCAGTTGCAGCACATTGCCGTTGGTGAAGGCGCCGACGACATTGGTCGGGATGATGCCGGTGAGGAAGTCGGTCCAGCCGCCCTTCGAGTCGGGCGTCTTCGCGCCGACCAGGGTCAGCTCGACCCCGCGGCCAGGATTGGTGACCAGGCCGAGCACGATGCCGACCGCGACGGCGATGAGCGCGGTGCCGAGGAACCACAGCAGCGTGCGCCCGGCCAGCCGGGCGGCGTTGGTGACGTGCCGCAGGCCGGCCACGCTCACCAGCACCGCGGTGAAGACCAGCGGGGGCACCGCGAGCTTGAGCAGCTGCACGAAGATGCCGCCGACCTGGGTCAGCGTGCTGGTGAGCCAGGCCGCGCCGGTAGCGCGGGCGATGAAGCCCGCAGCGACGCCGACCAGCAGGCCGAGCAGGATCTGGACGCCGAACGACCAGCGCGCCGGATTCAGGGCACGGCTGCGCGAACTAGGTGAAGACAAGGGAACCATCCAAGACGATCAGGGGATCTGGTGAGCCGGGCGCGCGTCAGCGACACAGCTGCGCGGCCAACCGGCCCAGATCCACGTGCAGCCTGGCGACCAGGTGCACGACCGTCGAGGAGAAGTTCATAAGACCTCAAACGTTAGGCGATTCGTCCGATCATATGTCCATCCGGGTCGGTGTGGAGTGGTATTGCCTGCGTCACAGCCGGTTCCGATCAGCTCGGGCGGCAGAGTGACAGCGGGCCACAGTCGAGCCCGGTCGCGCTCGTCTCCGCACAGGCTCGGCCTCCTTTGCCGCTCGCGCCGACTGTGCCGCCGACGCGCTCACTCGTCGCCGATTCCGCCCGGCCCCAGCGGATCTCGGGACGCCAAAGCCATCGCACGCGCGTGTCAATCGCCGCGAAGTGGGCATTACGGGCGGTGAAGAGATGAGGAATCACCATGAGTATCTTCCGAAGTGCGAACAGATATCGACGACATGATCGGGTCGGCACGGCGCGCGGCGGCCGATGGCGATCCGGATGGGGCCGGCGGGGCGCCGATTACCGCGGCCGCAGGTCCGCTGGCTCGGGCGGGCTGGAGACGGCCGCGCGATTCGGGTTCATCGCCCGCGGCATCGCCTACCTCACGATCGGCATCATCGGGTTCATGCTGGCGATCGGCACCGCCGAGCACGAGCCGGACGGCGGCGGCGCGCTGGCGGCGATCGCGAGCAAGCCACTGGGCTACCTGCTGCTGTGGGTGCTGCTGTTCGGCTTCGCCGCGCTGGTCGTCTGGCGGGTGACCCAGATCGCCGGGGCGCGCCGGACATACTCGGGCGGGCACCGCTTCTACGCCGTCATCTCCGGAATCGTCTACGCCCTAGCCTTTTTGGGCACGTTCCGCTACGTCGTGCACGGCCGGACGCCGAAGCCGAGCGACGCCATCGCGCGCGACCTGACCGCCCGCATTCTCGGCTGGGACGGCGGGCAGGTGGTCGTGATCCTGATCGGCCTGGCCATCATCGCGTTCGGCATCTGGCAGACCGTGCTGGGCCTGAGCCTCGAGTTCGTCGATCACCTGCGCATGGGCTGGATGACCCACGGCTCGCGCGAGGCGGTGATCTGGCTGGGCCGCATCGGCTATGTGGCCAGGGGCGCGATCGTGTTCAGCATCGGCCTCGCCGCCGTGATCGCGGGCCTGAACTACGACCCGGCCGAGGCCGAGGGCATCGACGCCGTGCTGCGCGACTTCGTCGGAAAGCCGTTCGGCCCTTGGCTTCTCATATTGATCTCGCTCGGCCTGATGGCGTTCGGCATCCTGTCGTTCCTCGAGGCCAAGCACCGCAGGACCTACGGCGGCGTCCCGGTCTGACTCTCGGCCGCTGCGTCCACTGCGTGGGCCGGACCCGAAACCTGGGTCCGGCCCACGCTTTTCGTCCGCCCGGGCTACTTCCACGCGCCCGCCGCGGCCGCTTCGCGCGCGTAGTCGGCGAAGTCGATCGGCTCGCGGTCCAGCAGGCGGCGGACCGTGTCGGTGACGACGGCGTTGCGGCCGTCGAGCAGCGTGGCGAAGATGTCGAGCATCGCGGAAACCTCCTCCGCCGGCATACCGAACCCGGCCTCCAGCACGGCGCCGAACTCCGCACCGGAGACCGGGATGTACCGCACGTCCCGCCCGCTGTGCTTCGCGATCGTCTCGACCGCGTCGCCGAAGGTCAGCAGCCGGGGGCCGGTGAGTTCGTAGTTCTGGCCCGCGTGTCCGTCCTCGGTGAGCGCGAGCACCGCGACGTCGGCGAGATCGGCGGAGTCGACGAACGGTTCGAGTACCTGCCCGGCCGGGAAGGCGACGCCGCCCTCGAGCACCATGTCGGTGAAGACACCCTCGTCGAAATTCTGGTTGAACCAGGCCGCCTGCAGCACAGTCCATTCCGCGCCGCTCTCGCGCACCGCCGCCTCGGCGGGCGCGGCCTGCACCTCGCCGCGCGCCGACAGCAGCACCAGCCGCCGCACCCCGCTGGCCACGGCCAGCTCGCTGAACGCCCGAATCGTCTCCGCCGCACGGGGATCCCCGATATCCGGGGTGTACATCACGAACGCCGCCGCGACATCCGCGAGCACCGGCGCCCAAGTGGTCCGGTCCGTCCAGTCGAACGGAACCTCGGCCGATCGGGAGCCGACACGGACCGGAAATCCCTTGGCGGCCAGTCGTTCCGCGACTCGGCGGCCAACCTTGCCGGTGCCGGCGGTGACGAGGATGGTCTGTGCTGCGCTGTGGTTCTTCGTTGTTGTCATGCCCTCAGTCAAGCCGCCTGGGGAGCGGCGGACCATCGACGAAAAGCTCAGCTTCATACGTCAGCGTCTCCGGCATGCCGCGCGCCGGACTGGTCATTCTGCGCAGAATCGCCGATCCGTTCCCCAAAGCCGTCGGATTCCCCAGTTGAACCACAGTGGAATATGGGTACTCCACTGTGCTTCTCTGTGTAGCGAAATGTCCCGGCCGAGGACGCGGAACTATTCGGCAATAAGGAACGCCGACGGCAATCGGCCGACCAGCGAAATCTTTCTCGTCTCCGACACATTGGAGTTCGCTCATTATGAATCGCTTCCCTTTGTTGCGCTCTGCCACGGTCAGAGCCGTTCCGTTGCTGGCGGTGGCGGCGTTGGCCGCGAATGCGGGAACGGCCGCCGCGGCGACGCCGACCGGAATCGGTGACCCCAATTTCCCCAATATCGGCAGCGCGGCATACGATGTCTCCAATTACAGCATCGACCTGAAGTTCGATCCGTCCTCGGGCCGGTTGTCCGGGACGACGACGATCACCGCGAAAGCCAAACAGGACCTCAAGGCGGGGACCGCGATCGGTTTCGACTTCCTCCTGCAGACCCAGTCGGTGCTGATCGAGAACAAGCCGGCCAAATACACCCTCGGCAAGGACAAGCTCGCCGTCACCGTGCCGGTGAACCTGCCGCCGGGCACCGAGTTCACCACCGTGGTGGCCTACAACGACATCCCGTCGCGGGTGCAGAACGCGGCGGGCGCGCGCAACTGGGTCGAGAACGCGGGCGGCGCAATCATTTCCAACGAGCCCTTCTCGGCCGAGTGGTGGTACCCGAGCAACGACCACCCCACCGACAAGGCCACCTACGCGATCTCGGTGCTGGCCCCGGAGGATCGGGACGTGCTCTCCAACGGCGTGGAAACCAGTGTCACGCAGAACATTCCGGGCTGGAAGCGGCACAACTGGCTGAGCAAGGCGCCGCAGATGACCTACGCCACCTTCCTCGCGATCGGCAAATACGAACGGACCGGCCAGAACAGTGGCACCCCGGCCAGGCCGAACCTGAACGCCTACGCCACCGACCTCGACCCGACCATCCGCGCCAACGCCAAGGCCAGCATCGAGCGGACCCCGGAGATCGTCGACTGGCTGGCGAGCACGCTCACGCCGTACCCGTACGAGGCCACCGGCGGCGTGGTGGACGCGCGGATGGGCGGCTTCGCGCTGGAGACGCAGACCAGGCCCACCTACACCGACGGGTTCTTCCGGCGCGGCAAGAACGACTCGGTGGTGGTGCACGAGAACGCCCACCAGTGGTTCGGCGACTCGGTCTCGGTGGCCACCTGGAAGGACGGCTGGCTCAACGAAGGCTGGGCCAGTTACCTGGAGTACCTGTGGTCGGAGAAGAACGGCACGGGCACGGCGGCGGAGATCGCCGACTACGCCTACGCGACCTCGACCCGGATCAACTGGAATGTCGTGCTGACCGATCCGGGGCCGGCCGACGTCTTGCCCGCGGAGTTGTATACCCGAGGCGCACTGGCCATTCAGGCCCTGCGCAGCGCGATCAACGACGACGACGTGTTCTTCCGGCTGATTCGGGAGTGGCTGACCAAGTACCAGTACAGCAACGCCAAGATCGCGGACTTCATCGACATGGCCAACGCCGTGACGGGCCGCAGCACGAACGCGTTGTTCAAGACCTGGCTGACCGACAAGGGCAAGCCCGCCTACAAGCCGACCGACGCGACCTTCGACAACGCGAAGCGCGCACCCCGGTCGACCTCTCCGGCGCCGGCGAAGCCGAAGGTCTGGGATGACCTCTACGCCACGGTGACGCAGAAGCAGTAAGCGTCGAAACAGGCCGGGCCCGTGGACAACACGGGCCCGGTTCGCTGTGTGCGGCGCTACGCCCCTGCCGATCCCGAGGTGCTGCCTGGCGCGCCGAGCACCGTGTTGAGCAGTTGCCCCAGCAGCTCCCCGGCGAGGCGCAGCTGCGCCTCGGCCACCGGAAGGAATCGCCGGGTGTACTCGTCGCCGATGGTGGCCGAGTCCGGGTAGAAGCCCGGGCTGTCCACGATTCGGCAGCTGTCCTGCGCCCATTGGACCGGGTCGGTATCCGGTTGGGCCGGCGGGATATTCGGCGCGGGCAGGGCCAGCAGGCGCTGGACCTCCTCGGCGTCGCTCGCGTGGCGGGTGTCGAGCATGCGGCTGTCCCACACCGCGTGCAGGTTGGTGGGGCGGCCCAGGTAGTCGACCTTGATCTCGTTGCCGCCGCGATCACGGGCGTACCCGGCGTGCAGCGGCTGGTTGATGTCGCCGACGAAATGAACGACGAACTTCAGGGCCTGACGCCGGTCCGGCACCGGGCGGGCATGGTCGGCGAGGATCGCGGTCTGCCGCCGCAGGGCCTCGACGACGTTTTGGCCGTCGTTGCCGTTCACGGCGGCGTCGTACACGCACCCGTTCTCGCCGATATTGACGTAGTGCCACGGCGCGGAGATCTTCCCGAGGTCGGGGTCGGTGTTGCGGATCTCGTCCGCCCAGTTGGCCACCCCGGCCAGCGTGGGGTTCGGCTCGCCCGCGAGCAGGCGGGCGACCTCGTCCCGCGCCGCGGCGTTCAGCCGCAGGTCGGCGATGGCGCCGGCGACGTCGTGGCCCTGCGGCCCCCAGGCATTGGCCGCGGGCGCCCCGGAGAACACGAGGGCGGCCACCGCGCACGCCCCGACTATCGCAGCTCTACCTCGCATGAGCACAACTTCCTTCCGAGTAGCTCGGCGCGGCCCGCGATCCACCGCAGCGGACCGAGTCATGGTTCCACTCTTGCCCATTCGATTATCGACGACGGGTGGCATAGGCCGAACAAACTCCGGACTAAATCTTCGTGCATCTCGCATCTCCCTTGCGATCGAGCCGAGTCGGCGGAAAGTCGGTCGCCGGGTAGATGCTGACCGTCGCCGACCGCCGTAGCGTCCAGAGACGAACCCGCCACCGGCGGGCCGTCGCACGCCGAGAGCGTCGCGAACTCTCCACTGCCTGTGAGGTTTTCATGCGTCTTTTCCGACCCGGTCGTTGCGCGGCCGCAGCCGTCCTCGCGATGCTGACGGGTTGCGGTCCGGCACCGGGCGAGCCGCCCACTGGGACGCAGAACAAATTCCACGACCAATCAATCACCTGGCATGACTGCCGGACCGACCCCGCGGACGAGATCGGCGAGCGCTTGGCCGCGGCGAACGCCCGGTGCGGCGAGTTCCGCGCGCCGCTGAATTACGCCGACCCCGCGGGACAGACGATCACGATCGCAATCGCCCGTCGTCCCGCGACCGATCCCGCGCGTCGGGTGGGCACCCTGTTCGTGCAGACCGGCGGCCCGGGCCCGTCCCGCGACGGGGTGACGATGATTCTCGACGGCCCCGAGGGCGGCCATGCCGCGCCCGCGCTCGCCGAACGCTACGACCTGGTCGGGATGGACCCGCGCTTCTTCGGGGCGAGCACACCGCTCGAATGCGACTGGCCGACGGCCACTTACCTCGGCGTCGCCCAGTCCGCGCCGGCGAACCGCGCCGACTTCGACCGCACCGTCGACGCGTCCCGCACGCTGGCGTCGCATTGCGCGCCGCACCGAACGTCGCTGCCGCACGCGTCCACCAGGGCCGTCGCTCGCGACATGGATTTGCTGCGCGTGCTGCTCGGCGAATCGAAGGTGTCATATATCGGCTGGTCCTGGGGAACGTATCTCGGCGCGGTGTACCTGCGAATGTTCGGCGAGCACGTCGACCGGATCGTGCTCGACAGCGTGCTCGATCCCCGCGCCCCCGGCCCCGACCTCACCCGCGAAACCGCGGCGGCCGACGCGGCGGCGTTGGCGGACTGGGCGCGCTGGACGGCGGGCAACGACGCCGAATTCGGTTTGGGGGCAACTCGAGACGAGGTACTCGACACCGTCGACGACATCGTGCGCGCGGCCGCGGCGCGGCCCATACCGCTCGGCGGCCTGCCGATCACCGCCGACCTGATCCCGGGACTGCTACTCACGGTGGACGATTCGGACGCGTCCTACGCCGAGCTCAGCCGTCAGGTGCGTCTGCTGCGCGACGCGGCCGACGGCACCGAGGTGGCTCCGACGCCGGTCCTGGCGCGAAAGCTGGCGTTGTACACCGACACCACGACAACCCCCGAATTGGGTTTCAGCGCAACGGTCGCCAACCAGTGCGCCGATCGGCCCGCGCGCGGTGTCGAGGAGTATTACGCCGACATCCAGGCGCATCGGGACGCCGAACCGCTCTTCGGCGCGCTGGCCCGCCACCTCTCGCCGTGCGCGGTGTGGCCGACGGAACCGAGCGAGCCCGCCACGGAGGTCGGCAACCCGCACCCGGCGCTGCTCATCGGAGCCGCAGGCGATCCGGTCGCGCCGCTGGCAGGCCAGCGGGCACTGCGTCAGGCGCTGACCGGTTCCCGGTCCATCACCGTCGCGGACAAGTTCAGGCACGGCGTGTATCTGTTCGAAGCCAACGCGTGCGTCGATACCGCGGTCGAGCGCTACCTGGTGGACGGCTCCCTGCCCGCCGACGCGACCTGCGAACCGGATCAGCCGTACGGCCCCGTCTCGAAGGCCGGATGGGACTTCGAGACAAAGCCTATCGAGCGCCGGGCCTGCGCAGCCCGGCCTCATGGGCAAGGATGACCGCCTGCACCCGATCGCGCACGCCGAGCTTCGCGAGGATATGGCGCACATGGGTTTTCACGGTGCCCTCGCCCACCGACAACGCGGCCGCGATCTCCGCGTTGGACAGCCCGCCCGCCAGCACCCGCAGCACCGCGGTCTCCCGCTCGGTCAGCGTGGCCACCCGACGCCGCGCGGCCGGGTCGATCGGCGGCGCGAGCCGATCGAGCAGGCGTCGCGTCGTCGAGGCCGCCAGCACCGCGTCGCCGGCGTGCACGTGCCGCACCGCGGACAAGAACTCCTCCGCCGGTGCGTCTTTGAGCAGAAATCCGCTCGCGCCGGCCCGCACGGCGGCCATCGCGTAGTCGTCGAGGTCGTAGGTCGTGAGCACCAAGACCTTCGGCGGCCGGTCGAGCGCCAGTATCCGCCGGGTCGCCTCTATGCCGTCGACCCTCGGCATGCGCACGTCCATCACGACCACGTCCGGCCTGGCGCGCACTGCCGCGGCGACCGCGGCCTCGCCGTCGCCCGCCTCCCCGACGACGCGCAGGTCCGGCTGCGAATCCACGACCATCCGAAAAACCGGCTCGTACCAACGCCTGATCCTCGACGAGCAGCACCTCGATCATCGGCTACGCCTCGGTCCGCAGCGGAATGCGCGCCGCCAGCACGTGACCGCGCCCGCCGGGACGCGGCCGCAGCTCGATCTCGCCGCCGTAGGCGCCGACCCGCTCGCGCATGCCGATCAGGCCGTAACCGTCGCGACCGTGAGCGCGCGCGGCTCGGCCGTCGTCGCCGACGCTCACCCGCAGCCAGCGGTCCTCCTGCCGCACCGAGACTTCCGCGCCGGCACCGGATCCGGCGTGCTTGACGATGTTCGTCAATCCCTCCTGCACGATCCGGTACACGACGAGCCCCACGCCCGAGTCGGGCAGCCCGGCGGGCAGGTCGACCTCCAGCCGCACCGGTAAGCCCGCGCCGCGCACATCGTCGACCAGTCGCGTGAGATCGGCGATATCGAGGCGCCGCGCCGGCTCGGCGTCCTCCCGCAGCACCCCAATCGCGCGACGGGTCTCGGCCAGGGCCCGCCTGCCGTGCTCGCCGACGGCCGTCAGCGCGTCGATCGCGACCTGGGGATCGGTGCGCGCGCCGTAGCGGCCGCCGTCGGACTGCGCGACGATCACCGCGAGGGAGTGCGCGAGAATGTCGTGGATATCGCGCGCGATCCTGGTCCGCTCGGACAGCACCGCCAGGCGCGTCCGCTCGTCGCGCGCTCGCTCGAGCAGCGCCGCGTGCGCGGCGAGGGCCTGGAACTCGCCGCGCCGCGCCCGCTGCCACGCGCCGCCCAGCCAGGCCGCGAGCACCGTGCTGCCGAGAAAACCGCCGACCAGCACGTGGGCCAGCGCGGGCATCGGCAGCTGCGGCCAGCTCCAGCCGCCGAGCACGGCGCCGGCCGAACCCGCCAGCAGCCCGCCCCTGCTCCAGGACCGGGTGCTGTGCGCGGCCAGGGTGTACACCACGATCGGCACCGCGATATCGGCGGGCAGCGCGCCGATCGAGTCGCGCACCAGGCCCCACTGCGCGAGGGCCGCGGCGGCCACCAGCACCGCCACTGCTTCCGGGTGCCGCCGCCGGAATGCCAAGGGCAGCAACAGGAGCACCGACAGGGTGAAGTGAACGGCGTCCGCGCCGACCAGCACCCCGCACAGCACACACGCCAGGATCAGCAGCCCCGCCGTGCCCACGTCGACCAGCGGCGCGCGCCGGCGCAACCAGAACACCACCCGCTCGTCGACCACCCGATCACCCTAGATCGACGGGCAGACCGATACCTCTGCCCTATGAATGACACACGCCTGCGCGACATCCGACCTTCGGCATACTTTTGTGAAAAGCACTCGTCCAGTCCGATTAGGGGCCGGTCGGCGGCCCGGAACCGGGTTTGCTCCGAATCTCGTTCGTGCCCTGCGCGTTTCGCCTGAACAGGGCAAACGTGCGGGTCGGGCGGCGCGCGGCCGCCGCTCGCGCCGATTTGCCGCGCCGAGGCTCACCGCTGCACTCTCGAGTGCAAGTTCGGTTGTTCTCACACGAACGGGCGATACCATCGGGGTAGGCACGGTGTGGTTCCTCACAGGAACGTGACTGCACCGCCGTTGGTCTTCGAGAAGCGGAGTAGAGGTCATGGTCGCGGAACCGGTCCGGATCAGGGGTATCGACTCACGGGTCGCGGAGCGCGGTCCGACGGCACTGCGCATCGCGGTCGGCGGTCAATTGCGCAAGCTCCGCGAGGACAGACACATCACCCCGCTGGAGGCGGGCGAGCACATCCGCGGCTCGCACGCGAAGATCAGCCGGCTCGAACTCGGCCGCACCGGTTACAAGGATCGCGACATCCTGGATCTGCTGACCCTCTACGGCGTCACCGAGCCGGAGGAGCGCGAGCTGTTCCTCGAACTGGCCCGCAAGGCCAACCAGCCCGGCTGGTGGCATCGCTACAACGACCTGCTGCCACCCTGGTTCGAGACCTACCTCGGCCTGGAGGGCGCGGCGCAGACGATCAGAACCTTCGAGGGCCAACTGATTCCGGGCCTGCTGCAGACCGAGGACTACACCCACGCCGTCATCGAGGTCAGCCACCAGAACGCCGAGGCGACACGGCGGGTCGAGCTGCGCACGAAGCGCCAGGAGATCCTCGACGTGCCGGGCGGTCCCCGGCTGTGGGCGGTGCTGGACGAGGCGGTGCTGCATCGGCCGATCGGCGGCCGGAGGGTGCTGCGCGAGCAGATCGAGCACCTGATCGTCATGTCGGAGAAGCCGGGCGTGACCATCCAGGTGCTGCCGTACGCCGCGGGCGGCCACGCGGCGGCGGGCAGTTCGTTCACCATGCTGCGCTTCGCCGAGCGCGAACTGCCCGACATCGTCTACCTCGAGCAGCTGACCAGCTCGCTCTACCTGGATCGCAAGGAAGATCTCCAGCTCTACCGCGAGGTGATGGACAAGGTCGCCGTTCAGGCCGCGACTCCGGAGCGCTCCCGCACCCTGCTCGCCGAAGCGGCCGCGCAGCTCTGACCGATCAGGAGGCGACTCGGTCGGCCCACGTCGGCGGTAAGGCCTGACTGGAGACGTCGGCGATCTCGGCCAGCCTGCCGCGCCCGACGCCCAAGCGGCTCAACTGGATAAGGCCCTGGGCCACCACCACGATGTTCGCGCTCTGCGCCGACAGGGCGGCCTCGTCGATCTCGCCGGCGAGCCGCGCGGCGGGGCGCAGCCGGTCGGCGACGCCGCGCTCCATGTCGGCGGTGGTCCGCGCGCCGATGCCGGCCACCTCGGGCATCCGGCCGCTCAGCTGCGCGATGCTGTTGAGCATGAGGCAGCCGCGCCGATCCGGTTGTGCCGCACAGTCATCGATGACCGCCTGGAACAGCGCGCGCACCGCGGCCCGCGCCGAGCCGGGCGCCGACCCGACGACCGTGCGCACGAACCGCGCACGCCGCTCGCAGTACCGCTCGAACGCCGCCAGGAACAGACCCTGTTTACTGCCGTAGGCCGCGTAGACGCTGCCGTTGCCGACACCGGTCACGCGCGAGATGTCCTCGACGGACGTGTCATCGAAACCGCGCGACCAGAACAACTCGGTCGCGGCGTCGAGCAGGCCCGATTCGTCGAACTGTCGTGGCCGTCCCATGACCTCACCGTACCAATCGGTGTGCGATATGCCCCACACCGCTTGTTCTGGAGGCGCGCCTCCATAACAATGGTTGACATGGCCCCTAACCCCACCGAGCCGACCCGTCGACGGGTCGGCATTCTGGTCTTCGACGGCGTGAAGATGCTCGACTTCGTCGGTCCGGCCGAGGTTTTCATAGAGGCCAATCAGACGGTCCCCGGCTACGAGGTGATCTTGATCTCGCCCGACGGGCAGGCCGTGCAGACCTCGATCGGCGCGCGCATCGAGGTCGGCGCCGCGGCCGCCGACGCGGGCCGCTTCGACACCGTGGTGATCCCGGGCAGCGAGCTGGCGCCGGCGAAGTTCGTCACCCCCGAGCTGATCACCGCCGCCCGGCACCTGTCCTGGCACACGCGAAGGCTGGCCTCGATCTGCAGCGGCGCGTTCGTCCTCGCCGAGCTCGGCCTGTTCGAGGGCAGGCGCGCGACCACGCACTGGAAGTACACCGCGGACCTGGCCCGCCGCTACCCGACGGTGGCGGTCGATCCGGACGCGATCTTCGTGCGCGACGGAAACCTGTACAGCTCGGCCGGTGTCGCGGCCGGCGTCGACCTCGCGCTCGCGCTGGTCGAGGAGGACTACGGCGCCGACGCGGCACGCCGTGTCGCGCAGTTGCTCGTGGTCTACATGCAGCGCGCGGGCGGGCAGTCGCAGTTCTCGGCGTCGCTGAGCGGGCCGGTCCCGCGCAGCCCGCTGGTGCGCAAGGTGGTCGATCTGATCTGTGCGGACCCCGCGTTCCCGCACACGGTGCAGACGCTGGCCGCGCACGCCATGGTCAGCGTCCGGCATCTGACCCGGCTGTTCCGCGCCGAGCTGGAACGCTCCCCCGCCGAGTACGTCGCGTTCATTCGCTTCGGAGTCGCCAGGGATCTGCTGCACGCGGGCCACAGTGTCACCGAGGCCGCCATGGCGGCGGGCTACGGTAGCAGCGAGGCACTGCGGCGCGCGTTCGTGGCCAGGCTCGGCATCTCACCCCGCAAGTATCAGCAGCGCTTTCGCTCCACCGGATCGGCGGCCGCGTTCGAGCCCCTGACCGCCGCCGTGTCCTGATCCGGCGTTTTCGCGGCCCGTGCGGAGGGGCGCGACGAGGGTTGCTCATCGGAAACTGAGTGCGGCACAACGCCATCCCCCCGGGATCGAAAGGAACTTCATGGGATCCGAGACAACCGTCGTTCTCGTACACGGCGCGTTCGCCGACGCCGCCAGCTGGGGCCCGGTCACCGAACGGCTGCTCGCCGCGGGGCACCGGGTGGTGGCCCCGCCGGTGTTCAACCGCAGCTTGTCCGAGGACGCGGCCTACATCCGGTCTTTCGTCGAGCAGATCGAGGGGCCGGTCCTGCTGGCCGGCCACTCCTACGGCGGCGCGGTCATCACGGTCGCCGGTGTCGCCGACAATGTCGTCGGGCTGGTGTTCGTCTCGGGTTATGTGCTGGAGGTCGGCGAGAGTCTCGGCCAGTTGCAGGGCGGATTCCCGGACTCCGATCTGGCCGCCAACCTCGTCTACGCGCCGTACCCGATCGCGGGTGGCGAGCCGGGCACCGACGTCTCGGTCGACATCGATGCCTTCCCCGAGGTGTTCGCGGCGGGGCTGGACAAGACGAAGGCGCGGGTGCTCGCCGTTTCCCAACGGCCGCTGTCGGCGGTCGCGTTCGGCGAGGCCGCGACCGCGGCGGCCTGGAAGACCAAGCCGGGCTGGGGCATCGTCTCCAGCGCCGACCGCACCATCAATCCCGAGGTCGAACGCTTCGGCTATCAGCGTGCGGGCCTGCGCTCGGTCGTCGAGATCGACGCGCCGCACCTGGTGATGCAGACCAACCCCGACGAGGTCGCCGCGGTCATCACCGGCGCACTCGCCGAGCTGGGCTGAGCACCGCGGACCACGTCCGCTGAGCTCTCGAAACCAACTGTCCCACACCATCTTTACCTCAACCGAAAGGAATGACGATGACCGGCAACCCCCACGGAATCTCACTGGAGCCCGCCGCGCAGGAGTTCGTCGACGCGACCTCGCAGCCTCCGTTCCTGTACCAGCTCCCGCCGGAGGAGGGCCGCAAGGCGGTGGACTCCGTGCAGGACACGCCGATCTACAAGCCCGACATCGATGAGGAGTGGATCACCGTCGAGGGCGGCCCGACCGGTTCGGTGCGGGCCAGGATCGTCCGGCCCGCGGGCGCCACCGAGACGCTGCCCGTCATCGTCTACACCCACGGCGCCGGCTGGGTTTTCGGCGACGCGCACACCCACGACCGCCTGGTGCGCGACCTCGCCGTCGGCGCGCACGCCGCCGTCGTGTTCCCCGAGTACGACCGCTCGCCGGACGTCCACTACCCGGTCGCGAACGAGCAGTCCTACCGCGTCGCGCAGTGGGTGAGCACCCAGGGCGCGGAGAAGGCGCTCGACCCGTCGCGCATCGCGGTGGCGGGTGACTCGGTCGGCGGCAATATGGCCATCGCGCTGACCCTGATGGCCAAGGAGCGCGGCGACGTGTCGTTCGCGCAGCAGGTGCTGTTCTACCCCGTCACCGACGCCAACTTCGACACCGGCTCCTACGAGCGCTTCGCCGAGGGCTACTTCCTGAGCCGCGAGGGCATGCGGTGGTTCTGGGATCAGTACACGACCAGCGAAGAGGATCGCGCGCAGATCACCGCGTCGCCGCTGCGCGCCACCACCGAGCAGCTGACCGGCCTGCCGCCCGCGCTGGTCATCACGGCCGAGAACGACGTGCTGCGCGACGAGGGCGAGGCGTTCGCCGCCAAGCTGCGGACCGCGGGCGTGCCGGTGATCCAGGCGCGCTACGGCGGCATCATCCACGACTTCGTCATGGTCAACTCGATGCACGACACCTACGCCGCCAAAGCCGCCGTGGCCCAGGCCGTCTCGGTGCTGCGCGCCGCGCTGCACACCGCCTGAACCGAATCCCACCGACCCAGAGGGACATTCATGAGCACCGAAGCAACCACCCCGACGATCGTGCTGGTGCACGGCGCGTTCGCCGACTCCTCCAGCTGGAACGGCGTCGTCGAAACCCTGCGCGCACAGAGTTATTCGGTCGTCGCCGCGGCCAATCCGCTGCGCGGCCTCGACAGCGACGCCGCCTACATCGCGTCGGTCCTCGACGACGTCGACGGCCCGTGCGTGCTGGTCGGCCACTCCTACGGCGGCAGCGTGATCACCGTCGCCGCGGCGGGCAAGTCCACGGTCCGGGCGCTGGTCTACATCGCCGCGTTCATCCCCGCCGAGGGCGAGAGCGCGCTGGAGCTGACCGACAAGTTCCCCGGCTCCACGCTCGGCCCCACCACCCGGCCGGCGAATTACCCGCTCCCGGACGGGACTACGGGCACCGAACTGTACATCCGCCAGGACGAGTTCCCGGCGCAGTTCGCCGGTGACGTCCCCGTCGCCACCGCCGAGCTGATGGCCGCGACCCAGCGTCCGGTCGCGCTGGCCGCGCTGCAGGGCGGGGCGAGCGCGGCGGCGTGGCGCGACATCCCCTCCTACGCGCTGCTCACCACCGAGGACAAGAACATTCCCGTTGCGGCGCAACGGTTCATGGCCGAGCGCGCGTCGGCCCACACCGTCGAGGTGCCCGGCTCGCACGCGGTCAGCGTCGCCATGCCGGGCGTGGTCAGCGACCTGATCGTGCTGGCGGCCTCGAAGTAGACGCCGGAGATCCGGTCACGCCCCATGCTTTTCGGGCGTGACCGGATTCCGGGCGGTCAGCCGATCGCCGCGGTGAGAGCGGCCTGGCCGCCGACCACGGGGAACGACACCTTGCTCGCGGCGAGGTTCACCCCGAAGCCGGGCCCCGGCCTCGGCCGGAGGGTGAACTCGTTGTCACTGGACAACACCACCACGCCCAGCTTGTGCCCGCTCGCGAGCACATAGTCGTGCGGCTGCATGGACACCGTGATCGCGTACTCCTTGCCCGGGGTGATCGGGCTGGTCTTGGCGAGCGAGTCGCGGTTCTGCGGGTCCGTCCAGCCGCGGGTGACGATCCGGGAGCTGCCGTCGGGGGCCCGATCCACCAGCAGCGCGGTCACATTCGCGGCCGGACGCTGGAAGGTCAGCGCGAGCGAGACGTCGACCGCGCCGCTGATCCGCAGCGAGGTCGTGGTGGGCTTGGAGAGGTAGGCCAGCCGGTTCGGTGAGCTCGGCGCGGCGACCAGGTCGGCGGCCGTCTTCGTCGCGTCGTCGTCCAGCGACTCGGTCACCTTGCCCGCGCCGGAGGTGGCGAGCCCGCCGGTGCTACGGCCGCCGGGCTGGAACACCGCGGTCGCGGGGGCCGTGCCCGGGGCGGGCCAGTCCGCCTCGTTCACCCAGGACTTGTCCTCGCGCTGAATGGTGGCCTTGGGTTCGCGGTCGATGCCGTTGTTCTGGCCGAGCAGGTACTTGCTGAACCAGCGGTTCACGGTGCGCAGCCACTCGTCCCTGCGCAGGCCGATCGGGTCGGTGTGGCCCGACTGGTGTAGCCAGATCTTGTGCGGCACACCGGCTTTCTTGATGGCCTCGTACCACTGCGCGACATTCTTGGTCTTGACGTTGAAGTCGTTGAGACCGTGCACGGCCAGCACGGCGGCGTGCACCTTGCTCGCGTCGTCGAGGTAGTTGCGCTCGTTCCAGTACTGCGTGTAATCGCCGGTCACTCGATCCTGGTTCTGCTCCAGCTTGTCGATCACCGGCGTGCAGATGTTGCGGTCGGCCCTGGTGTAGACGTACTTGGCCAGCACGTCGGTGTCCTCGCCCTGATAGGTGCCCGGCGCGACCACCGCGCCCGCGGCCCGGTAGTAGTCGTACCAGTTGCTGATCGCGGCGATGGGCACGATGGCCTCCAGTCCGGGCACGCCGGTGGAGGCGACGGCGTTGGGCAGGGTGCCGTTGTAGGACACGCCCATCATGCCGACCTTGCCGCTGGCCCAGCTCGCCACGACGTTGCGCCCTTGTGCGTCACGGGCTTTCGCGCGTCCGTTGAGCCAGTCGATCGGGGCTCGCGCGCCGATGGTCTCGTTGCGCCCGCCGGAGGTGGGGCACCCGGTGGACGTCCCGGTGCCGAGCGACTCGCCGTACATCACGGCGAAGCCCCGGGCGAGGAAGAAGTCCTCGTACTGCCAGGTGATCTGACCCTTGTCGACGGTGATGCCCGCCGCCCGCAGGTCCTCGGCCACCCGTGCGCGCATCTCGCCCGGCGCCGGGGCCAGGCGTCCCTCGGCGCCGTTGGGCACGTACAGCTCTACGTCGACGTTGTGGTTGGTGACGTCGTTGCCGCCGGCGAAGTACGGGCTCGCCTGATAGACGACCGGCAGCTTGCCGGAGGCCCCGGCCGGGCGCACGACCTGGACGTGCACCTCGTCGTCCCGGCCGTCGCCATCGCTGTCGACGGGGGCGCGCACCCACAGGTCCTGCCGGATCGGCGCGGCCGTGTTGAACACCGGCTGCGCCTCCCCGCCGGAGACGCTCGGCTCGGCAGGCGGCGCGGCCATCGCGGGCGCGCCGGCGAGCATCAGCGCCGCGGCGACGCCGAGCATGGCCAGTCGCGGAAGTCCTCGCACCTCCGTCCAGCCGAGCGTGGCCCGGACCACGCGGGTCCGCGGGCCTCGTCGATCACGCCGGTGTTGTCGCCGTCTGGATGCCATAGCCTTCTCCTTGTCACCGCTCACCACGAGGCACTCCCGTGCGAGGCTCGAAACACTTACTGGCTCAGGGGAATCGCCGAGGGCGGCCCGGCACCGGGCCTCCGATGTGTGGTCACGGCCGGGTGGGCGGGCTCTTCCGCTCGATCGCCGCCTTCATCGCGTCCAGGCCGATCAGGTTGAACTCGCGGCCGAGCGCCCGCATCAGCGAGTTCTCGGTCGGCCGGTACACCCCACGCTTGTAGTAGACCGCGCCCTCATAGGTGCCGACCACGCCGCCGTCCGGGGACGGTTTGCCCAGGTACTGGTACCACTTGGTGTGATTCTGCTGCATCTGCGCGGCGGTGTAGGTCGACGCGTTCACCTCGCGTGGCTCGCGTCCGGTGTAGCGGTCGTTCGGGTAGTCGTACTCGTCGGCCAGGCCGCCGATCGAGTGGCCGAGCTCGTGCAGCACGATCTGCCCGGCCTGGGCGTTGCCGCCGGACGAGGTCGCGACGCCGCCGCCCGCGCCGCCGTACTTGGTGGTGTTGGCCAGCGCGATCACCTGGTCGGCCTCGGGCGCCAGGCGGGCGTACTGCGTGGCCTTGGTCTCGTTGACGCACAGCAGCCGCTCGGTGCCGCCGCACCAGAAGGTCATGTCCAGCGCGGT
>NZ_BAGH01000575.1 GCF_000308715.1 Nocardia tenerifensis NBRC 101015
GAGATCCTTCCGCATGACCATGGTTGCACCCAGGAGATCTGCTTCCTGTCCGGCTCCCTCACCATCACCAGCCGAGACCTCACAGCCACCTGGGTCGAGGCAGACTGCCCGGACAAGCCGCACAACTGAACCGCCGAACTCACGCCTTTGCGGCCCTCAGATGGGTTCCGCCCCAAGGGTTGAACGCCGCACGACGGCCGCTTCTTGGCCGAAGTACGTCCAGGACCGATCCGGACACGGAGAGCCGCGAGATCGTGTCCTTCTCCGCGCGACCCGGTCGAGGCGCTTGACCCTGCCGCTACGGCACGCGCGACAATCGCTTTCGAGGCACGCGTACGTGGTCAGCGCGGGTTTCGATCCGCTGTGCCACCACGTATGGGTCAAGCTGTGATGGCGGTTGTCCATGAACGACGCGAGAACAGTCACGATGTGCGAAGGAGTACCGATGGTGTCCATCGAGATGGTGCCGACGGCGGCGGCGGGCGACGCCGCGCTGGTCGCGGAGCTCACCGATCTGGTCAATCAAGTGTACGAGGTGGCCGAAGAGGGGCTGTGGCGTGACAATGCCAGCCGCACAACGACATCCGAGATATCGGGGTTGATCGGTGCCGACCATCTCGCGGTGGCGCGCGATGAGGACGGCGGACTCGTCGGTGCCGCCTGCATACGGCAATTGGCCGACGGCATCGGCGAATTCGGCATGTTGGTGTGCGAGCCCGAGCAGCGCGGCACCGGAATCGGCCGCGTCCTGGTCGATTTCGCCGAGCGCCACTGCGTCGAGCAGGGCGCGCGGACCGTGCAGTTGGAGCTGCTGGTGCCGCGCGGTTGGGCGCATCCGGTGAAGGAGTTCCTGCGCGGCTGGTATCTACGGCTCGGATACGTCCTCGAGCGCAAGGGAGAGCTCGAGGAAAGCTACCCACACCTGGTGCCGCTGCTCGCCACCCCGTGCGATTTCCTCATCTTCCACAAGCCGATGCGCTGAATCAGTGGACCATGCCGACATGCCCCTGGGGCTCGGCGTCCCGCACCCGGGCACCTCCGATATAGGCCCTTCCGCAGTTGCGCGGCGCGCGGGCCGTTCCCACAGATCAAGCGGTGAGATAGACCGGCAAGCGAGAATGCCCGTTGGAGATGAAGCTGCGCACCGGCGGCAACTCCGCGGGGTCGCCCGGGAGCCGCAGGGCACGTCACATCCTTGAACGGGCGCGCCAGTCGGATGGAACATTTGCGCCATGAATGGATGAGGCTTCAGTCGGCCGACGGTGAATTCACGGACGTCGACACCCATCCTCACGCTCTGCGGCGACGAATGACATTTGTGCGCATGCCCAGGTTTGACTGTGGCGCGTCCATCATTCCGAACGTCGAACAGGAGCGCGATGACAGGCAAGACGAGCTGGACGGCCACGGTTGCGATCGCCGTGGTCCTGTTCAGCACGATCCCGGCGTCCGCGGCATTCGCCGATATCGGCCTGCCGGGCCCCGCCGACAATACGGTGCAGGCGAACAGTGCCGCAGAGCCGACGAAAAAAGAGAAGGAGGCTATTCGGCAGCGCTACGACAAGGTGGTGGAGAAATGTCGGAAGAGCCAGTCCCATCATAAGCGTGAGGTGTGCGAACGTCTGGCGCACCAGTTCTACGAGTGGGGTGTCGCCGGCAAAAAACAAGAGGCCGAGAACAAATTTTACGATCTCCTGAGGCGTTGTGGTGACCCCGAAAGAAACATGGATGAGTGGAAAAAGTGTGCGGCGCAATGGAAGATGTTTTATCGCATAGTGACTGGTTGAGCCGTAAGGGCCCGGTCGGGATGCGTTGCCACCCGCATCGATACATGCACGGCGAATCGGTGCGGGAGGCAGCGCGTGCGCAGCGGTTAGTTACTGCATTCTTTCCCGATTTCTGAACGGTTCGGATTTCTTGTAGTCGGGATCTATGCCGATGTCCTGGCCCTCCTTCGACGGCTTATTCCCTCACTGCGATGATGGTCTAGGCCGCGGTCTTGCTCACGGGCCATCGGTCGATTCACTATTCGGTGCACGCCGAGCTTCGGATGGGTGCGCAGGCACATGGATCTGGATCGCTCGCGAGTTGCCCTCTTGCCGAGCGCGACTGCTGATCCGTATGCCGGGCATCGATGTCTGGCCTGTGGCGGCGGCTCCGCATCGAGGACGTTCGGCGGAGCTCGTCCGCCTACGGCTACAGATGCTGACGGCTGCGCCGGTAGCCCGGCAGGAATATCGGCCGAATCGCGTTTATGTCAACATCTTTCACTTCAGCGGTTTATACTTTTAGGTATGGCCGATAAATCTGTAACCGCTTTTGTACTGTCGGGCGGCGGCAAAGAGGCCAGTGCTGAGATCGGGATGCTGGCTGCGTTGATGGAAGCCGGGATTCAGCCGGACTTGGTGCTCGGCGCTTCGGCGGGCGCGGCTATCGGGGCAATTTTCGCAGCCAAGCCAGATGCCGTCGGCCTGCGCGCCGTGCGAGACTTGTGGCTGGAGTTCGTTTCCTCTCCTCGCCTTGCGGGCCTGTGGACGTATTCGCTTGTCCGCCCCTATTGCCCGCCCTTGCAACAAAAGTCCCGGGACGCGCTTGCCGTAGCGCTGCAAAAACATTTACCGGTCGAGAGATTCGAAGATCTACAAGTGCGGTTTCAATGTCCGACCGTCGATCTCGGTGGGCTTCCTCGCACCCATTGGCTGACTTCTGGTCTGTTGTTGCCCGCTGTTTTGGCGGCAATGTCTGGACCGGGAGTAATTCCACCCGCTCGGGTCGACGGACGCGAGGTGATCGATGGCGCATTCGCCGATCCGATTTCGATCGAACGTGCCGTAGAGCTTGGTGCTCGTACGATCTACGTTCTGCCCGCCACCGACCTGAAGCGCCCCCGCGGGCCTGTGAGTGTTCTGCGCTGGATCGCGCCGGTGCCTACGGCCATTGGGATCAGCGCTCGCTTCCACCACCAACTCGATGTCGTCGGGGATGAGGCAGTGGTCCATTGCCTGCCGCTGGGACGTCCAGCTCCTGTCACGGGCGTGCCGCTGATCGGCCGTACGGTAGGCGTGGATTTGGCTGCGTCGCTGGCGCTTGCCGACGCTGAGATCATCGATGCTTACCGTGCCAGTGGCGAGTTTCTGGCTGCGATAGCGTCGGCGTCGCCGGTGTAGACGCGACTGTCGGTCTGCTCGCCCGTATTCGCCCCTGGTGCGCGCTGAGCGGAGCACACCACCGCGGCAGTCGGTCTCACGATCTCACGGAAGACTCTGTTCGATGAGCCGGCACAGGTCGCCGATGGTCTCGAGTTCGAAGACCGCGTCGTCGTCCAGACGGATTCCCATTCGTCTCTCGAGGATTTGGACTATATCCACAAGACTGAGCGAATCCACACCCGGCAACTCCGATAAATGATGTTCCGGCTGCACCGAAGAAGCGGGGACGGTGAGCTCGGAGGTCTGTCCCAGTGTGCTGCGTACCTCGGTTAATACATCCATTGCCGACCAGCCTCCTGGCTTGGAGTCCATCGCTGACGAAGCTGCTCGTCTGACGTGCTTCATGAGCTGTCAGGTCTCGGCTCCGGCTAGTTGTATTATTTCGCCCATCTTCTCTTCGAGTAGTTCGCGAAACAGCGCCCCATCGGTGAATACCGCCGGGTCGAGGTGCACAGCGATCGACCAATGGTCCAGGTGATAGACCATGGTGGCGTTGCAGGGGCTGGTTCCGCGCGGGGCGAAACATATGCTGGAAATCCACTGGGCGCCTGCCAGGAACGAAGGGCGGCGCACACCGTTGACAACACTGAGCACGGCGTCGGTCAGTTCGCCGGCGGATGGTGCGAGGGCATCGACCCATATGCCGGGAACCCAGCTGCCGGCGGATGCGAGCACGGGTACGTAGTCGTCGAAGAAACTCGCGCGTGTCTGCATGAGTTGTTTGTGTATGGATTGCATGCGCTGAACGACCGTCATGTCGTCGAGCGATACCCGTAGTGGCATCAATCCGAAGAAATTGCCGGAATCGTTGTTGCCTGGGCGACGCAGACTCACCGGGACACTGACGGTAATGGTGTTGGTGGGCCTGCGATTGCGAAGGCCGTACTCGCGGTATGCCGCGGCGAACGCGGCAAGGTAAGCCGCGGCGGTTCCGGCGTGGGCAGCGCGGGCGGCATTGTTCAGCGCGTCTCCGTCGATTCGTATGACCTCGAAGTGGGGCGAGGGGCTGGCCGCCCGCGGGAAAGACGGTAGAGACGGTCCTGGCACTGTGTTGAAGTTTTTGAGCAGCCGTGCCATTCGGAGCGGGACCTGAGCCATGTCCTGAGCGGACAGCGTGGGCATCTTCTTCATTTGCCGGAAAGCCCAGCCGGCGTTGCGGTAGGTGTCGTAAGCAGCCGAGACCATGCTGACGCCCATTCTCATGGGCAACTCGGCGGCGGCGGCCAGCGGCGTGGCAGGCACCCGCCGCCCTTCGGACAGCGGCTCGACACCGACACGACGTGCGGTCCGCTGCTCGGTTTCCCGGGTGGGCGAGGTGAGTTGCTCGAACAACCATGCGCTGCCGATCCCGTCGGCCAGGCTGTGGTGCCAGCGGATGATGAGTGCGGCCTTGTCCGACTCGTAGCCTTCGATCAGCACCGCGTCCCACGGCGGGTGCGCCGGGTTGAGTTCGTCGGCGGCCGCACGTTCGGCGTGATCGAGGATTTGACGCAGATCTCCCGGCGGGGGCAGGGCGATCCTGCTGAGATGGTTGGTGAGCCGGAATCCCGGATCCGGTGACCACACCGGCGGCCCGGCGTCGAAGAGTGGTTCGACGACGCGATGTGTCAGGCGGGGTGCTTTGATCAGGGCGTAATGGAAACAATCCAGTAGGCGTTCCCATTCCGGCACCGCATCCAGCAGCCAGATATCCACGAGATTCATTCTGGTCAGCGGATTACGGCCGACCCTCCACATCAATGCGTCGGTGCCGCTCATAGGTCCCGGTTTTGACCAACCGGAAAGCGATGTTTTTTCTCTACCCACAACGACGACCTCTCGCATCTGCTGAGATGCGCGTAGATGAACGTACGCAGCGGGCTCACGCAAAAGCTGAGCGAGCGCGCACCGAATCGAATTGCATAATCGCCTGCACGGTGTCCCATGCCGGTTAATATGTAGCATCTTTCATCAGGTCTTCGACCGTAAATCAACCATAGAGCGACTCGCCGAGGCAGTCAACCGGCTCCGGTGCATCGGCGCGCGTCGTGACAAGCCTTGACGCCATCTCTGCCGTCTGATCGAAGCTAAAAGAACCGACTGACAGTAATATTTCTTCCGTCTGAAAGTGATGCATCGTGCCTCAGCGAACTGTAAGCTTGCCCTCGGAATTGCAGCTGTGCATATGTTTCGCCCGCTGTCATCCGAGGCTCGCAACCCCGGTGCATCATTTGAAGCTTGGTTCGAAGTCGGTTTGTCGTCCGTGCTGGAAATTGCTGCCGTATAACGCAAGCAGTGTTGACTGAGCGTAATTCGCCCGTGAGTGGCCGCTCAGCGCGCGTATCGCGTCTTTGCCTCGAATTCCCTTGGTAGAACGCCGGTTTCGCTCGTAGCCGCTGGGTATGTTAAGAGGCATGGTTGCTTCGATTGCTTGGGCAGCAGCAACTTTGGCCGAGGCTGTTTCGTCACTCGCTCGAGCACGGCCAGATGCCGTCACCACCTTTCCCGGCACCGGGCAGAAGATCGCTCTTGCCGAGCTGGAAGCGGCGTCCGCGCGGTTCGGGCACGGGCTGATCGGTGCCGGCGTCGAACCGGGCGACGTTGTCGGGCTGCTGCTGCCGATCGGGTCCGAACTGCTGGTGACCCTGCTCGGTACTGTCCGGGCGGGCGCGGTGGCGACCGTACTGCCGGTCGCGCCCAGTGATGCTCGATCGAGCGCCCGACGGGTGTTGCCGCTGGTGCGCGAGGCCGATCTGCGTGCGGTGGTCACCGATGACGCCTTCGGTGCGGTAGCGGCCGAATTGGCCCGTGCGCGAACAGGTCTCGCGGTTGTGTCGGCCTCGGAGAACCGTCCCGGAGCCGGGGCGCTTCCGCGGGTGTCCGGAGCGGATCTGGCCGTGTTGCAGTTCACCTCGGGTAGCACGATGGCGCCACGGGGAGTGGAACTGACCCATAGCAATATTGTGGCGGGGTTGTCCGCCATCGCGGTATCGGCCGAGATGACCGAGACGGATGTGTGGGTGCAGTGGACGCCGCCCTACCATGATCTGGGCTTGTTCGGGATGTTGACCAGCGTGCTCAACGGCGGCACCACCCACGCGATGGCACCGCACGACTTCGTCCGCCGCCCGGAGCGGTTTCTGTCACTGATCGCCGAGACGGGCGGCACGCTGACCACCGGCCCGAACTTCAGCTACGACCTGCTGATCCGCGCCGCCGCGGCGGGTAAGGCGCGCGGGCTGGATCTGTCGAGGTGGCGGCTGGCGTTCAACGGCGGCGAGCCGATCTCGGCGCAGACCGTCGAAACCTTCGCGCGAGTGTTCGCCGACGCCGGGGTCCGCCCGTCCGTGATGTACCCGGTCTACGGAATGGCTGAGTCGACGCTGGCCATCGCGTTTCCCACACCGGAAACCGTGCCCAAGACTGCCTGGGTGGACCGAGCCGATCTCGGGACGAAAAATGTTGCGAGGAAGGTGGATTCGTCGAATCCGGCCGCAGTCGGCATCGTGTGTGTCGGCAGGCCGGTCGCGGGCATGCAGCTGCGGATCGTCGCCGACGACACCCTGTGCGAAGAACGCCGGCTCGGCGAGATTCAGCTGCGCGGGCCGGCGGTCACCTCCGGCTATTACCGCAATGACCACGCCACCTCCATGTTGCGCACCGACGGCTGGCTGCGCACCGGCGATCTGGGTTTCTGGCTCGACGGCGAGCTCTATGTGGGCGGCCGTCTCAAGGAGATGGTTATTGTCAACGGCTGCAACTACTTTCCCGCCGATGTCGAACAGTTGGCCCGTCGTGTGCCCGGTGTGTACCACGGCCATCTCGTCGCCTTCGCCGATACCGCCGCGGACGGTGGCGAGTGCATCGGTCTGATCGCCGAGACCGATCTGCCCGAACATCGACACTGTGAGCTGGCCAAGACGATTCGCGAGCGGGTCGCGGCCACGATCGGCACCACGCGCATCGAGGTGCACCCCGCACCGCCGCACTTCTTGACTCGTTCGACCAGCGGTAAATGGCAGCGACTTTCCGCCGCCGAGCGAATCGGTGCGTCGCGCCGTCCCCACTCCCGAGGCGCGACGTCGTGACCTCCGAGCCCGCCAGCGGCCTTGCCTGCCCGGCCGGGGTTGGCTTACCCGTTGTGCCGCACGGTTGTTCGCGCGAGATCCACGCCGTGCTCAGCGCCCTGCCGGGCCCGATCGATCGGGTGATCGTGTTGGACGATCTTCCGGTGTGGGTGGTCACCGGATACGCACCCGTCCGGGAGGTGCTCGCCGACGAGAACCTGGTGAAAGACCCCCTGCGTCTGCCGCCTTCCGTACATCCGTTTCGCGGGCGACGCTATCCCGAGGACGGGTACTCACTCGGCGGCCGGCATCTGATCAGTTCCGACGCCGACGACCACACCCGCCTGCGCAAGATCAGCACACCGTTGCTATCCCGGCGCGCTGTGCGGCAGTGGCGTCCCGATATCGAGAACTACACCCGCGATCTGCTGCGCGTGATCATGAAACACGGTGGGGGAGAGCTGGTCAGCGAGCTGTTCGAACCCTTGTCCACCAAGGTTATCTGCCGTGTTCTCGGCATCCCCGCCACCGCCGAGCGTACCGTCCTGGCCGGCAGCCGCACTCTGCTGGGGCCGTTCCATCCGCGCGATCCCGAATATCTGCGCGCCTCCGCAGACCTGCAGCAGTTGCTGACCGAGCTGCTGAGTGAACGCGCCGAGCGTTCCAGCGTGGACACAGATCTGGCGAGTGCCGCCGCTGTCGCCTGGCAAAACGGAAAGGTAAGCCTGCGTGAGGCTTTGGGCGTGGTGCGTCAATTCATCACCGCCAACACCATCAACACCGCGTCGGTGCTCGCCCGCACCGCGGTCACCGTGCTCAGTGATCGGCACCTCGCGGAAACTATTGTGCGCGAACCGGACTCGGTGGCCGCGGTGACCGAGGAGCTGTTGCGCCTGCAATCCTCGGCCCCATTGGCGACCTGGCGGTTCGCACCCGAGCCGATGACCTTGCTCGGCGCGCGCCTCGACGCCGGAGACATCGTCTTGGCCGCGGTGGACACCGCCGATCACGATCCCACGGCCTATCCCGACCCGCACGAGCTGATCCCCAACAGAACGGGACCGCCGCATCTGGCCTTCGGGTATGGGCGTCACTACTGCGCGGGCGCCGAACTGGCCCGCCTGGAAATTCAAGCCGTCCTCCTCGCGCTCGCCCGGCACTCCCATCGGTTACAGCTGGCAGAAGCACCCGAGCAGTTGCCGTGGACGGCCATGGTGCTGTGCCACGGCCTCGCCCGCGTTCCCGTCACCGCGCACCCGCACGCGAAAGGAGATCCAGCATCATGACAGACCTATCAACGGTTTCACCCGCTCGCAGCACAACCTCACCTCACACCGAGGAGCCGATCCGGGGGCTGCCGTTCATGGACATCCGCGCCTGTGTCGAGCCGGCCGTGCAGCTCGGCGCCGACCGCGGCTGGAATCTCGCCGACGTGCGATGGGGCGCGATCGAACCCGGCGCGCTGACCAGATCCGATGAATTCGTCATCCGCTTCACGACGTTTATCGAAGACCACATCCCCGGCTATGTGACCTCGCTGCTGGCCAACTTTCCCGTCGTCGGAGAAGACATCGACCTCGACGAGTTCTGCGGCAACCGCGAATACTTCCGATTCTTGATGGCGTGGGCTTACGACGAGGAACGTCACGCCTCCGCGCTCACCCATTACCAGATCGCGGCGGGTTTGGCCGACGAGGAAGAGCTGCTGCGCGAGCTGGCCGCCGAGGGCCGCAAACAGTTTCAGGAACTGCCGGGCACTCCCCTGGAAGCCTTCGTCTACACAATGGTGCAAGAGAAGGCCACCCATCTGTTCTATCAGCGCTTCCACGCGGTCGCTCAGGAGCCTGTCCTGCGTGATCTACTGCAACGACTCGGCCGCGACGAAGCCAGGCACTTCGCGCTCTACCGCGACCTGGTCGCCGCCTATTTGCGTCGTCACGGAACGCGCACCCTCCCGCACCTGAAGAACGTGCTGGAGAACTTCAAGATGCCGCTGACCGCCAGCCTGACCGATTACTGGAGGTGGTCGCTGTGCGCCCCCAAGAGTGTCCGGTTCGATGTCACCGACGCCTATGAACCGGTCGGTCGCCTCGTCCGGGAGCTCGTCGATTCGCCCGGAAGCCCCGACGTGGACGACCTGTTGTCGTTCATCACCGAAATGAGGCAGATCGCATGACCCATAACCGGATCCACACCTCCAGCGAAGTCACCGACACCGTCCTGCGCATGTTCGGCACCGAACTCGACACCGAAGTGCGGCCGCACGACGCGATCTCCGACCTCTCAGCCATCGACTCGGTCAAGCTCATGCGCTTGGTCACCGATCTCGAAGACCATTACCGCATCAGCCTCGATGACGACGCGGTGTTCACGGTAACCACCGTCGGTGACCTGATCGATCTCGTCAGCACCACGCTGGACAGCCAACCGTGACCTCATATGGGTGACCGGTACCCCTACTACTAACTCGCTGATTTTCGGCAATCGATCGGGACCGCATGCCCAACGGATCGTTTCCGCCAACGCCTGTGCCACAAGAGATTACGATTGTCTTTACCGCCATCGACAGACGCGCGAGATGCAGAGGTACGCCAGCAAGGTCCTGACACGGTTGCGGATGTGTCGCGGTGCCTCGAGTCCGGCGCGGGGGCGGCTGATTTCCGCGTGGGTTCGTTCGAGACGGAAGAGGTCATCGAAGTGAACGTGTACGTCGTGAAGGTTTGGCCCACCGCTCGTTTCGGGTGCTGAGCGATCTGATGGCGGGGCAGCATCCGCGGACGCGCTGGGGGCGGTTCTCGGCGCTGTTCTGCTCCGGCCTGCTCGTGGTTGCGTTGACGGTCGCCGGGATGATTTATGGGGTGGTGCCGGTGTCCGCTCAGCTCTACGGGGAAGTATCGATCAAGGTGTCTTTGCAACACCTTTCGACGTCGGCGGGCGGTATCTTTCCGCAAGCGATCCAAAGTCGTTCGGATGGGCAGATTTTCGCGCTGAAGGTGACGCTGCACGACACGGTGGTGGAGGGGTTGTGTGCGTCCGGGAGGGTGGACAGCCTGTTCGGTTCGCAGGTGTTGCGGATCTCCTCCAAGCCCGGTCATCAGGTGCGCATCGCCGAAACGTCGCTGGCGATGGACTCGTTCGAGAATGTCGAGGTGATCGCGGGGTCGTTGGCTGTCGACGGAGTGTCTACGACGCCGGACGGTCTCGTTCTGATCGAGGGCTACCCCGGTCGACTGCCGATCGATGTCCGCGATTTGAAGATGCAGCTGCACGCCACTATTCGGTGGACCTCGATTCAGGGTTTGAGCCAGTCCGGGACGGATATGGACATGGGTCGCGATGTGGCGGAATGCTTCTGATGAGCGGTCGCTTCTTCGACCGGGCGAATCTGAGAAGGCGGTGGTGTGAGGGAGCGCGCGCATTCAACGCCTGGCGACGCGGCAGACCTTTCGGCGGCGGGTTGCTGACGATGTGCGGCGGCCTGGTGATCGCCCTGGTGCCCACCACGGTCGTCACCGCCGAACCCATGCTGCCCGGCGCGGGGGGATGGGCGAATCTCGTTCTGGGCGTCGCCCTTCTGGCGTTGGGCGCGTCTATGTGGATCCGTCCGCAACGGCACAGTGCACTCGGCATCGCCGCGGCCGTGATCGCCGTGGCCTCGTTCGCCTACTCGAATCTGGGCGGCCTGGTAATCGGCATGCTCGCCGCCCTGACCGGCGGCAGCCTCGCCTTCGCCTGGACCCCCGCCGCCACCGAAGACGAGGCGGCCCGAGGCCAGTCGTAGAAATCCGCACCGCTTTGCGGGATTCACATCGAGACTCTGCGTGGCCGCAGAAAGTTCTGAGCTTGGGAGGGTGTGCGTCGGGTCCCGTCCCAAATTCGGCGGACAGCCCGACACCAATGCGGTTTGGAGGATCGGCACGGAGACGGAGTTACGGTCGGAAACGGCGGTCGACCAATAGAGGAGAATGCCGATGAATGTCGCCGAATTGACGGCCGTTCCAGGCCTACCCGAGTGCCGGCTTCCGGAGGATATCGCGAACCAGCTCCCGGACTTCGTTCCGCCCGCGCCCTGGCGAACCCGATGCACCGCCGCGCTCTGGTTCGGCCGAGCGGATTCGAACACGCCCCTGTCATTACCGGCGGCAGGTCGGCACGCCGGCCGCCCGCTGATGACCATGGGGGCGGTCATCGAGTATCTGGACAGCCCCGTCGACGGATACCGCGAGGTACTGGCCGCGGCGGCTTTCCGGCGCGGGCTTCGCATGCTGTTCCACTGCCCGTTCATCGCGGTCGATTCCCTCGCCAGTCTCGCTGCGGGCAGGAAGAATTGGTCCCTGCCGAAGGTGCTTGTCGCCGTCGACGGACAGCCCGGCCACAGCGGCACGACGACCTGCCGATCGAAGTCGGAGGCGCCGTGGACGGTCACGGCCTCCGCCCGCGCGTTGAGTCCGGCCCTGCCGATGGCGAAGAATTTCCTGCTGTGGCAGGAGTTTCCGAGCGGCGGATTACACGAGATCCCGGCGCGACTCAGCGGACGCGTCCGGCTGGCGCTCATCGATATCGATGTCGAATCGTCACACCGGCTCGAGCGTCTCGTTCGTCCGGGTCGCCACCTCGGCCTGTTGGCCGACACGATGAGCGCCACCCTCGGCGTGCCTCGTCCGGTGCCGATCGAGCGCCGATAGCACCAGAAGCGACGATCGGAACGGCCAACCATCGAGGTATCGAATGCGCACCGACCGCATCATGGATAGTCCGACACATCGAATAGTCATCATCGGCGCGGGATTCGCGGGTTTGTCTGCGGCACTGTATCTTTCGGGCTCCGGGAGAAAAGTCATCGTGTGCGAGAAGACTTCTGCGCCCGGCGGTAAAGCCGCGGTCTTCGAGGAGAAGGGGTATCGGCTCGGCTACGGCCCCAGCGTGCTCACCATGCCCGAACTCATCGACGCGGAGTTCGCGGCCGTCGGCGAGCAGACCCGCGACTGGATCGAGCTACTGCCCGTCGAACCGACCTACCGTGCGCACTTTCCCGACGGCACCCACATCGACGTCTTCCGTGAGGCGGAGCGTGCCGCCGAGGAGATCGAACGGGCATGCGGCGGTACGGAAGCCGCCGCCTATCTGCGCTACCGCCGCCATGTCGAACGCGTATACCGTTGCGGCTTCCCGGCTTTCGTCGACCGAAACCTCGACGGCATAGGGAGTTTGGCGCCGTTGGCGATGGCCCGCTTGGCGGCCCTCGGCGGGTTCGGCGGTCTGCAAGCGAGTGTCAACCGATACTTCCAGGACAAGCGGCTGCGGCAGATATTCGCTTTCCAGGCAATGTATGTCGGGACCGCGCCGCAATCGGCGCGGGCGATGTACTCCATGGTCACCTATATGGACACCGCGGGCGGCGCCTGGCTGCCTCGAGGCGGCATGCACGCCTTACCGCGCGCGCTGGCCGCGGCGGCGGAGGCGAAGGGGGTGCGCTTCCGCTACGACGACGAGGTGATCCGGCTCGAGACCTCACCGAAAGGCCGCTTCCGCGCGGCCATTACGGCCTCCGGGGAGCGTATTCCCGGCGACGCGGCCGTGATCACGGCGGACCCCGCGGTCTCCCTGCCCACCCTGCTCGGTCGTCGGCCACGTTCGTTTCCACGCCTGGAGTACGCGCCGTCCTGTCTGCTGCTGTTGTTCGGCGCGGGTGGAAAACCCGAGGCGCACCACAGCATTCATTTCGGAAGCCGATGGACGTCCACCTTCGAGGAGCTCATCGATGAGGGGAAACCGATGAGCGACCCATCCTTTCTGGTCAGTACGCCCACCGTCACCGATCCTGATCTCGCACCGGAGGGGCGGCACTGCTACTTCACCCTGTTCCCCGTGCCCAACCTGCAGACCGGAGACATCGACTGGTCGGCCGAGCGCGCCGCTTTGCGCGACTATATGCAGAACGTGTTGTCGCGCAACGGTTATGGGGAAGTACTGGACGACCTCGACGTCGTGCGCACCATCACCCCCGCGGATTGGCTGTCCATGGACTGCCCGGCGGGAACCCCGTTCAGCACCGCCCATCTGTTCCGCCAATCCGGCCCCTTCCGGCCCCGCAACCTGCTCGGCGGAAACATGGTGCTGGCGGGCGCGGGCACCCATCCCGGCGTCGGCGTGCCGATGGCGACGATCAGTGGCCGCCTGGCCGCCGAACGCATTATCGGGCACCGTCGAAGTGCGGAGGGGTGAACGATGCGCCATGCCGACACCCAGATTCTCGACGCGGCGGGAATCGAGAGCGAATGCCTGCGCGCCGCCTACGTGTACTGCCGGCGGCTGCACGCGCAATACGGCCGCACCTATTACCTCGCCACCACGATGCTGCCGCGCTGGAAACGGCCGTATGTCCACGCGCTGTACGGTTTCGCGCGCTACGCCGACGAAATCGTCGACAACAGCGATCCCGCGTCGCGCGCCGAGGAATTCACGCGATGGCGAACCGCCGTCACAGAGCAGCTGGAGGGCGGTTCCGGGTCCGACCCGGTGTGCCGGGCGCTCGGACACACGCTGCGCACCTGGCAGATCCCGCTCGACCACGTGACGGCGTTTCTGACATCGATGGAGAAAGATCTGACCGTTACCCGATATGCGACCTTCGGTGAACTGAACGATTACATGTACGGCTCGGCTGCGGTCATCGGACTACAGATGACGCCCATCCTCGGGCCACTCGAGGACGAGGCCTACGAGCGGGCCCAAGCGCTCGGCCGGGCTTTCCAGCTCACAAACTTCCTGCGTGACATCGGAGAGGATCTCGCGCGCGGCCGCGTCTACCTTCCGCAAGAAGACCTTCGGCGATTCGAAGTCACGACCGACGACCTCGCCGCCGAGCACGCCAGCGACTCGGTACGCCGACTGCTCCGATTCGAGATCGCCCGGACACGCGATATCTACGCCTATGCCTGGGGCGGTATTCGCATGCTCGAGCCCGGAAGCAGGCCTTGTATCGAGATCGCACACACCCTGTACTCGGGCATTCTCGACGCGATCGAGGCCGCGGACCACGACATCCTGCGGCGCCGGGTCACCGTGAGTCTGCGTCGAAGACTCTCGGTGGCCATCCCCGCCTACCGAAGCGCCCGAAGTGTTTCCGGTGAAACCGCCCCACGGATGGGAGCCCCGTCGTGACCTACGCACACTTTCTGGCGGCCTTTCTCCTGCCCGCGCTGGCTGTCGCGGTTCTGGTCGCCATCTACACAATCCGGGCGAAGGGGTTCGGATCGACATTGCGCATAGGCGGCTGTGTGCTCGCTGTGCTGGTCGTCGTCGCGGTCATGTGGACCGCGCCATGGGACAGTTGGATCATCGGTCGAGGCGCCTGGACGACTCCGCCGAACTCGGTGAGCGCCAGAGTATTTCGTGTCCCGGTCGAAGAGCTCGGCTTCATGGCGGCGCAGGTGCTCGTCGTCGGAGTCTGGACGCTGGCGCTGCTGGCTCACCGAGTCGACGGCTACAACCCGGCCGGGCCGTGGCCGTGGGCTCGTGCGCCCCTGACTCGTGTGAGCGCCACGTGTTTATGGATGGCATTGATCATCGCAGGTGCCGTGGCGACCGTGGCCTCCGATCGCCTGCTGTATCAGGGGTCGATGGTGGTGCTCGTGGGAATTCCGCTGGCGATCCAGCGCGCGGTGGGGGCCGATGTTCTGCGTCGGTTTCGGGTGCTGCGGCTGTTCGCGCTGGCTCCGGTCGCGTACTTCTGGCTCGCCGACCGTATCGCGATCGGCCAGGGCACCTGGTCGATCTCGACCCAGTACACCACCGGCTGGAAAATCCTGGGCCTGCCGATCGAAGAATATGTGTTCTTCTGGCTGACAAGCTTATTGATCGTCGATGGCCTCGTGCTGGCCTGCCATCAAGAAATTCACCGTCGACTGCCGGTCGGCTCACCTACGCTGCGCCGAATTCCCGGCCATACCACTCGCGTCGAGACGCATTCTCCCCAGAGAGCAGGTTGAGATGGCTGCCGATCCCTATCTGACCGGCGCTTACGCACCGGTGTACACCGAGCGCACCGAGTTGTCTCTGCCTACCGAGGGTGAACTCCCCGAGGAGCTCGACGGTTTGTTCACCTATATCGGGCCGAATCCCGTTGTGCCGCCTACCGGATACCGAGCCCGCCACTACGCGTGGTTTCGACAGGACGGATTCGTCTCCGGCGTGCGCCTGTCCGGCGGGCGAGCCGACTGGTTCCGCAACCGCTGGATCCGCGACCGGCGAGTCTGCCGTGCGATGGGCGAGCCGCGCCCGCCGGGCCCGCGCCATTTCCTGAGCGATGTGGTCCACACCAATGTCATCTGCCACGGCGATCTGCTCTTGGCCTTGGTTGAAACTGGTTGCCTCCCAGCGCGATTGACCCCGACGCTCGACACAGTGGAGTACACACCGCTCTATTCTGGCCTGTCCAACGGAGTCTCGGCGCACCCCAAACTCGACCCGAACACCGGCGAGCTGATCATGATCGCCCACACGCCATTGCACACCTGGGGCGAGTACCTCGTCATCGACCCGCAGGCTCGCGTACAACGCAGTGAGCGCATCGAATTCGGCGGCAGGCCGCTTGTGCACGACATCGCGCTGACCGAGCAACACGTGATCTTCTTCGACTCGCCGGTCCGATTCCAACCGTCCATTGCGATCCGCGGCCAGCTTCCCTATCGATGGGATCGCCGTCACCAGGCGCGCATCGGCGTGTTCCGCCGCGACGACGGGCCTCGCTCGATCCAATGGTTCGAGATAACCAATTGCTTTGTGCTGCATGCGGTTACCGCCGCGTCGAGCGGGGACCACATTCTCCTGCGCGCACTCAGGTATGAGCGCATGTTCGACCACTCCGACGACCCCCTCGCGGGCGGCGGCGGTCTGCTGTGGGAGTGGGATCTCGACCTCGTCACCGGCGCGGTGCGGGAGCGTCAGCTGACCGACCGTATGCAGGAGCTGCCCCGGCTGGACCCGCGCACCGTCACCGCCGACTCCAGGTACTACTACGCGATCACCGGTTCGTCCGAGGCCATCGCGCAGCGCCAGCCGACCGGCATTCTCAAACACGACCTGCTGACCGACACCACCGTGGTCCACGACTACGACCGCACCGGCGGCAGTCCGACCGAGGCCGTCTTCGTGCCACGCGGCGCCGCGGAGGACGACGGCTGGCTGTTGCACCTGCTCTACGACACCGAGCGCGATATGAGCAAGCTGATCGTGCTCGACTCCCGCGACGTCGCCGCCGCCCCGATCGCCACGATCGACCTGCCCTGCCGCGTCCCCTCCGGCTTCCACGCCAACTGGATCGACGGAGCCTCGATCGAAGCCGTCGACGCAGCCCTCACCGAGCCCTCCTTGTAACTGCCCGGTGCACGAGTTGGCTATCGAGCAGAGTCATATGGTCGCTTGCTGATCATGGAATGCAGCCATACGACTCTGCTCGACGGGCATCAACGAGGATGTCGGTCTGGCCGCCGCTGCAGGTATAGGTGCCGGTGACGTCGACGGAGCCGTCGGCGTTGATGCGCTGGCCGCTGTCCACCGTGCGGGTGGGCGCGGGGGCCGCGATGGCCGGGGCCGCCATTATCGCCGTCGCGATCGAACTTACGGCCGCGGCGGCGGCCAGCGCGCCGGATCGATTCCTGGACTTGATGGTCCGTCGTTCGGCGGTCCGGCGATAGTCGACCATCGCGTGAATTCCTGTTGCGGGGAAAGGAAATTCAGAAGTGAAGAGGTATCAAGTCTAAGTGACTCGCCCCGCGCGCACGTGCCCCCGAAAAGTATGGTCTGGCACGGGAACTGGTGGCGGCGCACTTTCCCACCGACGCCGCCCGCAGTTCCCCGTCATTCCGGAACCTATGCGGTTCATCGTTTCTCTGATTCGAATGGCATAACCGAATGCGAACTACGCCTGGATTACCTCGACATTCACCAGCGCGTTCAACGAGTCGCAACTGGCCCACGACTGGTTCTGTCCATACTGAATGGGGCCGTACTTCCAGTAGGTGAAGGGGATGGGCCAGGCCACGCAGGTGAGCTTGACCTGGTGCCAGGTCGGCAGCTCGCAATTGGCCATGCCGCCGGTATTGAAGATGTTGTAGACGTGACAGTTGGCCTCCCACACGGGTACGTCGGCCTGGGCCACGCCGCCGCCGGCGAGCACAGTGGCCGCCGCCGCGGTGGAAGCAACGGCACCCGCGACGAGTCGCTTCGCAGATAGCATTCCGAACCTCCTGAAATGATGTTGTCTGGAACACATCGCTTATCGCTCGCGCTTGTTACGCCTAGTCCCGCGATATTCGACTAGGGGAGTGGTTTGCAGACGATGGACGCGAACCCGATCTGATTCGCCCGCATTTTCCGATATACCGCGTGCCGGAAGTTCGGCCGCAGCAGCGCGCGTATGAATTCCGCCAGCGTGCCGGGCAGCCGGACCTGATTCACGAAGACGTACGGTGCGGCGTCCAGCGGGCCCAGCAGCGCGATGTCGTCGACCTCGGCGTCATGGCTGAACCACCCGGCGACGGAGTCGAAGTATCGCGACGCGCGGTCCGGATCGTCGGAGGTGAAGTGGTTGAACAGGAAGGTGCCCGACGGTGCGCGGTCGATGTCGCCGAGGCGCCGGATATTGCGGGCCGGCATGACGAAGTCGGCGCCGAGCCGCTGGAGTTCCGGGACGGCGCGCACGGCGGCGATCGTATCCGGGGTGGTGGTCTCGATCAGGACGATCACGTCGAAGCGCGGGCTCACCTCCGACGGTTGGATCGCGATCGCGCGGTACACCGTCGCCGACACGACCTCGTCCATCGCGTTCAGCCGCCGGGTCACCTCTCGGCACCGGCGCAGCACCTCGCGACGCCGGGAACTGCGGAGGACGAAGGGGATTCGCCGCGGCGAGGAGGCGGGGAAGTCCGATGACGACACCACGGCGCGGACCGGGACGGCCCAGGAAGGCGGACGCCGGCGACACCAAGGCCGCGCTGCTCGACGCCGCGCTGCAACTGTTCGCCCGCAACGGTTTCGCCGGGACGTCCATCCGGTCCATCGCCCGCGAGGTGGGGCTGAGCGAGAGCGTGCTCTACGCGCACTTCGCCAGCAAGCAGGCGATATTCGACGCCGTACTCAATACGCTCGGCCCCAGGAACCCCCTCGACATGATCGGCGACGACGTCCTCGCCGACACCGACCCGCCGCGGTATCTGCGTGAGCTCGTGCGCGTCGTCCTCGAGGAGTGGGAGCGCGAGGACGCCCGGCTACTGATCAGCGTGATGGCACGCGACGGCCTACTGCACAGCTCCGCGCTGCGCGACGCGGTCTCGGCCATGCGAACCCCGGTGAGCCGCTTGTTCGCCCGCTGGATCGAGGCCGGCCTGATCCCCGCGAATCTCGCCGCACCGGACGACCTGGCCATGTCCTTCACCGGCTTCATCGGCCTGACCAGGGTCCTGCACCTGCACGCCGACGCGTCGGACCGTGATCGTGAGAAGGCCCGCGACGACATCCGCCGCCACGTCGAGACCTTCATCAGCGTGGTCTTCCGACCGGACTGAGCGCCGGCCGCCGCACGCGACTCGCACCCCGACGCGTGCGTTTGTCAGAAGGCGAACCTTCACGGGTGCAGCGTGGGCCGGTAGACGAGTTCGTGGATGTGCCCGTCCAAGATCCGGCTCTCGATCAGCTCGAGGTCGAAGTCGGCCGCCCCCTCGAAGATCGGGTCCGCGCCGTTCTGCCCGGTGATCACGGGGAAGAGGGTGACCTGCACGCGGTCTACGAGCCCGGCGGCCATGAGGGCCCGGTTCATCGACAGGCTGCCGTGCGAGCGCAACGGCACGTCGGACTCCGCTTTGAGCCGGGCGACGACGTCGACGGCGTCACCGTGCACCACGGTCGCGTCCGGCCAGTCGAGGGGGCCCTGCAGGGTGGTCGAGATGATCGTCGCGGGCAGCTCGCGCATGCGGGTGACCCAGGGGTCGTGCACCGTCTGCTCGGTGTCGGCGCCCAGCATCTGCGCGAAAGCCTGATAAGTGTTGCGTCCGAACACCATTCGCTGCTCCGACGCCAAAAGAGCGAGGCGGTGGTCGAGCAGTTCCGGCCCTTGCTTGTCCCAGTAGCCGCCCCAGTCGCCTCCGCCGACCCCTCCGTAGCCGTCGAGGGTGGAAAAGACGTCGAAGGTGTAGGTGGCGGTCATGATGCTCTCCTCTGGATCCGGGGGTGTGTGGATAGAGACGAGAGGCCGCCGCGAAACTCATCGACCGGCCGATGCCCGAATGGAGGTTCGCTGGCCGAACCGTTCACTTTCCCCGCCGGGGTCGGCGGGGGCACGGTGGACCGGGCATCGACCCGGCCGACGCGTGCCCGCGGACAGGCCGGGTCATTCTTCGGGAAGGGGAGCGGCATGACGGAACCGATCAGCACCGCACTGGCTGTTTACGCCGCGGCGAAGACGGCCAAGGGAGTCTACGACGAGATCATCAATTTCCTGACCCCGGCCGGCCCGAGCGCCGAGGACAAGATCCTCGCGAAACTCGAAGTGCTGCACCAGGATTTCACCGCGCTGAAGGGGCAGATCGATCAGCTGCTCGAGGAGGTCAAGCGGGCGGTCAGCGTCGAGCAGCAGTCCGCGATCCTCGAGTTGCAGCACAACCTCGACACCTTCCGCGGCCAGAGCCGCACGGCGATCGATCAGCTCACGAGCTGGATCGACGGCGGCCGAACCGACCCGGCCCTGCGCGCGAACGCGGACAACAACTCCCGCTTGGCGGTGAACTCGCTGCTGGAGGGCGACTCGTTCTACTTCCGGCCCGACCCCAACTCGCCGGATCCGCACTTCGACTATCGGCTGGCCGTGGTGGCGTACTCGTACACCCTCGTCGTGCGCATCGGGGTCATCGCCGCGCTCAACCCGCAGTACCGGGCCAACGCGGTCACCCGGGCCGAGCTGAAAAGGCATGCGGACAGGCTCGACTGGATCGTGCGGAAGGCCGATCAGGCCATCGAGCCTCGGGTCAAGGGGCAGGTGAGCGGCGACTCGTTCCACGTCTGGTCCACCTGCTTCGACCACGCCTCCGGCTACGAGTCGGCCCTCCGCGACTCCGGCTGGGTGACCGGCGGTCAGGCCGAACTCGACGACAGCATGAGCTACCGCACCGCGGACGAGCGCGCCGAGATGCTCCTCGGCCTCGGTGTCGGCAAACTCATGGCGCTGCGGGACACGACCGCCTACCTGGCCAAGGATCCGCGCGTCGCCGGTTGGTCCGGGTGGACCGCGGTGAATGGCCTGGACCAGCCGGTGCCGTGGGCGGGGCAGCTCACCGCGGCCACGAGCCAGCCCGGCCGTACCACGCTGGTCTGGGGTGATACCGACAAGAAGCAACTGCGCGCCGCCGCCTACGATCCCACTGCGAATCCGCCTGTGTGGCGGCCGTCGGTGGCCATCAGCCTGGAGAACTTCGCCCGCGTCGGCGGCGGCGTGGTCGGCGACTACGAAGCCGATCAGCCCGTCGCGCTGGCCTACGGGCCGGGCGGGATCGCGGTCGTCTTCCTCTCCACGAACGGCGAGCTCTACGCGACGCGCACCGACGTGTCCCAGCCGAGCGGCTGGCTCGCCGCCCCGGTCAAGATCAGCGGGACCGACGGGTCGGTG
>NZ_BAGH01000574.1 GCF_000308715.1 Nocardia tenerifensis NBRC 101015
CCTGCCGGATCACCTTCGGAATCTGCAGCGCACCACCGCCGTTGGTGGTCCAGCGGCCGGAAACCGTTCCGCCGGGCAGATACTCGGGTCGGAAGCGACCGTCGTGCACCCACTGCTCGAGCCAGGACCATCCGTTGGCGGTGTGCAGCCGGTAGAGCGATTTGTACTCCAGCAGCGGCGCGACGGCCGGGTGATCGACGCGCCGGAGCTCCCATTTCCGAGTGGAGGACAGCGTAATCCCTGCGCGCGCAAAGGCTTTGATGATGTCGTTGGGCAGGTCCGGCCGCACCCGTGTGCCGAACGCGCGCGACACCTCGTCGGCCAGCTCCGCCATCCGGCGCGGTTCCAGCCCGCCCGGAAAACGCTCACCGAGCAGTCGATCCAGCAACTCCCGGTGCACGTCCGCACGCCATGGAATGCCGGACAGCGACATCTCGGTCGCGACCAGCATGCCCGCCGACTCGGCGGCGACGAGCAGCCGCATCCGCTCCGGATGCTCGGCCTTCGCGGTCCTGACGAGTTGGTCCGCGTAGACCTCGAGCAGGGCGGTGAACTCGTCCGTTCCCGGCGGCAGCGGCACCCGGCCCGACTCGAACAGCGAGGGCTGGGTCTCGGCCGCCCGCGCGGGCGCGTCCGGCGGGACGGGCAGTCCGTGCAGCCGCGCGTAGGCCGCGGCCAGCGAGCGGGCCTGGCCCGACTGACCCTCCTCGTGCCCGATCAGCAGAGCCTCGGCGGCCTGCACGTCGTAGCAGCGCTCGACCCGGACCCCGGCCGCGAGCAGCGACCGGTAGATCTCCGCGGTCGACCGCCACACCCACCGCTCGACCTCGGGTCGCGAACGCACCGCCTCGGCGAGCGACGGTTCGCACAGCACCGGGCCCGCGGGGCGGCCGTCCTGATCCAGCGGGCACAGACGCGCGCCACCGTCGCCCGTCTCGACCACCGCCCATCGCATGCACGGAGTCTCGCACCGGGTACCGACAGAAACGCCGTCGGGCCTTACCAGCCTGGTCGGCCGCCGATCGGCACGTTGACGAAGCTCGGTGCGTTCGGGTCGAGCTCGAGATGCTGGGGCCGGAGACCGCTGTCGATCAGCATGGGCATGAGCGGCAGGCCCTTCGGGAGATTGCTCGCGAAGAGATCCACCCGCAGCCGGTGGCCGGGATGCAACACGGCATCGATCGAGGTGAGCCCGATGTCGAGGTCCGTCGGAACGCCGGGCACGACCGGTTGCCGGCTGCCGAGGGTCAGCCGCAGATAGGGTGCGGTCAGATCGCCGTTCGGGGAGCGCTCGCTCTGGTCGGGGTCGATGGCGCGCAGCGAGGCGGTGAGCTGGCCGGTCGCCAGTACGGTCGAGCGGCCGTCGGGGGCGACGTCGTTCACCGTGGCGGTCCAGTAGCCGTCGACGGCGTCGAGCACGGTGTTGAGGTGGACGTTCACCGGGCCGGAGAGCAGCGTCGGCTCGATGACGGGCGGGCTGGTGAAGGTGAGGCCGTTGAGTTCATGGGGGCGTGCGTCTTTCGCGCAGCCGGACAGGATCGAGGCCGCGCCGGCGGTCACGACGGCCGTGTCGTTGGAGCAGATACTCGTCACGCCCGGCGCGACGGTCAGTCGCCCCGGCGTGAAATCGGCGGTGGCGGTGAGGCTTCCGTCGTGGACGCTCGCGCCTGCGGTGCCGCTGGATTCGGCGCTGAGGTACATGCGCCGGTATTCGACTCCGGCGCGCGGGAATTGGTCGGTGCTCGTCCAGCCGCCGCCGATCTGCTTGCTGGTGACGGGCCCGTATCCGTCGATGCCGTTGTCGATGCCCTTGAGCCACTTGTCGAACCAGGCCCGCTGCAAGACATCCAGCCGCGGCGGGAAGCCCGGCTCGCCGAAGTCCGCGCCGACATTGATGTGGTAGGCGTTGTCCATCAGCAGCTGCTTCTGCCCGGGCGGCAGCGGAATCCGCTGGTACATCACGGGTTCGGTGTTGGTGAACACGTCGTGCCAGGCGCCGACGATGAAGGTCGGCGTGCGGATCCGGTCCGGATGCGAGAGCATGCCGTCGCGCAGCGGGCTGTGGTCGTCGAGCAGTGCGCGCACGCTGTCGGGCAGTTGGTCGACCTCGGGCACGGTGAGCGCGGCGAACAGCATGTCGAAGAACGTCATCGGGCTCGCGGCGCGGTCCGCCAGCCACTTCCAGTCCAACCGACCCTGCGCGATGGAGAGCAGGTCGGGCAGGAGCTTGCTCGCATTGACCCCGATCAGCCACGCGGGCACGAATCCGACCTGCAGCGCGCCGCCCGGTGCCAGAATGTCGCGCAGCAGATCGCTGCCGGGGACCACCGGGAATATCGCCTTCAGCGCGGGCGGCTGCTTGTCGGCGGCCTGGATCTGGTTGACCGCCGAGTACGAGACGCCGCTCATGCCGATATCGCCGGTGGACCAGGGCTGTTCGGCGGTCCAGTCGATCACCTCGAGGGTGTCGCGCTGCTCGCGCTCGCCGAAGAACTCCATCACGCCCTGAGAGAACCCGGTGCCGCGCACATCGACCACGACCTGGGTGTATCCGGATCGGATCAGGTTCCGGTCCACGGTAAGATTGCGTGGCAGGCCGGTGCCCCAGGCCTTGGTGAGATCGGTGAGGCCGTCCAAAGGTGTTCCGGTGAGGTCGAAGTCGCGGAACAGCTGGAGCAGGGCGTCGCCCACCACCGGAATCGACATGGCCGAATCCAGAATGTTCCACACCAGTTTGGTGTACGGGGTGAGGTTGAGGATGGTCGGCGTCGGCTCGCCGATCGGCGCGCCCGACGCGTCGGCGGGGCGATAGATGTTGGCCTTCAACACCGTTCCGTCGCTCATGGTGATCGGCACGTCCCAGTCGATGTACACGTTCGGGTAGCGCGGCGGTTCGTGGTAAGCGGCGGACCACGCCGCTCCTGCGTCGCCCGCGTCCGGAACCGATTGTGCAACAGGGGGATACGGCGCGGCAGAGAAGAACGCGGCGCAGACCGTAAAGAGCACGATAAGATAGCGAACGCCCATACCTGCGACTTTATGTGCGCTGCGTCACTGACGATAGGACCGAGCGCCGCGCAGTCCACAGCAGAATTGAGCGCTGCGGTCACTGCCGCGATGCCCGCTGGCGCGGTAGCAGGTGTGCATGGAATTCCTTTGCCGCACACCTTCAGACTTCCCGCATACCGACTCGTCGAGTTGGAATTCGTCGAATACCGTCTGGCCCACACGTTTGGTGATCCGTGCCGGATCACTCGCGCCATGCAGATGACACTCTGCGCGCCGTCATCGGCGCGCACCAGTTCGGCACCGCGTCGACCTCAACGCCGTGACACCGCGTCTGACCGAACGAGACGGCACTCGGCGTAACCCCGCACTCTCTTTCGGGATCCGCACCCTCTATGGGGCCCTAAAGCGAGTGCGGGCCCTGAGAGGGAGTGCGGGATTGGGTCGCGCCGGGATTCACTGTCGGTAGGTGACACTGCGAAGGGTCCACCCGCAGGTGGCTGTGTTCTTGATGTGGTGAGATTCGGCATGCATACGCTGTTGATACGCCATGTCGTAGGAGGGAAGCATGCGCATACGGGAGGGGCGGGTCGGGGACGTCTCGGCAGTGTTGGCGCTTGGTGACGAGGCCGTGGTGTGGTTGAACCGGCGCGGCAATACCGAGCAGTGGGGCTCGGCTCCGTGGACCGGAAATGAGCGGCGCGCGGCCATGATTCGCGAACACGCGACGGGCAGCGGGATGCGGGTCATGGAGGATGAGAACGGGTCGGTCGTCGGTGTATTGGTGATCACCGAGAAGCGGCAGGAATACGTGCCGGAGGTGGACGAGCGGGAGCTCTATGTCAATCTTCTGCTCACCTCGCGCAGGCACCGCGGCATCGGCGCCGCGCTGATGCGGCGCGCGATGGCGGAGGCCGCGGAGCGCGGGATCGATCTGCTGCGGGTGGATTGTTTCGCTGGTGGTGATGGCGCCTTGGTCAAGGTCTACGAGAGCTATGGGTTCTCTCCAGTGCAGGAGATCACCGTCGGAACGTGGCCCGGTATGGTGCTCGCGATGCGGTTGTCGGAGCAGCCCCGATAGGACGGCTCACCGACACTCGTCAAAACCACTGCTGCGCTGCGTGTTTCGAGCACACGCCGACAGATCGACCGTTCGCGGGATGTGCGGATCCCCTTGTAAAGACTTCTTTCTAAAGATATCTTTATATGGTGGCTGACCAGCAACTGCCCGACTCCATCGAGCTGACCGACCCGCGAGCCTTGCGCGCCTACGCGCATCCGACGAGGTTGGCGCTGGTCGGGCTGCTGCGCCGCGAAGGTCCGATGACGGCCACGCGGGCCGCGGACGCTATCGGTGAGAGCGTGGCCAGTTGCTCCTTTCACCTACGCCAGCTGGCGAAGTACGGGCTGGTGGAGGAGGCGGGGGGTGGGCGGGGGCGGGAGAAACCGTGGCGGGCGACGGCGATGGTCACGACCTGGGAGGTCGGGAGTCCGGACCCGGCGGCCACGGAGGCGCTCGAATTGGCTGTCGCCGAAAGGTATTTCGAGCTCATGGCGCGCTGGATCCAGACACGCGCCGAGGAGCCCGCCGTGTGGCAGGAGGCCGCCCGGTTCGGCGACACGGTACTGCCTCTGACGGCAGCGGAGCTACGCGATCTGGGTGTGAAACTCCAGGAGTTGATGCGGCCGTATCTGGAACGAATCGATGACCCGAGCAAGCGCCCCGCGCACGCGAGGCCGGTTGCGTTGTTGCAGTTGGCTTTTCCGGTGGACACCACCGGCAGGTCCACCGAGTAGCACCCATGCCTGCCGACGCCCCGCTGCACCAACCGAGCAGGCTCGTCCCAGAACTTCTGCGAGAGGTGGATTTCCGCCGCTACTGGACCGGCCAGACGATTGCGAGCCTCGGCGATCAGGTTTCGTATCTGGTGATTCCTCTAGTGGCGGTGGTCGTCACACACGCCGACGCCGCACAGATGGGCTATCTCACAGCGGCGATGTGGCTGCCGCACTTGCTCTTCGGACTGCACGCCGGAGTCTGGGCGGACCGCCGCGCCCATCGCCGCCGGGTGATGATCGCCGCGGATCTGGGTCGTTGCGCGCTCATGGCCAGCATCCCGCTGGCCTTCCTCGTCGACGGACTGACCCTCACTCAGCTTTACGTCGTGGCCTTCGCCGCGGGCACGCTCTCCGTCCTCTTCGACGTATGCAACGCACCGCTGTTTCCCACCCTCGTTGCGCCGCAACGATATATCGCGGCCAACTCGCTCATCAGCGGCAGCCGCGCCATGTCGCAGATCGCCGGCCCCGGCATCGGCGGTGTCCTGGTGCACATACTGTCCGCGCCGTTCGCCCTGCTCGCCGACGCGACTTCGTTCGCCGTCTCCGCACTTACTCTGTCCCGCATAGCACCTACTGAACCGCCCGCACAGCGACCGGCGCGCGGCCAGCTCGCCGAGGGCTGCCGGTTCATCGCGCGGTCACCGATCATGCGCGCCTCCCTCGCCGCCACCGCCACGGTCAACTTCTTCACCTTCGTGGTGGCCGCGGAGTTCGTCCTCTACGCCACCACCGTCCTGAACGTCGAATCAGGCATGCTCGGAATGGTTTTGAGCGCCGGCGCGCTCGGCGGGGTACTGGGAGCGTTCTCCGCGGGCCCGCTCGCCCGACGCATCGGCGTCGGTCCGACGCTCCTGATCGGCTGCGTCGCCTTCCCCGCACCGATGCTGTTGATTCCGGCCGCGCACGGCACCGATGCCGTCGCGCTGCTCACCGCCGCCGAGTTCGGGCCCGGCGTGGGCGTCATGTGGCTGGACGTGGCGGTGGCTTCCCTCTGCACCGCCGTCACCCCGAATGCCTTGCGCTCCCGCGTGTCCGGCGCGTACCGCACCGTCAACTTCGGTGCCCGCCCGCTCGGCTCGCTGGCGGGCGGCGCGCTGGCGAGCATCATCGGCTTACGCCCCACCCTGTGGGCGGCCGTCCTCGGCGCGCTCACGGCATGCCTCTGGCTGCTCCCCTCCCCCATCCCGCGCCTGCGCGCGCTGCCCACCCGATAGCGCCCACATCAACACAGTGCGGGCTCCCGCACCAACGGCTCGGGCAGATCGTCGGCGTGAATGACGCGGAGACTGCTGACCGCTCGGGTGAGCGCGACATAAAGCCGTTGCAGCCCACGCTCTTCCGACTCGGCGATGCGCGCGGGCTCGACGACCAGCACGGTGTCGAACTCGAGCCCCTTCGCGAGGGTGACGGGAACCAGGCTCAGGCGGACCGAGTCGATGCCCGTCTCGTCGGTGCCCAGAATGACGTGCCCCAGCCCGTTTTCGGTGAGGAGCCGATGCAACTCCGGTATGTCGCGGTCGGCGGCGATGAGCCCGACGGACCCTTCCTCGGTCAGCGCGCGGGCGCACGCCCCGACGATCGTCCCCGACATCTGCTCCGTCGCCGCCCGGGTGATCACCAGCGCATCGGCGGACTGCCGATACGAGGCGGGCCCGCGCAACTCCGGGGCGATATGCGGGAGCAGTCGGGCCGCGTAGTCGATCACCTGCGCCGGAACACGATAGCCCCGAGTCAGTTCCTCGATCTGCCCGTCCGGCCGACCGAGGTGGCCGAGGACCGCGGCCCAGTCCTCGGCGGCCGAGGGACTGGTGGCCTGGGCCAGGTCGCCGAGGACGGTGCAGGCGCCCGCGACGCGACGGCCGATCGCGCGAATCTGCATGGGGCTCAGGTCCTGAGCCTCGTCGACCACGATGTGACCGAGCTTCGCCGGGCGCTCGATCATGGCCGCCGCCTCATCGATCAGCGCGAGATCGGAACTGGCCCAGCGCATCCCCTTGGGACCGCGTGGACGCGGCCGGACGAGAACAGCGAGCTGCTCCTCGGCGGAGAGCAGTCCATCGGCCGCGCGGGCGAGCAGGTCAGAGTCGGTGAGCAGCTCGAAAACCGCGCGCACGGCATCGGTCTCGGGCCACATACGCTGAACGGCGCTGACAATCGCCCGGTTTCGCCTCAGCTGAGTCGGTGTGCTCGCGGTGACCGAGTGCCCGCCGCGCTCCATCTGACGCACCACGAGCAAAGCCAGTCGCTGAGCGAGCAATTCGCTACCGCCGCGGTAGTCGGTCCCCCGCTCCCGCACCGCCGCCAGCTCGTCGGCGATCTCGTCGGAGTACAGGTGCCAGGTGCGTTGCAGATGCTTCACCCGCACGGTCTCCTCGACCGGCCGGATGCGCGACCACAGGTGCCGCCGGATGACCTCCGCCATCCGGGCATCGCCCTTGATCCGTTGCGCCCCTGGGTCTTCGGCGCGCGTGACCGCGACGCCCGCGTCGGTGAGCTCGTCGATCGTGGTCTGCAACACCTCGACCTCACCCAGAGCGGGCAGCACGTTGCGGACATAGGCGAGAAACGCGCGGTTCGGCCCGATGACGGCCACGCCACCCTCCCGCCGCAGCCGCTCCCGCTCGGTGAACAGCAGATACGCCAGCCGGTGCAGCCCGACGGCGGTCTTTCCGGTGCCCGGCGCGCCCTGGACACACAGGGTCCGCTCCAGCGGCGCACGCACGAGGCTCATCTGCTCGGGCTGGATCGTGGCCACGATGTCGCGCATCGGCCCCTTGCGTGGCCGCTCGATCTCCGCGGCCAGCAGATCACCGCCGTCGGCTTGCGCGAAACGCTCATCAAGCGATTCGTCCTCGAAGGCGGTCAGCTCGCCGCCGTGGTCGAAGCCGAACCGGCGGCGCACCCGCACCCGCATCGGCTCCTGAGCACTCGCCTCGTAAAAGGCGCGCGAGAGTGGGGCGCGCCAGTCGATGACCATGAGCTCGCCGGCCTCGTCGCTGACACCGCGGCGGCCGATGTAGACACGATCGCTGTCCGGTGCGTCGGAAGGCGAACCGAGAGAACGGATTTCGTCGTAGACGTCACCCAACGGGAAGTCCAGGCGGCCGAAGAACAGCGGCACGTCGTCGAGGCCGGACAGCTCCTCGATCTGCTTCTTGTGGAACTGACGCGCCGCGAAGTTCTGCATCTTGTCGAACGCGTCGCCCTCGCCCTTGCCCGTCGCGAGCGCGGTGACGGCCTCCTCCCGCATGCGCGCGAGGGCCGCTCGGCAGGCGCTCAGATAGTCGCGTTCGACCCGAATCTCGGGCTCGACCTGGGCGTCATCTCTTCGGTGCATAGTCGATCAACCCCCTCCGTGAAGCGAAAAAGCTTAACTCGGTCAACTATATAACCAGGGCAATTTGTAGGCCAAATCAATTTTGACTAGCCTGACGCCATGGAGGAACCCGGACTGCGTGAGCGCAAGAAGCGCCGCACGCGCGAGGCGATCGCGGAGGCGGCCTTCGCCCTGTTCCGGGAGTCGGGCTTCGACGGCGTCTCGGTCGCCGATATCGCGGCCGCCGCCGAGGTGTCCAAGCCGACCCTGTTCGCCTACTTCCCCACCAAGGAAGATCTCGTCCTGCGCCGATTCATCAACGGCGGCAGGGGATCCGCGGCCGTCGTCCGCGAGCGTCCGCCCGGCACCTCCGCGCTGCGCGCCCTCCGACAGCACTTCCTCGACCTGCTCGCCGAGCGCAATCCGCTCACCGGACTCAACGACGGTCCCGAGGCCGTCACCTTTCACAACCTGCTTTACTCGACGCCCGCCCTGATGGCCCACCTGGCCGGTTACATGGTCGACCAGGAACGCGACCTCGCCGCCGCCCTGCTCGACGCCGGCGAACCGAACGACGAATTCACCGCCCACCTCGTCGCCGCGCAGGTCTTCGGCGCCCAGCGCGTCCTTACTTTCCACAATGCCCAGGCGATCCGCTCCGGCCGGAGCGCCGACGACACCTACCCCGCGGCCGTGCACCGCGCCGAGACCGCGTTCGACCTCCTGGAACAAGGCAGCAAACGCTGACGTCTCCGACTTTCGACAGAGAGACAAGTACCGCTGCGAGATGATGTGCGCGGCGCGGGCCTTGACCAGACTGGATCGCACGCCACGCACCAGCGGGGCGGTATCGAACGAGGCGAGGAGTACAGGTGACGCAGCAGCAGTGGCATGGCACGGTGGTCAAGAAATCGCGGGGTCTGCTCGACGGATCGAACCTCTATCGCCGGCTGTTCGTCCGGCTCGACGACGGGAGCACGGTGAAGATCCGGGTGAACAAAGCGCTGTGGAATTCGCTGCAAGAGGGCGACTCGCTGACCAAGCGCGACGGCGCCGACCCGGTCAAAGACTGACATGACCGACGCCGCGGGCCGCACGATCACCGTGCTGATCGCCGACGATCAGGCCCTGGTGCGCACCGGGCTGCGGATGATCTTGGAGACCCGGGCGGACTGCCGGATCGTCGGCGAGGCGGCCGACGGCGCGGACGCGGTCCGGCTCGCCGAGGAGACCAGGCCCGATATCGTCCTGATGGATCTGCGGATGCCCGGCGTCGACGGTATCGAGGCGACGCGGCGACTCGCGCTGTCACCGCACCGGCCGTCGGTGATCGCGCTGACCACGTTCGACGAGGACGAGCTGCTCTACGCGGCGTTACGAGCCGGCGCGTCCGGTTTCCTGCTGAAGGACGCCCGGCCGGCCGAACTGGTCGACGCCGTGCGCGTGGTGGCGGGCGGCGACGCGCTGCTCGCGCCCCGGGTGACCCGCCGTCTGCTCGACCGTTTCGTCGCCGAGACCCGCGGCGAACGCGAGCGAACTCCGCGACTGGCCGACCTCACGAGCCGCGAGGTCGACGTTCTCACGCTGATCGCGCAGGCGGCCTCCAACGCCGAGATCGCGACCAAGCTCGCCGTCACCGAAGGCACGGTCAAAACCCACGTCTCGGCCATTCTGCGCAAGCTCGAGCTCCGCGATCGGGTGCAGGCCGTGGTGCTCGCCTACGATCTCGGCCTGGTCCGGCCCCGGCCGTCGGGCGTCGACTGATCCACCGGACCGGTAGCGTCGGCGGCGTGCCGGATCTGTTCGAGACGCGGTTGTCGCGGCGGTGGCGGGCGCTGCTGGTGGCGGGCACGCTCGCGGCGGTCGCGGCGATGATGCTCGCGGTGCCGCAGACCACCCCGCTCGGTCGCCTCGCGCTGATCGCGCTGGCGACAGCGCAGGTGGCCGTGGTCTGGTGGATGGATCGCAGACCGCTCTGGGTCGCCATGGCCTCGCTCGTCATCGGTGCGGCGCTGGAACTACTGCACGTGCCGTCGGGGCCCGGCGTCTCCCTGTTCGTCCTGACGACCCTCGCCTGGCTGAGCCCGGCCCGCACCTCGCTGTGGGGACTCGCGGCGGCCGTCGGACTGTTCACGGCCGCACTCGGCGCCACGGACCGATGGCCGCAGGCCCTGCTCTGGTCCGGCGCCGCGCTCCTGGCGTGGAGCTGGGGCGCGCTCGGCCGGGCCAGATCGGCCCGGCGCGAGTCCGAGGCTCGACGAATGGTGTTGCAGGAGCGCGCCAGGATCACCCGCGAACTGCACGACGTGCTCGCGCACACCGTCTCGCTGATGGTGTTGCAGGCGGCCGCCGCCAACGACGTGTTCGACAGCCACCCCGAGCAGGCGAGGTCGGCCGTCGAAGCGGTGGAAACCGTTGGGCGACAAGCGCTCGACGAGATACGACGACTGCTCGGCGCGATCGACGGCGACCGGCACCACGCCGCGCCCGCGCCCGACCTCGCCGACCTGGACAGGCTGGCCGAGTCGATCTCGAAGGCCGGGGTCGAGGTGACCGTGCACCGGCACGGCGACATCGACGTCGCACCGGTGGTCGCGGAGGCCGCGTACCGCATCGCGCAGGAGTCGCTGACCAACGTCGTGCGCCACGCCGGAGCCGGACGGGCGACGATCGACCTCCGAATCACCAAGGGAGAGTTGACCTTGACGATCACCGATCCCGGCGGTGGCGGCGTCCGGCACGACCACGGGAGCGGCCGAGGCCTCGACGGCATGCGGGAACGGGCGACGCGATTGGGCGGTCGCCTCGACGCAGGCCCGACGCGCGAGGGTGGTTTCCGCGTCGAAGCCCGGCTGCCGGTCAACGGCCACCGCTAGCGGTGGTGCCAGCACCACCGGAAAGAAGGGTGTCTGCCGTCTGGGCGGCGCACCGCGCTTCTCGTAGCGTGGCTGCGTCGGCAGCAGAAGGGAAACAACTTGCGCATCAGGGTTTCTGATCGATCGTTGGCCATCGCGGTGGCAACCGGAGCAGTGGTGGTCGCGCTGGCCGCCGCGTGCGACTCCGGGGGAACGGATCACGCCGAGCCCGCCGCCGAGCCTGGCCGCGCGAAAATCGTTGCCGCGCTGCACGATTTGATCTCGGTGGATCGCCTGCCCGGCGCACAGGTCGTGCGCACCGAGCACGGCAAGGCCTGGACCGCGACGGCGGGCGTCGGCGACCTCGAGCGGGGCACACCCTTCCAGGACAACGCTCGGGTCCGAATAGCCAGCAATACCAAGACTTTCGTGGCGACGGTCATGCTGCAATTGGCGGCCGAGGGCAAGGTCGAGCTCGACGCGCCGGTGGAGCGATACCTGCCCGGCGTGGTCCACGGACCCGGCATCGACGGGAACAGAATCACCATCCGAAACCTCTTGCAGCACACCAGCGGCATCCCTGAGTACGCCGCAGAATTCGGTACAACGCCGAAACCGGGCCAGATCGATACCCACGATGAGCGGATCCGTTGGGGCAGAACGGATATCGCCGAGGTGGTGCGCAATGCCCTCACCGCGCCCGCCGATTTCGAGCCCGGCGCGCGGTGGACCTACTCGAACACCAACTACGCCCTCGCCGGGATGGTGCTCGAGAAGATCACCGGCTTCTCGATCGGCGCCGAGATCACCCACCGCATCATCGATCGCCTCGGCCTGCCGGACACCTACTATCCGGACGCCGACGAGGTCGACATCCGCGGGCCACACCCCCGCGGCTACGCCCGAATCGACGGCAAGCTGGTCGATTACACCGAACAGAACGTCACGTCGGCGGGCGCGGCGGGCGCGATGGTGTCGAGCGGCGCGGACCTCAACCGCTTCCTCAACGCCCTCCTCGGCGGCGAACTGCTGCCTCCCGCACAGCTCGAGGAGATGAAACGTACTGTCCCCCTGGGAATCGAGGGCCAGTCAGCCAGTTACGGTCTCGGCCTGCTCGCCAATCCGCTCTCGTGCGGCACGGTCGGCTGGGGCCACGGCGGCGATATCGACGGCTTCGAGACCCGCGGCGGCGCGACGGACGACGGGCGCGCCGTCACCGTGAGCGTCAACCAGGTCCCCGAAAGCGGTGAGACCACAGGCCATCTCAACGCGATAGTCGATCTCGCACTCTGCGCCGGCTCCTGATGCGCGCCGGGCAAGGAACTCCGAAGTGCTCACCGTGATCGTTCGCCCGCCGCCAGCAGCGCGTGAGCCAATGCGCGGCAACGCTTTCCGAGCTCCGGCGGGTCGAGGACCTCGAACTCGTGCCCGAGCAGCAGCACGTGCATGAGCACCGGGTCGAGGCTGGTATCGGCGCCGCTGACGATTTCGCAGTGCGCACTGCCGTGCGCTCGCACGACCGCCGCGGACGCCGGAACCTGCGTGCGCACCACCTCCGCGGGCGCGTGCACCAGAAAACGCGCCTGATGCTTGTACACCCGGCTCGCGACGCCCTCCTGCACGTAGTCCGCCGCGTCGGGCGCGGCGCGCGGGCGGAAGCGCCAGGTTCGCGCGGACACCTCGGTCATCCGGTCGACACGGAAGCTGCGCCAGTCGTCGCGATCCAGGTCGAAGGCGAGCAGATACCAGCGCCGATCGGAGGCGACCAGCCGATACGGCTCGACTCGCCGCCGCCGCACTCCGTCCTTGGACGGGTAGTCGAACCCCGCCTCGACCTCGTCGCGGCAGGTCCGCGCCAAGGTCATGAGCGTGTCCGGATCCACCGGGGCGCGCCCGCCCGCGAAGGACTCCACGGACTCCGACAGCGCGCGCACCTCGTGCCGTAGCCGGGTGGGCAGCACCCGATCGAGCTTGGTCAGCGCTCGCAGCGCGGCGTCGCCCGCCCCGGCCACCGCGTTGCCCGCGCCGACGAGCAGCGCGACCGCGGTCGCGATCGCCTCGTCGTCGTCGAGCAGCAGCGGCGGCAGATCGGGACCCGGTCCGAGTTGATAGCCGCCGCCGACGCCCTGCGCCGCGTGCACCTGATATCCGAGCGTGCGCAGCCGCTCGACATCGCGGCGCACCGTGCGCGGCGTGACGCCGAGCCGATCGGCGAGTTCCGGTCCCGTCCAGATCTGGCGCTGTTGCAGCAGTCCGAGCAGGGTGAGCACCCGTTCGGTCGTGTCTCGGTCGTCTCCCTGTGCCATATCTTCCTCCCTATCGACAATAGCGGACCGATTCTGTCCGCTAGGGGTGTCAGGGTGAGCGCATGGACGAATTCGATTGGACCCGAACGCTGCGCGAGCAGTTCGAGTACCACTGGAACCACCAGCTCAGGGCACGTCTCGCCGGCCTCACCGACGAGGAGTACTTCTGGTCCCCGGTGCCGAACGCGTGGAGCGTGCGGCCGCGCGGCACGTCGACCGCGCCGGTGCAGGGCGGCAGCGGCGCGATGACCATCGAGTTCGCGCTTCCCGAACCGGATCCCGCGCCCTTCACCACGATCGCCTGGCGCCTCGGTCACGTGATCGTCGGCGTTCTCGCCGCGCGCAACGCGATCCACTTCGGCGCGCCCCCGGCGTCCTACGAGACCTGGGAGTACGCCGAGAACGCGGCGACCGCGCTCGACCAGCTCGATACCGAGGTCGACCGCTGGCTGACGGGGGTGCGCGGCCTCGGCGAGGCGCGGCTGCGCACCTCGATGGGCGAGCGCGAACCCCACCCCGAGCTCGCCATGGCCGACCTGGTGCTACACATCCATCGGGAACTGATCCACCACCTGTCCGAGGTCTGCCTGCTGCGCGACCTCTACCTGCACACGAACGGAGCGCCGCGATGAGCCGCCGAGTCCAGATCACCTTCGACGCACACGACCCGCGGGCGCTGTCGGCCTTCTGGCGCGATGTCCTCGACTATGTCGTCCCCGGCCCGCCGGGGGTCGACCTGCCCGACGGCGCCGATCCGTTCGCCGCGTGGGAGGAGTTCCTCGCGCGTGTCGGCGTGCCGGAGAGCGAGCGCAATGCGCGATCGGCCATCGAGGACCCCGAGGGCGTGGGCCCCCGGCTGTTCTTCCAGCAGGTGCCCGAGGACAAGGTCGCCAAAAACCGTGTCCACCTCGATGTCCGGGCCGCACCCGGATTGCAGGGCGAGCAGCGGATGGCGGCGCTCGAGGCCGAGTGCGAGCGGCTCGTCGCGCTCGGCGCCACCCGCGTGCATCGCGCGGAGCCCGCTCCCCCGATGAGCTTCGGGCACATCGTGATGACCGATCCCGAGGGCAACGAGTTCTGTCTCGATTGATCGGGCGGGCGCCGCGGCGGGAGGGGAGCCGCGGCGCATCCGCTACGACTCGACGCTGAGCCGCATCTCACGCATCAGCAGGGCCGGGGACAGGCCGAAGGTCGTGTCGCACACGCGGGCGAACTGCGCGTCGTCGAAGAAGCCCGCCGCGTGCGCCGCGTCGGTGAGGCTGTGGCCGAGCGCTATTCGATCGATGGCCCGGCTCATCCGCAGCCAGCGCACGTAGGGCCGGAACGCGAGCCCGATCTCCTCCGAGAACAGGTGGGAGAGCCTGCTTTCGGACACGCCGACGGCACAGGCCGTCTCCCGCAACCGAACCGGGCCCGCCTCGATGAGCTCGGGCAGCAGGCGCAGCGCCGAGGCGAGCGCGGGGTGACGCACGTTCGACCGCGCGTACGGCAATCCGTCTGCCCACCACTCGTCGTCGCCGAGGTCCTCGACCAGCGCGCTGCCCGCCGCCACCCACGCGGCCGCGCAGCGCGAGCGCCCCAGCGAGCGGCACAGCTCGACGCCGTCCTCGGATTCCGCTGCTAAATGGACCATTTCGCCGTTCGCCACGCCCCGCGGGACCGCGTGCGCGACGTCGGCGGGTATCACCGCGGCCCGGCACGGGACTTTCGTGCCCGCGGCATCCGACACGACGAACTCGCCTTGCCGGGCGATCAAGACCTGAACCGAGTGATGGGCGTGCATTCTCGCCGGAGACAATCCGCCGCGGTAGGACAGAACACCCGGCCGGATAGTCATTTCACCAAAGCATGACAAAGCTTCATCCCCCTCGGATGAAACCCTAACCGCCGCACCCATGTCAGGGTTCTCAATCGGACGACTCTGTGACCCTCAACAGTACTCTTTTTTCTCCCAAAGCTTTTCGGCGCGTGCGCAATCGGATCGACCGGTGATTGCTCGCGCACGAGGCGACGCACCCGATGCAGGGCGGCGGCCCCGCTTGTCGGCACGGATGGACAGGCCGGCCCGGAATTACCCGGACCAAGTCATCGTCGTCGCTGGTGAGGAGTAATAATAAACCGGTGACCGAGACTGTTTCAGCCACCAGTGAGGGCCAACCGACCCTGGCGCAGATCGCCGAGGGCAGCCCCTACCTGATCGGGACCTTCCGGTTCTGGTTCGACGACCAACGCTGGGAATGGTCCGATCAGGTCGCCGAACTCCACGGCTATCAACCCGGCACCGTCACGCCGACCACGGAACTGTTACTCGCGCACAAACACCCCGACGACCGCGACACCGTCGCGGAGACCCTGGCCGCCGCCGTGCGCCGCGGTGAGCCGTTCTGCTCGCGACACCGCATCATCGACACCACCGGGACCATGCACCACGTCCTGGTCGTCGGCGACCGCCTGCACGACGACACCGGCGCCACCGCCGGCACCGCCGGTTACTACGTCGATTTGACCGCGGGGCTCGACCAGAACAAGCGCGAGGCCCTCGACGCCGCCCTGCCCGAGTTCGTCGAGGCCCGCGCGGTGATCGAGCAGGCCAAAGGCGTGCTGATGTTCGTCTACGGCATCAACGCCGAGCAGGCCTTCCGCGTCCTGCAGTGGCGCTCGCAGGAGACCAACACCAAATTGCGCGTGCTCGCCGGCAAACTCATCGGCGTGATCGACGCCTTCGACGGCGCACCGGTCAAGGTGCGCACCCAGTTCGACCACCTCTTGCTCACCGTGCACGAGCACCCTGACCCGAAGCCGGAGCAGTGACCGCGCGGTTCTTCGCTCGGCTTTTGCTGACCGGTCGGCTTGACCCTGACGCTGCGTCAGGGTTGCACCCTTGTCGCATGAGCAACGACATCGTCTCCGCACCGCCGGTCGGCGGGTTTCAAGAAATCGACGGACGACGCATCTTCGCGCATCGCTCGGGCAGCGGCGGCCCTGCCGTGGTGTTCCTGCCGGGCGCGAGCGCGGTGGGTCTGGACTATTTCGGTGTGCAACAAGAGGTTTCGCGGTTCACCACGGCGGTGGTGTACGACCGGGGCGGGACGGGTTACAGCGATTTCCTGCCGCTGCCGCGCACCGCCGCCGCGGTGGCGACGGAGCTGCACGACCTGCTGCGTGCCCAGAACATCACCGGCCCTTATGTTCTCGCGGCGCACTCGCTCGGCGCGTTCTATGCGTATCGGTTCGCGCAGTTGTACCCGGGTGAGGTGGCGGGGCTGGTCTGGCTGGACGGTTTGCACCGCGACTGGGACGAATTCATGCCGCCCGCAGCGAGTCTGGCCGAGGCGGAGCGGCTGGCGCCCGACGTGACGCAGCTTGTCCACATGCACCCGGCCATTCGCGAGATGAGTGAAGAGCTTTACGCGGACTACCCGGAGCCCGTGCGGCAGGCGTTGATCGAGGCCAAGGTGAGCGAGGAATGGCTGCGCGTCGGCGTCGGCGAGCGCACCGGGCTGGCCGACCTCGCCGCCGAACTGCGGGACGGGCCGAGCCTGCCCGACGTTCCGGTGGTCGCCCTGAGCGTGCTGGGCAACGACGCCGCCGAACAGGAGCGGCACGACGGCCGGACGAGAATGGACGCCGCCCTGGTCGCCGAGGTCTCGCACGGGGAACAGCGCCTCATCACCGACACCTTCCATCACCGCCTCTGCTTCGACCGCCCCGACGCGGTGGTCCAGGCGATCCGCGATGTCCTCGACCGGGCGGCCGACCACTAGACTCATGCACGTTTCACAACAGACGCGAGGAGGACGGTGCTCAAGATCGGCCAGCTGGCGGCGACCGCCGGCGTGAGCGTGCGCACCGTTCGGCACTACCACCAGGTCGGCCTGCTCCCCGAGCCGGAGCGCGACGCCTCCGGCTACCGCCGCTACCGCGCGCAGGCGGCGGTGGACCTCATCCGGATCAGAACCCTCGCCGACGCCGGCGTCCCGCTGGCCCGCATCGACGCCCTGCTGCACGCTCAGCCCGCCGAGTTCGCCTCGGCCATCGTGGACATCGACGCCGAACTGCGCCGCAAGATCGACCAGCTCGGCGAATACCGAAGCAGGATAGCCCAATTGGCCGGCGGCGAGAGCCTCGTCCTGCCGCCCGAGGTGGTCGCCGTCCTGAACCGGATGCGCGGCCTCGGCATCGGCGAACGCAGGATTCAACTGGAACGCGACGCGTGGATCCTCATGCGCGCCTTGGATCCTCAGGCCGTGCCGCAGCGGGTACGGGAGAAGAACGCCGCCTTCGACGACCCCGAGACGACGCGGCTGTATCTGGCGTGCGATCAAGCGGTGGACTGGGATCCGAACGACCCACGCCTGGATCGGCTCATCGATGAGCTGGACGCGTGGGAGATCGCGTACGAGCGGGAGAGCGGGCCGCCGAGGTCGTCGAAGCTGGTCTCCTCGCGGATTTCCGAGGCCTCGCCGGCCTGGCAGCGCATCCTCGACGCGCTGAACCATCGCGCTCTTCAACGTCGAAATGCGCTGGCCGACAACTGATCAGGGCACCACGACGAGTTTGCCCGCGGCCGCGTCGCTCTCCATGTATCGATGGGCCTCGACGAGGTCTTCCAGAGCGAAGACGCGGTCCACAGTGGGGCGATAGACCCCGGCCTCCACCGCGCGCACAATCCGCTGCAAGACCGGCGCGCCCGCGCTGCCTTTCGCATTGTCGCTGTGGAAAGCCGTGAGCTTGGTGCCGGACGGGATACGCGCTATCGGCTCGAAGTCCGGGATCAACCAGCCGCTGAGCGAGCCAGCCACGCAGACCGTTCCGCCACGGCGGACCAGGCGCAGCGAGTCCACCGCCGTGCTCGCGCCCACCAGGTCCAGCACATAGTTCGGGCCGTCGGGCCAGATCGCGCGCACGTCGGCCGTCAGGGAGCCGGCATCAATGAGCGCGTGGTCGGCGCCGGCGGCGGTCAATGCGCCGATTTTGTTGTGCTGCCGGGTGGTTGCGGCGATCTCGAGGCCGTACCCGGACGCGATAGAGGCGGCCGCCAGCCCTACCGATGACGTACCGCCTCGAATCAGCAAGCGGGACTGGGTGTTCGGCGCTACCTGCATAGCCTCCAACGCGCCATATGCCGTCAAGTACGTCTCGGGCAGTGCGGCCAGCACCTCCCACGACAGGGTCGTGGTGAGCGGCATCAGCAGTGCGTTCGGCAGCAAGGCGTATTCGGCGTAGCCGCCGTCGAACTCGCGGCCCATCTCCCCCATCACCGCGGCGACGGTCGTGCCATCCGGCAGGGCGGGATCGGTGGAGACCGCCACGGTGCCAGCGCATTCGATCCCGAGCACCCGCGGGAACCGCACGTTCGGCGAATGTCCCTGGCGGGTCCGCAGTTCCGATCGGTTCAAGCCCGCGGCTCGTATTCGCACCAGGCTCCAGCCCGGCCGCACCGCCGGGATCGGGAGCTCACGGATCTCCAGCACCTCCGGACCGCCGGGGCGGACACAGACCGCCGCTCGCATCGTCGGATTGCTCGAATGTAGGTCGTCACGCATGCCTTCACTCTCGCCGGGACGCGGGGCGGCCGACCACCGATAGAATGCCAACTTATGCTCGTCGGCCGCCAACCTTCCCGCGCCGATTCGGTGGTGTGGCCCGCCGGCGGCGCACACCTGCGGTCGCCGGGCGAGACGAGCTCGATGCACGCCCATCCCCGTGGGCATTTGGTCTACGCGGCCCGCGGCGTCCTGTCGGTGCGCACCGAGCGCGGCACCTCGATCGTGCCGGCCAACCGCATCGCGTGGACGCCCGCTGGTTTCGCGCACGCGCACCGCGCGCACGGCCACACCGATATGCGCATCGTCTTCCTGCCTGCATCGCTGGCCCGGCTCGCGCCCGCACACCCCGCGGTGTTCGCGGCCTCCGACCTCGCGCGCGAAATCCTGCTCAGCCTTACCGACCCGCGCGGGCATGAGCAGGCGCCGAGCGAGCACCAGCGCGCGGCGCGCGTCCGTCTCCGCCGAGTCCTCGTCGACGAACTCCACGAGGCCCCCGAGCAGCCACTTCAGCTGCCGGAACCGCGCGACGACCGCCTGCGCGCCATCGCCGAGCTGCTGTATCGGGAGCCCGCGAACAACACCTCCCTCGCCGAACTCGGGCGCGCGATCGGGGCCAGCCCGCGCACGCTGAGCCGCCTGTTCCACCACGAACTCGGCATGACCTTCTACGAGTGGCGCACCCAACTCCGCGTCCACCACGCCCTCATCCTGCTCGCCGAGGGCCACGACACCACCCGCGTCGCGCACGCCTGCGGATGGGCGAACCCAAGCAGCTTCATCACGGCCTTCAGCGCCCTCGTCGGCACCACGCCCGGCCGCCACCGCGCCACCCGCTGACCCCCGCTTGGCCACCTTCGCCGAAATGCCCGACGCCCGAGCGACATTGGGCCGCCTCATCCTGGATGCCGACAATACGTTCGTCCCCGTCGTCACGGCCGAGGCGCTGCTCCGAAAATAGGGTGTGCGGTGGGGTCCGTCGGGTTAGCATTGGGCTCGTGCCACACCGTTAGGTTTCTCCTCGCCGCTTCTACCTGGTCACCCGGGCCGATCTCGCACCGGGGGCGCAGGTCGCGCAGGCGGTTCACGCCGCGCTCGATTTCGCCGTCGCTTATCCCGAGTTGGTCGTCGACTGGCATGCCGCCTCGAATGTTCTGGTGGTGCTCAGCGCGCCGGATGAACTAGCCCTCGGCTGGTTGTGCGGCGATGCCGCGGCGGCCGGGTATCGGCTGGCCCGAGTGCATGAGCCGGATCTCGGCGGTGCGCTGACGGCTGCCGCGTTCGAGCCGGCGGCCCGGCGACTGGTCGCCCACCTTCCTCTCACCTTCGCCGAACGAGGGGAGGTGAGAACATGACTGATTCCATCGACATTCAGCAGAGCGACTTGCGCGCCCAGCTGGTCGAGCTCGCCGCCGAGCGGGACGCGTTGCGCGCCCAGCTCGCCTGGGACCTGCCGACGGCCACGCGCTGGCTGCAGCGCAAGGTGTGGCGGCAGAAAACCGCGCTCGACGTGCTGAACCGCCGCGTCGTCACGCAACGGTTCGTGCTGCGCACGCTCGACGAGCTCGGGCGATCGCTGACGGCCGAGGAGTACCGCGCCGCCAGGGCCGCGGTCGCGAATGCCCGACTGCGGGACCGAATCGACGACCCGGACGCGGCCTGATCGGCCATGATGGGGTGGCCGGCAGCGAGGGGAGCCGGTCACCCCCCATCGGTCCCAGATGCTCGACGGCCGAGCACCCGCCTCTAAAGCGGTCTTCAGCGGGTTCGACTCCCGCCT
>NZ_BAGH01000573.1 GCF_000308715.1 Nocardia tenerifensis NBRC 101015
CCGTTCGTCAGTAGCCGTTGGTTAGGTACTGCTCGGCGTTGTCCTTGGTGACCACCGCGGAGAACGTCGTGATCTTCGCGGGCACATCGTGTTCGGCGAGGTCGCCGAGCGCCCGGCGCTGCCCGAGCAGCCGCGCGAGCGCGACCGCCGAGGACGCCATGGCCGGGCTGTAGAGCACGGTGGCCTGCAATGGCGAGTTGCCCGACTGGATCTCGCGCATGGCCTGGGCCGAGCCGCCCCCGCCGACCATCACGAACTCGCCGGATCGATCGGCCTGCTTGATCGCGGCCAGCACCCCGATGCCCTGATCGTCGTCGTGGTTCCACATGGCGTCGATCTTCTTCGTCGCCTGCAGCATCTGACTCGCGACCTGCTGGCCGCCCGCGGCGGTGAAGTCGGTGGATTGCCGTGCGGTGACCCGGAATCCGGCCGCGGCGAGGGCGTCGTGGAAGCCGCGGCTGCGCTCCTGGGTCAGCTGGAGGTTGTCGATGCCGGCGACCTCGACGATCACCGGATCGGTGCGGCCCGCGTCCTTCATCTTGCGGATGATGAAATTGCCCGCGTTGACGCCCATTCCGTAGTTGTCGCCGCCGATCCAGGTCCGGTAGGCCAGCGCCGAGGCGAACACCCGATCCAGGTTGATCACCGGAATGCCCGCCGCCATCGCGTTTTTGGCGATCTCGGTGAGCGCGTTGCCGTCGAACGGCAGGATCACCAGCACGTCGGCCTTCTGGTTGATCATCGTCTGCACCTGCTCGATCTGGCGGCTGACGTCGTTGGTGCCCTCGGTGACGTCGAGCGTGAGATCGCTGAACTTCTCGGCCTGGGCGCGCGCGTTGCGGGTGATCGCCGCGGTCCAGCCGTGGTCGGCGGCGGGCGCCGAGAACGCCACGCGCACACGGGTTCCGGCGGCGGAGTTGTCGCCGGTACCGCCCGCCACCTGAGTGGCGGACTTGGTGTCGTTGGACGTGCACGCCGCGGCGAGCGCGCCCGCGCCCGCGGCGAGGCCGGACAGCAGGATGCCGCGGCGGGGGACGGAGACGGTGGTACTCATGGGGTTCCTCGGTTCGTGCGGATCAGGTGAGGGTTGGCACCGCGCGTGCGCGGCCGAAGCGCTGGAACAGCAGGACGGCGACGATGATCGCGCCCTTGCCGATGGCCTGGATGGGCTGTTCGAGGTTGTTGAGGATGAACAGATCCTCGATCACGGTGAACACGAGCACCCCGAGGATCGAGCCGGTGATCGTGCCGAAGCCGCCGCTGAGCAGCGTGCCGCCGATGACCACCGCGGCGATCGCGTCCAGCTCGTAGAGCTGGCCGTTGGTGCTGGTGCCGGTGGTGGTCTGCGCGGTGAGCATGATGGCGGCGATGCCGCAGCACAGCCCGGAGACCGCGTAGAGCAGCAGGGTGTGGCGGCGCACGTCGATGCCGGCGAGCCGCGCCGCCTCCGGGTTGCCGCCCACGGCCGCGCTGCGCCGCCCGAAGGTGGTGCGCTCCAGCACGATCCAGCCGACCGCCACCACGACGAGGAACAGGTAGACGAGCAGGGGAATGCCGAGCAGCCGGTCCTGGGCGAGGGCGAGCAGATCGGTGGTGACGAGCTGGGACTGGCGCCCGGAGATCTGCTCGGCCAGCCCGCGCGCGGCCACCATGGTGGCGAGGGTGACGATGAACGGCACCAACCGGCCGTAGGCGATGAGCGCGCCGTTCAGCAACCCGCAGCCCAGGCCGACGAGCAGCGCGCTGAACACCATCCCGGCCACGCCGTAGGACTGCGTCGCGGTCGTGGTGCACCACACCGAGGCCAGCGCGATGATCGCGCCGACCGACAGGTCGATGCCGCCGCCGATGATCACGAACGTCATCCCGACGGTCACCACGCCGATCACCGACGCCAGCGTCAGGATGGTGATCATGTTGCCGGTGCTGAGGAAGTCCTGGCCCTTGGTGAACGCCCCGACGAGCAGCAGCACGAGCAGCGCGACGATCAGCGTCGCGTGTTTGCGTAGCTCGCCGCGGCCGGTTCTGCGCTTCGACAGCGGTTGCGCCACAGACGTTTTCGCGTCGGTGCGGGCTGTGGGCGTGCTGCGGGTCCGATCGATCACAGCGCACTTCCTTCCATGATCATCGCGATGATGCCTGCCTCGGCGAGCTCGGCCGAGCGTGCCTCGTGGATGATCTCGCCGTCGCGCAGCACGAGCACCCGGTCGGCCAGCCCGAGCAGCTCGGGTAGCTCGCTGGAGACCATCAGCACCGCGACGCCCCGCTCGGCGAGGCCGCGGACCTGCGCGTACACATCGGCGCGCGCCCCGACGTCGACGCCGCGGGTCGGTTCGTCCAGCAGCAGCACCCGGCAGTCGTCCAGCAGCCAGCGGGCCAGCACCGCCTTCTGCTGATTGCCGCCCGACAGTCCGCGCACGGGATGGTCGGGGTCGGCGGGGCGCAGGCCGACGCGGGCGAGCACGCCGCCGGTGTCGGTGCGCTCCGCGCGGCGGTCGAACCAGCCGAACCGGGAGTAGCGCGGCAGCGAGGCCGCGGAGATGTTGCGGCCCACCGATTCCAGCAGGAACAACCCCTGCGATTTGCGCTCCTCCGGCGCCAGCCCGAGTCCGGCGGCGACGGCGGCGGTGGTGCTGCCCGGCCGCACGCGGCGGCCGTCCACCAGCACCTGCCCCGCCGACGGCCGCCGCGCGCCGTAGATCGTCTCCAGGATCTCCGAGCGGCCCGCGCCGACCAGCCCGGCGAGGCCGACGATCTCGCCCGCGCGCACCGTGAACGAGACGTCCCGAAATCGTTCCGCCAGCGCGAGTCCGGTCACCCGCAGCACCTCGGCCCGCTGCTCCACGCGCGGGTTGTCCTGTGCGAGAACCGCTTCGGCGGCATCGCCGGTCATGAGCGAGACGACCTCGGCCGTGCCGGTGGTGCGGGCGGGCAGCCCGGCGGCGACGGTCCGTCCGTCCTTCAGCACGGTGATCCGATCGCCGATGGTGCGGATCTCGTCGAGGCGATGCGAGATGTACACCACCGCAACGCCTTCCGCGCGCAGCTGATCGATGATGCGGAACAGGTTGCCCACCTCGTCGTTGCCGAGCGCCGCCGACGGCTCGTCCATCACGATGAGGCGCGCGTCGTAGGACAGCGCCCGCGCCATGCTCACCACCTGCTTGGCGGCGGCGGGCAGCGTGCCGACCAGCGTGTCGGGCCGCAGCTCCGCGTGGCCGAGACGGTCGAGCAGGGCGGTCGCGGCGCGCGCGGTCGACGCGCGGCGGGTGAATCCGGCGCGGGCGCGTTCGTGGCCGAGGAAGATGTTCTCGGCGATGTCGAGGCCGTCGCAGAGGTCGAGTTCCTGGTAGATCGTGGCGATGCCGAGCCGGGTGGCCGCGGCGGGGCCGGACAGCCGCACCGGTTCGCCGAGCCAGGTCAGCTCGCCCGAATCCGGTTGGTGCGCACCGGCCAGCACCTTGATCAGCGTGGACTTGCCCGCGCCGTTCTGCCCCAGCAGGCAGTGCACCTCGCCGGCGCGCACCTCGAGGTCGACGTGGTCGAGCGCGCGCATGCCGGGGAAGTCCTTGACGATGCCTCGCATGGTCAGCACGGTGTTCATGGCCGAACTCCTCGCCGGGTCGTCAGGCGACGCTGAAGACGTGATCGCTGATCAGACGCGCCGCGCCGATCACCCCGCCCAGCCCGCCCAGCTCGGAGAGCACGATGGGCAGGTTGCCGGTGGCCAGCGGCGAGGATCGGCGATAGACCACGCTGCGGATCTCCGCGAGCAGCGGGTGCCCGAACCCGGTGAGCCCGCCCGCGATCACCACCAGTCCGGGGTTGAAGAAGCTGACCAATCCGGCCAGCGCCGTCCCGAGATGGCCGCCCGCCTCGCGAATCATGTTCACCGCCAAGGGATCTCCCGCCGCGGCGGCGTCGGCCAGGTCGGTGGCCGTCAGCGTGCCCGCGGCGGCGAGGCGCTCGGTGAGGAACGGGGAGCGGCTCGCGTGCGCGAGCGCCTCCCTGGCCAGCGCGGCCCCGCCCGCGTAGGCCTCGAGGCAGCCGCTGTTGCCGCAGGCACAGACCGGTCCGTCGTCGGTGATCCGCAGATGTCCGATGTCGCCCGCGCTGCCGGAGACGCCGCGATAGATCTCGCCGTCCACGACGATGCCGCAGCCGATCCCGGTGCCCGCCTTGACAAGCAGGAAATCCGCGACGGAATGCGCTGAGCCCGCCTGCATTTCGCCCAGGGCCAGAATGTTCACGTCGTTGTCGACCAGCACCGGGCAGCCGAGTTCCTGCGCGACGGCCTCGCGCACGGGAAACCTGTGCCAGCCGGGCATGATCGGCGGTGCGACCGGCATGCCCTCGCGGAAGCTCACCGGACCCGGCACGCCGACGCCCGCCCCGTGCAGCCGCCCGGCCATGCGCTCGTCGCCGCGCAGCTTGCCGAGCAACTCCAGCGCCCGCTCCAGCACGGCGGCCGGGCCGTTGCGGATATCGCACGGCTCGCACAGCTGGCCGAGTACGTGCAGTTCCCCGTCGGTCACCGCGACGTCGATGGAGGTGGCGCCGATGTCGATGGCGGCGAAGCGCAGGCCCGAGGCCAGCGCGGCGATGGCCGAGCGCCGTCCGCCGCTGGACGCGGCCAGCCCGCCCGCCTCGACCAGGCCGAGCCCGGCGAGCCGATCGAGCTCCACCGCGAGCTTGGACCTGGACAGCTCCATGGGCTGGCCCAGCTCCGACCGCGACTGCGGGCCTCGGTCGCGCAGCAGCCGCAGAAGCCTTGCCTGGTGGGCGTTTTCGGGTCGAGGCGCGATCCGCATCGCATGCTTCTTTCTGTCGAGCTGAAAAGATTGAACCGCACTTTGTCGCGCCTTGTCGACGCTTTTGAGTTTTTCGAGCGTAGTTTGTTCTCTAGCAGGACAAAGTTGGGTAGCATCGCAGCAGGGAGTGAAGCCGGATAGGGGAGGATTACCGGATGCCCACGGAAACGGAGCGCACGCGAAAGGTCGGGCGGCCGCCGCGTCTCTCGCAGGAGTCCATCATCGCCGCCGCCGACCGGGTGCTGCGGGCCGAGGGGGCGGAGAGCCTGTCGATGCGCAGGCTGGCGAAGGAGCTGGGCAGCACGCCGATGGCGCTGTACCACCACGTGCGCGACAAGGACGAACTGCTGCTGCTCCTGCTCGAGTCGTACGCGCGGTACATGCCGCGCCGGGAGTACCCCGACGATCCGCGCGAGCGCCTGCTCGAGGCCGCGTGCTCGCTCTACGAGGGGTTGGCCGAGCGACTGTGGATCATCGAGGTGCTGGCCTCCGATCCGCTCGTCGTGCCCTCGGCCATGGGGATGGTCGAGGACATCGTCGCGGCGGCCGTCGCGTACGGCTGCACCACCGACGAGGCGGTCGACGTGTACCGCGCCGTCTGGTACTTCATCGTGGGTGACCTGATCATCCGGGCGAACCGCAATCGCCGCTCGCGCCTGGGGGTTTCGCACGCCTCGGACGACGGCGTCGGTCAGCTCGACCCGGCCCGGCTGCCCACCCTCGTCGCCGTCGGCGACCGGTGGGCCGAGCTCACCCACCGCGATATCCATCGCAAGGCGCTGGACGCGATGCTCGAGGGTCTCCTGCCGAAGCGGTGAGCGCTCACCCCGCCGGTCGCGTCATCACCGGGCCGGGAAGCGGATGATGTGGTCGTCGCCGGGGCGGACGTCGCCGCGGCCGTCGGTGTTGGAGGTGGTGAGCCACAGGGCGCCGTCGGGCGCCACCTGCGCGGTGCGCAGCCTGCCATAGCGGTCGCGCAGCTGCGCCTCGGGCCTGCCGAGCGTGCCGTCGGCGCGCTGCGGGATCGTCCACAGTCGCTCGCCGCGCAGCGCCGCGACGTACAGGGTGTTCGCGGTGATCGCGAGGCCGGAGGGCGACGCCTCGCTGGTGGCCCAGGTGACCAGCGGGTTGGTGTAGCGACCGCCCTGGGTGTCGCCCTTGCCCTCGACGACCGGCCAGCCGTAGTTGCGTTTCGGCTGGATCAGGTTGATCTCGTCGTAGGTGTCCTGGCCGAACTCGGTCGCGTACAGCCTGCCCGTCGCGTCCCACGCCAGGCCCTGCACATTGCGGTGGCCGAGGGTGTAGACGGGTGAGTTCGGCGTCGGATTGCCCGGCGCGGGTTTGCCGTCGGGGTCGAGCCGCAGGATCTTGCCGTTGGGGCTCGCCGGATCCTGCGCCCGGCTCGACTGTCCCGCATCGCCGGTGCCGACATAGAGCATGCCGTCGGGGCCGAACGCGATGCGTCCGCCGTTGTGGATAGTGGCCTTGGCGATGCCTTGGAAGATCACCTCCGGCTGCCCGTCGAGGCGGAAGCGCACGATGCGGTTGTCGCTGCCTGCGGTGAAATAGGCGTAGACGTAACCGTTTTCGACGTACTTCGGCGACACCGCGAGGCCGAGGAGTCCGCCCTCGCCCCGGGCCACCACCCCCGGCACCCGATAGACCTGCACGGGCGCGGTGCCGGGCGCCACCCGCGAGATCGCGCCCGTGCCGCGCTGGGCGACCAGCGCGGACCCGTCGGGCAGGAACGCGAGTCCCCACGGGACGCTGATGTCGCGCGCCACCTCCTGCGGGGAGTTGAGATCCGGCGGCCCCGCCACGGCGGCCTGCTGCGCGAGGGTACTCGGCGCGGCGGCGAAAACCGTTGCCGCCAAAGCGATCATGGCGGCACCGGCGAGACGCGCCGCACTCCGGACTGTCGAGGTCATACCCAAGTAGAACCCCGCGTGGACGGTCATTTCGACTGGCGAGCGTCTGGGGACGCGCGGTCGAGATCATGGTCCCCAGACGACTGGGGAATCGGCTGTCGCTATGTCCGTCCGAACTGGACGTGTGACCATTAAGCCCGTTGTCGGTTACCGGAGCGGAGATGGCGATGCGCGGAATCATGCGGTGGGCGGCGGTGCGGGGGAGGCGGACGATCGGGGCCGCCGTGGTCGCGGTCGCGGCGGCGGCGCTGGTCGCGGTGCCCGTTCCCGCGGTGGCCGCCCCGATCGGGCCGTCGCTCAGTCGAATTCAAGCCGAGGGCGGCTATCTCGTCGACGCGCTCGGTCGCCGGGTGCTGCTGCACGGGGTCAACAATGTCGACAAGCAGGCGCCGTATATCGAACCCGGCGACGGATTCACGGTGACCGAGGCCGACGCCGCTCTGCTGGCGCGGCACGGGTTCAACACCGTCCGGCTGGGCGTGAGTTTCGACGGGCTGATGCCCACCCGCGGCACGGTCGATACCGCATACCTCGACCGCGTCGCCTCGGTGATCGATACGCTTGCGGCACAAGGCATTTACACCTTGCTCGACAATCATCAGGACGGATTGTCGAAGATCTGGGGCGGCAACGGTTTCCCGGAGTGGTCGCTGCGATCACGCCCCGCCCCATGGGAACCCAACCCGGGGTTCCCGCTGTACTACCTGATGCCCAGCATGAACCGCGGCTGGGATGAGGTGTGGGACAACAGCAATGGCGTGCTCGACTACCTCGGCCAGGCGCTGGCGGCGCTGGCCGCGAAGGTGAACGGGCGCGCGGGCGTGCTGGGGGTGGAGCTGATGAACGAGCCGTGGCCGGGCTCGGCGTTCCACACCTGCTTCCCGAACGGCTGCCCCGGCTTCGACGCGAAATATCAAGCGGCCATGCAAAAATTGACCGACGCGGTGCGCGCCCGCAACGCCGCCCTTCCGGTCTTCTGGGAGCCGAACGTGACGTGGAACGAGACCATGCCGACCAATCTCGGCAAGAATCCGCCGATCACCTCGCCCGATATCGTCTTCGCGCCGCACGACTACTGCATCCCGAGCCAGCTGGCGATCTATCTCGGCCTGCCCGAACAGCTGCGCGGACTGTGCCCGGTGCAGCAGGACAAGACCTGGGGCAATGTCGACGCGTTCACCCGGCGCACCGGAATCCCCACGCTGGTAACGGAGTTCGGCGACGGCGACACCACGGTGCTGCGCAATACGCTGGTGCGCGCCGACGAACGATTCATCGGCTGGCAGTACTGGCATTACGCGTCGAGTTTCGGCCCCGGCGGCGCGAGACCGGATCCGTTCCTCGGCGACCTCGGCCGCGACCTGGTGCGCACGTATCCGCAGGCCACCGCGGGCACCCCGGGGCGGCTCGTATTCGACACGGCCACGGGCGATTTCACCTACACGTACACCCCGCGCGCGGCGTCCGCCCCGACCGAGATCTACGTCTCCGACGTGCACTACCCGCGAGGTTACGAGGTCCGGGTCGAGGGCGGCGCCGTCACTTCGGCCCCCGGCGCGCGGGTGGTCACGGTGGCGGCCGTCGGCTCCGCGGCCGTCACGGTGACCATCCGCGGAGTCGCACCGGCTCGTTAGTCCCGCGGCGAGCACAGCGTTGGGCGAGGAACTCGTCGTCGTTGACGAATCCTGTCGCGGGACCGGTGTTCAGCGGCTGTCGCTCAGCGCGTACCGCCGGCTTTCTCGATCAAAGGAATGTCACTCGGTTGACACCGAATTCGAGGCACAGGCCTGTATCGACATCGTCGGGCAAGCTCGCGCCCAACTCTGTGCATAGTGGAACCCCCGTAAGCGATCGGTAGATCAGCAGCAAAAACCTTACCATCCGGAATATAAGGCCCGCAATGGAAATGCTGCCGTGGAGCGCCCATACTTTCCGGGGGATTCGGCCCGATTCCGACCGTACTGCCTCGAAAGGCCGAGCGGCGCAGGGTCGTTCGCCCGGAGGGAAAGCCGGCCGGTGGCGCGCGGTCGGTTCGGTACCGTGGTTACTGTGCGGTCGACGTCGTCGCGCACGGGTGGGTGCGGCCGCGCTCGGTCGCCGGAAGAAGTGAGGGTGGTATGGCCGATATCGAAACTCAGGTCGCGATCGAGACGGTCGGCGAGGACTTCTTCGACGACCCGCAGGTGTACTACCGGCGCTGGCGCGAACGCGGTCCCGTGCTGAAGGTGAAGTTTCCGCGCGGTGCCGCGCAGTGGGTCGTCATCGGGTACGCGGAGGGGCGGGCGCTGCTCGCCGATCCCCGGCTGACCAAGGACTTCGCCACGATCATCGAGATCTTCCAGAAGAATCACCCGCAGGCGCAGGACGATTCGGCGGCGTTCGCCCTCGGCGGCCACATGCTCAACACCGATCCGCCCGCGCACACCCGGCTGCGCAAGATGGTCAACAAGGCCTTCACCACCCGCCGGGTGGCGGCGCTGCGGCCGCGCATCGAGGAGATCACCGCCGGGCTCCTCGACCGGATGGCCGAGCACGACGAGGTGGATCTGCTCGAGGCCTTCGCGATACCGCTGCCGGTCACCGTGATCTGCGAACTCCTCGGCGTGCCCTTCGCCGATCGGGAGGACTTCCAGCGGTGGACGAAGGTGATGGTCGGGATCCCCGGCGACCTCGCGGAGCGCGCACGCTGCTCGGCCGAGATGTCGGAGTATCTGACCGCCCTGGTGCGGGCCAAGGCGGCCGAGCCCGGCGACGACCTGCTGTCGGGCCTCACCCACGCCCGCGAGGACGGGGACCGGCTCACCGAGTACGAACTGATCTCCATGGCGTTCCTGCTGCTGATCGCGGGGCACGAGACCACCGTGAACCTCATCGCCAACGGCACGCACGCGTTGCTGCACAACGACTCTCAGCTGCGCGCCCTGCGGGCGGACCCGTCGGGCGTGCCCGCCGCCGTCGAGGAGTTCCTGCGCTTCGGCAGCCCCGTCGACTGGGCCACCCTGCGCGTCACCGCCGAACCCGTGCGGGTCGGCGACGTCGAGATCCCCGCGGACGAGTTCGTCTACGTCGCGCTCGCCGCCGCGAATCGCGACCCCGCCCGCTACCACGACCCCGACCGGCTCGACCTGGCCGGCGACCCCGCCGGGCACCTGGCCTTCGGCCACGGCATCCACTTCTGTGTCGGCGCCCCGCTGGCCCGGCTCGAGGGGGAGATCGCGTTCACCGGGCTGCTGCGCCGCTTCCCGGAGCTACGCATGGCGCCGCGGACCGAACCGCTGAAGTGGCAGCCCAGCCTGCTCATTCGCGGCCTGGTCGAGTTGCCGGTGCGGTTGCGCGGCTGAGGCTCACGGCGGCGTGATGGCCAGGTACACGCTGCTCCACAGTTGTGCCGCATTGGATTCGGTCACGTCGCCCTCGCTGGCGCCGAACGGGGCGATGCGGTAGCCGCCGTTCTCGAACCGCCAGCTCCACAGCTCCGAGCTGGCCATCGACTGGGCGGCGTCGATCACCTGCCACAGCGCTTTCCGCGCGGCGACGAGCCGATCCCGCACGGGCGCGGGAAGATCGGTGCGGTCCAGTTGCCGGTGCAGGCCGCTCGCGAGCGCGGCCTGCACCCAGGACCAGACAACCGTGCCGTGGTAGTCGTGAGTGGTGAAGCGCGCCTGGAGATTCGGGTCGGCGAAGACCGGGTTGGCGACCACCATGCCCGCGCCGGTGCGCAGCCCGAGGGGGAACGGGCGGAACAGCGTGCTCACCTGCTTGTCGAGAATCTCCGGCGGGGGCGTGCCGAACAACAGGTCGAAGGTGTCGTCGGACTGCATGATCGGTATCGGCGTGCCGCCGGCGTCGAGCGCGACGCCCGGAAACGTGATCGGACCCTCGACCGCGGCCAGCGCGTCGGTCGCGGGCACGCCGATCCGCGCCGCGTAGGAACCGATTGCGGCCCTTGCTTGTTCGGCGTCGCGGGTGACCGTGAACAAGCGCGGCGCCTCCGCGCGCCAGGTCTTCGCCGCGGCGGCCGCGAAGGACAACTCCATTCGATCGTCTTGGCTCAGGAAGGGATCGAGCACCCCGTGGTCGAGCAGGCGGGCCGTCGCCTCGAGGGCGGCAGGCGCGAGAATCGCGTTCACGTCGTAGGGGTAGCGGCCGCCGCCGAGGCCGATGCCGCTGTCGCGCCACTGGCCCGAGTCGCGGCCCTCCTGTAAGGCGATCAGGTTCTGGTAGCGGGGGTCGCGGGCGAAGGCCGCCGTGGTCGTGGCGACCAGGCGCAGATTACGGACCAGCGCCTGCCCGAGCGTGGTGGCGGAGTTGTCCAGCGCGGCGGCGAGATAGGCGGGCGCGCGTTCGGCGCCCGCCGGATCGTCGAGCAGGTGCGCGGCGACAACCGGTGCCAGCACATAGTTTTCGTCGATCATGTTGTAGTCGTAGATCGGCGCGGCATCGAGCGATCCCTGCTTGCGCTGCCGGGTGAGGATGGCGAACTCCGACAGCGACTCCTCGTGCGCGACCTGCCCCGCCGGACCGAGTCGCGCCAGCACCGAACGGATGCCCGCCTCGATCGCCTCGGGGGCCAGCACCGGCTTCAGCAGCATCATCGAGATCAGCGTGTCGCGGCCGAAGTAGGTGTCGAAGCGCCAGGAGCCGGCGAGGAACTTCTCCCGGTAGCTGAGGAAGGTGAGGGTGTTCTTCGCGCCCGCCAGGTCTCGCTCGTGGCCGTTGAACAGGTCCGCGCCCGACAGTGGCGTCAGCGGGGTGTCGCCGGTCGCCGCCGTGACGCGCAGCGTGATGCGGCCGTCCGCGCCCGCGGTGACGGCTCCGCCCGGGGCCACCGCGCCGTCGAGGACCTCGAGGCCGAGGTGGTAGCCGGGCGCGCCGTCGAGCCGGTCGCGCGCCCACGTCACCGTGTGCTGCGAGGTTTCCGGGGCGACGACGAGTTCGGCGGGCACGAGCGCGTACTGGTCGTAGTCGCGCAGGACGCGGACGTTGGAGAGCACGGCCTGCTTGGGCGCCAGCTCCGGCGTGGCGATGGAGGCCTCGAACTCGATGCCGTGCAGGGTGCGGCCATGAGAATCGTTGAACGCCTTGGCTTTCGGTGGTGCGTCGAGACGCCAGTCCGCCGCGTCCGTCAGCGGCCCGAACCACACACCGGTGCCGCTGTTCCCGGCGGGGAAGGCCACCACGATGCGCGGATTGCGCCCGGAGCGCAGCAGCAGGTGCGCCGCGGTCTCGCCGTCGCGGATCAGGTAGTTCTGATTCAGCCCCTCGGTGACCGCGAAATGGAAGGCCGTGTCGGTGTGCCGGTCTGCGCATCCGGTGGCCAGCAGCAGCACCAGCACGACGCAGACGGCCGCGCGTCGCAGGAGGGAGCCGCCGCGCCGTCCGATCCCTTGAACCGCCTCGCCGTGGTACATGACCGAGCCCTTCCGCCCGTGCTCCCGAGACCCGGAAGCACCCTTCCGACCACGCCGAGCCCGCACAGCACTCGGCTGGGACCGCTTCGATTATCGCCGATCCTGGCGCCCCCGTGGCAGCGCGCGCCGAATCCCCGCACCCTCTCTCAGGATCCGCACCCTCTCTAGGTGTCTAGAGTCGGTGCGGATCCGTAGAAAGAGTGCGGGGTTGGGTGTGCGGGTTAAGTCCCGGCCTTGGCGGGGACGGGTGGGGCGGGCACGGCGTCGGGGGCGGGGCGACGGGCTGTCAGTGCTACTACGGTGACCGCGGCGATCAGGCTGGTGACGGCCAGTATCGCGGTGACGCGGCCGGTGGCGTCGCCGACCTCGCGTGGCAGGTCGAGGTCGACGTGCCCGAAGACGACCGTGGCCAGTGCGGCTCCGATGGCGCCGCCCAGGTTGTGGAACGTCCACGAGGCGCCGACCGCGAAGCCGGAGCGGGTCGGCGGCACGGTCGAAATAGCGAGCACCGTCGCGGGACCGAGCACCAGCGCCCAACCCCCGCCGAACAGCACGAGCGCGACCAACAGGATCGGCAACCGATCGCCGAACGCGGCCAGCGAGATTCCGGCCCCGGCGAGGGCCAGGGACCCGAACCCGAACGGCAGCAACGATTGTGGGCCGAAACGGTCGATGAACCGGCCCGCCACGGGGGACGAGAGCGCGAGCGTCCCGCTGACGAGCAGCAGCACGAACCCGGCCGCCCGCACGTCGAGGTCCCGGCCCTGGGTGAGGTAGGTCGGGATCACCAGCAGCGCGGCGGCGTAGAACAGCCCGAGCGAGAAGTCCGACACGATCGCCGCGACGAACCGGCGATTGCCGAACAGCGCCGGATCGATCAGCGGGTTCGCCGCCCGCCGCTCCGCGACGATCCCCACCGCCACGGCGGCCACGAGGACCACCGCGGCGATCAGCACCCACGGCGACAACCAGCCGCGCAGATCGCCCCCGACGAAGATGCCCACGGCCGAGACCACGGCGAACGCGACGACGATCTGCCCGGCCCAGTCGGTCCCGCCGGAGGTGTCCGGCGCCACGCTCGGCACCGCGAAGCCGATGGCGAGCAGGGCCGCCAGGCCGAGCGGAATGTTGATCCAGAAGATCGACTGCCAGCCGAGGCTCGGCACCAGCAGCCCGCCGAGCACCGGGCCGATGGCGAGCCCGAGGCCGTTCACCGAGTACAGCCAGCCGATCGCCTTTCCCCGATCACCTTGCGGGAACAGCGATTCCACCAGGGTGGAGGTGCTCGTGTAGAGCACGGCACAGGCCGCGCCCTGCACGAAGCGGGCGACCAGCAGCGCGCCGATCGTCCACGACGCGGCCGCGCCGGCAGACGCGACGACGAACAGCGCGAGCCCGGCCAGCAGGACTTTCCGGCGGCCGAGACGGTCGGCGACCCGCCCCGCCGTGACCATGAACATCGACAGCGCCATCAGGAACACGCCCAGCGTCAGCTCGGTGTTCGACGGACCAGCGCGCAGATCCTCGCCGATCGCGGGCAGCGCCGTGGTGACGATCGTCAGATCGATGCAGCCGAGAAACGAGGCCACCGCCAGCCCGGCGAACCCGGCAACCCTTCGCCGCGTGGGGATCTCGACGGTCACTGCTCGTCTCCCGCGCCGCTGTGCAACGCGGACTTGCGCTTCTTGAACCGCAGCGGCAGCCACGCCACCCGATCCGGATGCTCCGGCTCGACGAACAGTTCCCGCGTGCGCCCCATCGCGGCCGAGATCCGCTGCGGGTAGATGACGTAGTCGAACCCCTCGTGCGCCCACAGCGGCATGATGATCGGGCACTCCTCCAAAAGGTAAGCGCGGCAGGACTTCCGGACCGCCTCCTGGTCGACGTCCGGCTCGCGGGAGAGCCGCCGCTCGATGAACCGGTCGATGGTGCTGTCGATCGCGTGCCGATACGGCTCGTCGGTCTCGTAGGCGTGCTCGATCGCGTCGTACAGATCGCCGTAGCGCGGATGCGACAGCGCGAAGTCCCACCGGAGAATGTTTGTCGGGCAGTCGATCTGGTCCAGGTAGCCGATGTTGCGCGCGATCCACTGGTCCCCGGCGATGCGGGCGCGCGCGTGCCGGTCGACATCCGTTCCGCCGCTGAGGTTGTGGCGCTGCAGGGTGTCGGCGACGGCGATCGCGCAGCGGCCGAAGTTCGATCGATTGATCAGATCGATGGTGGCCGCGAGCTTCTCGCCCTCGTGGTAGTCCGCGCCGACGCTGACCAGCAGCACGGTGGAGCGCCCCTCGGTCGTGATGCCGTCCGAGCGCAGGTCGTAGGCGGCCTTGTGCGAGGCCGAGAGCAGGGTGGTCGTGGTGGTCGTCATCAGCTCCACACCTTCAGCGACTCGGCCGGGTCGCCGACCCCGATGAACAGTCCGATGGTGATGCGCGGCCGGTCCTGCGACGGCGCGACGGCGTGGACGCGGCGCGGATCGATGAAGATCGCGTCGCCGACCCGCGGCGTGATGACCAGCGCCGGCTCGCCGACGGCCGCGCGGTCGATGCCGTACACCCGCTCGCCCGACCGGTCCCGATACTCGCGCTCGTCGGGGTAGTCGTCCCAGATCTGCAACTCACCGCCGCGGTCGGGCACGTCGAGGTAGACGTTGACCGAGAGCTGCCGCACGATGCGAATCGCGAAGTCCGCGGGCAGGTTCCGGCTCACATTGTCGGTGTGCGGCTCCAGGTCGACCCCCGCCAGCTGATAGCGCGCGACCCCGGCGAAGAAGGCCTGTCCGTCGCGGCGCAGCAGACTCGCGCCCGACGGCCAGATCTCGTCGAGCAGCAGCCGCAGGTCGTCGGCGGGGTAGGCGTACGGCGCGGCGATCTCGCGCAGCCGCTCGATATTGTCGCGGGCCTCGGCGAAGTACCGCCCGCGCCCCGCCTCGGTGCTGGTCTCGGAGAACGCGTGACCGATGCGCCGGAACTGCGGATCGGTGGCCAGCGGACCGTGGTCCTGCCTGCCGACGAACGCCTTCCTGAGATGATCGAGCGCGTCGGGCCGGACGAATCCGGTCAGTCGAACCGCGTGGACATCGCCGTTCAGCAGCGCGGCGAGCGCCTCGTGGTCGAATTCCCTTCTGGTGGTGTCCAATACGCGGTTTCCGAGAGCTGGCGTGGCCGTAGTCATGTCGTTCCCCTCTGGTTGTCGCTCGATGGACCGGGCACAGACCCGGGCGCGAGAAGAGGGTTCGCGGATTCGGACATGGCGCTACCCCCATCTCTCGAGAGGGCTCCCACTGTCGACGGAGCCCGCGCTTGCCCGGGCCGCGTAACGCGGCTCGGCCTGGTCTTGACCCGGGGCACCCCGCCGCGGTTGGAGGGTTGCCGGCCAGCTAGCCGGGGACTTGACGCTGGCACTCTTGACCTGCACCAAGATTCGCCGACGCCGGAGGAGGTGTCACGCTTTAGAATCGCGCTGAGTTATGAATGGATCCACCTAGGGCACATCGGCGAAAATGCCGCCCGACATCAACTTCCGCGCAAACCCAGACCGCGCAGCTCCAGCGCCGCCAGCTCGCGCACCGTGTCGTCGTCGCCGCGCCGCCACGCGTCGACCACGTCCGCGTCGATCCGGTCCAGTCGGCGCAGCGGCTGGTTGGCCAGCGCGCACAGCGCGAGCAGGTCGCGTCCGCCGGGGACCGCGCGCAGGTCGCGTGCCGTGGCGGCCCGGCGGATCCAGCGGATGCGCAGCGGCAGCCAGACGAACAGCACCAGGCCGAGCGGGACGATCAGCAATCCGATGGCGAGGGCGGTGGCGAGGTCGTCGACGACCGCCTGCTGATCGCTACCGGCCTCCGCCAGCGAGTGCGCGGCGCGCGCGGCCCGCTCGAACGGCGAGGTCAGATCGTCGCCGACCACCGGAACCCGGCCGACCTTGCGGCCGGCGTCGCCGAGGCTGTCGGCCATGCCGTTGCCCGCCCCCTCTAGCTTCTGACCAGGCACGGCGAGCCTGCGCACCAGAGCGTGTACCCACAGCGCGGCGGTGACCGAGACGTACACCCAGGCCGCTACCAGGAGATCCGTGACCAATTGACGGGCGGCGACGGTGGCCCGATCCGCGTACATCCGCACGCGTTCAGAATCCTCGGTTCGCTGAGTGAAAACAGGGCTTTCGTGTTCCACCGCGCGGGCGCAGGCTGAATCCGTCTACCCGCCCGACCGTGAGGAGTGCCTGTGCGACAGCTCGTTTCGCTGGAGGAAGCGCTCGACGCCGTCGCCGAGCTCGCGCCGATCGCGCGCCAGTACGGCCAGAAGGCCGAGGACGCGCGCGATCTGCCCGCCGAGGTGGTCGACGCCATCATGGCTGCGGGACTGTGGGGGATATTCGCCCCCGCCGAGGTCGGCGGGGGTGGTCTCATCGGCGCCGACGAAACCTTCGAGATCGTCCGGGCGCTCGCCTACGCGGACACGAGCACGGCCTGGAGCCTGTTCATCTGCGCCACCTCCCCGGCGGTGCTGGCATCCAAGCTGCCCGCCGACGGCATCGCCGAGGTCTTCGCGGACGGCATCGGGCCCATGTCCCTGTGCTTCACCCCGGCGGGCCGCAGCGCGCCTGCCGAGGGCGGGCTGCGGGTGAGCGGCCGGTGGCCGTTCGCGAGCGGCATCGGCTACGCGGGGTGGGTCGTGGCGAACACCGTCCTGCTCGGCGCGGACGGCGCACCCGAGCTCGGCCCGGACGGGCAGCCCGAACTCGTCTCGGTGGCCGTGCGCACCGACGAGGTGACCGTCATCGACGACTGGCACGTCGCGGGGCTGCGCGGCACGGGCTCGATGAGCTTCACGATGGACGACGTGTTCGTCCCCGCGCGGCGCACCTTCCCGTTCTTCGCGCCGAGTCGCCTCGCGGACACCAAGTATCGAATTCCGTTGTTCAGCTTGGTCGCGCCGGGATTCGCCGGTGTCGCGATCGGCACGGCCGAACGCGCGCTCGACGAGGTTCGCGCGGTGCTGCCGGGCCGGGCCGGTCCGCCGAAACATCAACCGGCGTCACAGGATCCGGTGATCCAGCGCACGGTCGGGCACGCACAGGCGGCGATCCGCGGCGCGCGCGAGTCGACGCGCGCGGTCTTCGACTCCTACGTCGAACGGCGGCTGCGCGGCGAGGACCTGCATCGCATGCCGATCGCCGACCGGTGCGAGCTGCATCAGCACGTGGTGTGGGCCGCGCAGACCTGCCGCGACGCGGTCGACGAGCTGTTCCGCGTCGCGGGCGCGAGCGCGATCTACGAGTCCAGCCCTATCCAGCGGATCTGGCGCGACAGCACCGTGCTCAATCAGCACCTGTATCTGCGCGACACCCACCACGAGAGCGCGGGCAGGCTCGCGCTCGGCCTCGACGCCGCGAATCCGACGATCTGAGTACGGGTTTCAGAGCGTGCCCTGCCGAGCGGAGCGCCACAGGTCGACCTTGCCGTCGTCCGCGAGCAGCGCGTCGATGTCGGCGAGCTCGTCGTCGCGCAGCTCCAGGTTGCCGAGCGTCGCGACGTTCTGCTCGAGCTGGTCGGTGGTGGACGCGCCGATGACCAGCGAGGTCACCCGTTCGTCGCGCAGCGCCCAGGCGAGGGCCAGTTGCGCCAGCGTCTGACCGCGCTTGTCCGCGATCGCGTCCAGCTTGCGCAGCCGCTCGAGCATGGCCGGCGTCAGCAACTCGTTCTGAAACGACTTGTCCTGCGCGGCACGCGATTCCGGCGGAATGCCGTCGAGGTACTTCGCGGTGAGCAACCCCTGCGCGAGCGCGGTGAACCCGATGACGCCGAAGCCCTCCTCGGCGGCGGCGTCGAGCAGCCCCTCGGTCTCTATCCAGCGGTTGAGCATCGAATACGACGGCTGGTGGATCAGCAGCGGCGTGCCGAGCTCGCGCAGCAGCCGCGCCATCGTGATCGAATCCCGCGCGGTGTAGGACGAGATGCCGACGTAGAGCGCTTTTCCTTGGCGCACAGCGGTATTCAGCGCCGCGGCGGTCTCCTCGAGCGGCGTCGTCGGGTCGTAGCGGTGCGAGTAGAAGATGTCGACGTAGTCGAGGCCGAGCCGCGACAGCGACTGGTCGAGCGAGGCGAGGACGTACTTGCGCGAGCCGCCGCCCTGCCCGTACGGGCCGGGCCACATGTCCCAGCCAGCCTTGGTGGAGATGATCAGCTCGTCGCGGTGGGCCGCGAGTTCCTCGCGCAGGATGCGCCCGGCGTTGATCTCCGCCGACCCGTACGGCGGGCCGTAGTTGTTCGCCAGGTCGAAGTGGGTGATGCCGAGATCGAAGGCGCGCAGGGCGATCTCGCGCTGGACGAGGTAGGGGCGGTCGTCGCCGAAGTTGTGCCAGAAGCCCAGGGACAGCAGCGGCAGGTCGAGACCCGAGCGGCCCGAGCGGCGATAGCGCATCGTGCCGTCGTACCTGGTCGGTTCGGGGACATAGGTCATGCGGACCTCCTCGTCGTCTGGTTCATGGTGCGGGAAAGGATCGCGTCAGGTGGCGCGGGGGAGGAGCAGGTCCTCCACCAGAGTGTCCACCAGGGCGCGGGGGATGCTCGATCCCGTGAGGGCGCGGTAGACGAGCGGGCCGAGGAGGGCGTCGAGCACGGCGTCGAGGTCGAGCCGCGGCGCGATCTCGCCGGATTCCACTGCGCGAGCGAGCATCTCGCGTTCCCGCGCGCGGCGCGGGCCGAGGTAGCGCTCGTGCAGGCTCGCGGCCGTGTCGGGGTGGTGCTGGGCGTGCGCGATCAGCGCGAGCAGGACCTGGCCCGCCGGGTCTCGGGTGAGGAAGCGCGCGAAGGCGCGCAGATAGCCGCGCACGGTGTCCGCGGTCGCGCCGGACTCGGGTACGGGCAAGGTCTTCTCGCTGTCCGCGATGAGCGTGTCCAGGAGGATCTCCACCTTCGACGGCCACCAGCGATAGATCGTCTGCTTGGCGACGCCGGCCCGCCGCGCGATCGCCTCGACGGTCAGCCCGCCGAAGCCGTGCTCGACGAGCAGATCGTCCGCGGCGTGCAGCACGGCCAGCCGGGCGGCCTCGTCGCGCCGGGGACCGGAGCGCGGCCGGTTGGGCGGGGTGCTCGTGGCGGGCATGGGGACACCATACCCATCGCCGACCGCCCTGGGTTACTCTAGACGCGACGTCTAGTCTAGTTAATGTTCTCGCATCTCATAGGAGTGAATGTGTCCGCTACACCTGATCGCCGAGCCCTCGTCGTCGGCGCCTCCCGCGGGCTCGGGCTCGTTCTCGTCGACGAACTCGCCCGCCGCGGCTGGCAGGTCATCGCCACGACCCGGCGGCCCGGCGGGGAGTTGCAGGAAGCCGCCGACGCCTCGAACGGCCTGCTCACGATCGAATCGCTGGAGATGACCAGCACCGAACAGCTGACCGCGCTCGCCGAGCGCCTGGCCGGCACGCGGCTCGAGCTGCTGTTCGTCAACGCCGCGATCGACCGCGGCGACCTGCCCATCGACCAGGTCCCGACCGAGATGTTCACCGAGGTGATGACCACCAACGCGCTGAGCCCGCTGCGGGCCGTCGAGGCGCTGCGCGGACTGGTCGCGCCCGGCGGCACCGTGGCCATCATGTCGTCGGAGCAGGGCAGCGTCTCGCGCAACACCGAGGACGGCTACGAGCTCTACAAGGCGAGCAAGGCCGCGCTGAACCAGCTGATGCGCAGCTACGCCACCCGCCGCGGCGACGACGGCCACACCAAGCTGCTCATCGACCCGGGCCACAACCGCACCGAGCTCGGCGGCCCCGACGCGCCGCTCGACCCGCGCGAGAGCATCCCGGCGGTCGTCGACGTCCTCGAGGCGCAGGCGGGCGCGCCCGGTCTGCGATTCCTGGACCGGCACGGAAATACCGTCCCGTGGTGACCTGAGCGGCACGACGAACCGGACAGCGCCCATTTCCGTCGGGAATGGGCGCTTTCGTTTCCCCAACCAGTTCCCCAGTTATTCCTCAGTCGAGTTGGCTGTCCGAATGTGGTTCCTTGGTTAGGAATTCGATCGACCGGTGCGCGGCACCCGGCGCCCGGATCGAATTCGCGAACCACTCGAGGAGCTCCGTCATGCCCTTGTTACGACGCATGTTCGCAATCATGCTCGGCGCGTTCGTCATTGCCGCCCTGACGGTCGCCGTCGGCTCGGCCGCGCCGCGGACCGAGGAGCGCGAGGTGTTCTCGCCCGACGGCACCATCAGCCGCGTGGTCACGCCCGTGCCGGACGCGAGCCCGGCGCCGCGCTCGGCGGTGCGGGCCGACGTCGTGACCATCCAGCAAACGGGGCCGTCGAGCCAGCGTTTCGATCTCGTGTTCGTCGGCGACGGATACACGTCGAGCCAATTGGGCACCTATAAACAGCACGCGATCAATCGATGGAACGAGATCACTCAGGTCGAGCCGTTCAAGTCATATAAGAATTCGTTCAATGTCTGGGCGGTCAACGTGATCTCCCAGGAATCCGGGGTGGACAACGATCCGCGCG
>NZ_BAGH01000572.1 GCF_000308715.1 Nocardia tenerifensis NBRC 101015
CGATCGGGCCAGAATGTCCCAGCCCCGCCCAATCCGCAACTGGCGCAATAAATATTGCGCAGTTCGCAATCCTGGCCGACTTTCGTTGCGAATGGTGAGCATTGGTCCTCCTCCCGCGACGCCGGCCAAGCGATACTCTTTGCCGAAATCCGCACTCCTTACCGGGGGGTCTGCATCGGATGTGAGAGGCCGGATCTGCGGAGAGCGTGCGGATTCGCGGAAAGTGTGCGCGGGACCGCTCCCCAGTCGGCACTGGGGAGAACAGGAAACCCGCCGGTCTGCCACCGTCGTTCGCCTCGAACGCCGCACTGCGTCAGCGGTTCCCCAGTTGAGCGTCTGGACGTGGCGGGGATCCCAAGGGAATCTTGTGGCTGCCAACATCCCGAAATCCCGGCACCTGAGCTCAGGTGCTGCTCGGTGCAATACCGTGACAAGACAGGCGGTTCGAGACATGTCGACTTTCCTCAGCGTTATGGACACCGTTAATTTCGTCGCCGCCAGTTCCGGATCCAGCGACGGCGGCGATTCACTCAGCGGCGGCGGCTCCTCGACCGGATCACTCGGCACCGGACTGGATTTGGCCAAGGTGACGCTCAAATTGCTCAGCCTGTTGGTCGGGCATTTGTCCTGACCGGAGAATGCCATATTCAGCGCGGCGCCGACGGCGGCCGCGCTGAATATGTGTACGAGTCGTCTCGGCGATTCGCGCGATACCGTCCCCAGTTGCCGCCCTCCGGTCGAATCGGCCGACCTCCGCGTTCGGCGATGAGCGACCGGCCGAGTTCGGTTGTGAGGTTCAGATGTCAGTTCCGCATTCGTCCCCTCGTCTTGTGATGGCGTCGTTCATCGCCCTAGGGGTCGCCGTCGCCGCCGTCTCCGTCGCGGCCCCCGCCTCCGCCATGTCCGCGGAGCTCGCCGACTGCGCGGAGACCTTCAACCTGTTCATCCCGGGAACCTGGGAGACCAACGAGCACGCCGACCCCGCGCGGCCGATCGGGATGCTCCGGCCGATCGCCGAGGCGATCCAGCGCGAGCAGGGCTCCAAGTCCGACATCTACTTCACCCCGTACATGGCCCGCGCCTTCGACAACGGGCGCACCTACGCCGACAGCAAGAACACCGCGCTGGTCAATGCCCGCAAGGCGCTGCGCGAGTACGACAACCGTTGCCCCGCAGCGAAATTCACCATCACCGGGTACAGCCAGGGCGCGGACGCCGCGGGCGACGTAGCCTCGGAGATCGGCAACGACCGCGGCCCCGTGCCCGCGGATCGGGTGCTCGCGGTCGGGCTCATCGCCGATCCGGCGGCGGGCACCAAGGGGGAGACGCCCGTCGGCCCGCACACCCCCGGTTCCGGGATCGCCGATCCCCGGCCGCAGGGCATGGGCAAGCTCACCGGGCGGGTCAGCTCGATCTGCGACCCGGGCGACCTGTACTGCTCGATCAAGAAGGGCGACAACCCGCTGCTCGGCAGACTCGGTTCGCTGCTGAGCAAGGTCCTGAGCAACTCCAGCATGGCCAAGACACTCACCGTGGGCGTGGCCAAGGCCGACCTGCCCGGCCTCGGGACCGCCGTCGACGAGTTGTCCGCCAGTCTCACCGATCCCGGCGGCATCAATGTGACGCGCGTTCGCGACACCGCCGCGAAGCTGGAAGGCACGATCACAACGCTTGCGGGCCTGCGTGACTCGGAAGCCACGGACCGTTTGGCCGCGGCGCCCGACGGTTCGGCGGAGCACAGCGCGGGTGAGGTGCTGCTGAAGGTCGGCGAGTCCGATCTGACCGGCGCGGCGACGGCGGCGAGCGCCATCGCCGACACCGCTACCGGGTTGTTGAGCAAGGGTGTGCGCACCCTCCGCGTGGACTCGCCCGAGGTCGCCACGCTGACAATCAAGATCGATGCGCTCGTCGGCCAGGTCGGGCCGCTGGCCGAGCTGCCCGCCGCCGTCCTCGCGTCGGCCTCGAAGATCCTGGCCATGCTGAAGCCGACCGAGCTGGTCGACCAGACGCTCGAGGTGGTCGCCAACGTCACCGCGCTCGACTTCGGCGCGATCCTCGCCAACCTCGCGCTGCTGCCGCAGAAGGTGGCGGCGATGGATGCCCAAGGGGCACACCAGGTCGCGGGCGCGCTGAACAATCAGTTCGCGCCGCTGGTCAAGATGGTCGCGAGCACCGACCTCAAAGCGGTCGCGCAGGTGTTGTCGACCGTCCCGAACTCGCAGGGCTACGTCCAGATCGCGACACTGATGACCTCGATCCTGGCCAAGGTGGATGTGCTGCGGATGGCCGCGCTGGTCGGTCAGGTCCAGGAGATCGCGTGGTCGGTGCTGGAGAAGCTGGCCCCGCCGCCCGGTCAGGCGCCCGATCCGGCCGGGGCGGCCGCCGCGCTCTCCGGACTACCGCCCGTCGGATTGGAGTTGGCCTCGCTCGTCACCGGGCTGTTCACCAGTGACAACGCGCAGCATCTCGACCTCGGCGACCTGAGCGGCGCGCTCGCGAAAACCGCACCGGGCAAAGGCATCAACCTGCTCGCCCTGCTCCGCGACGGGCTCAGCGCGGCGGCCTTCTTCTCGTCCAACGCCCACATCAACTACGGCGCGCTCGTCGTCGACGAGGCGGGCCGCAACGCGATCCAATGGCTCGGCGACTGGCTGAACGGGCAGATAGGTCAGGCGAACTGAAACAAGCCGCGCCGGAACGCAATTACCATCGGGGGATGCGGATCGCTGCGGCACAGGCGCGCCCGGCCTGGCTCGACCCCACGGCCGGGACGAAGATCGTCGTCGACTATCTGACCCAGGCCGCCGCGGCCGGGGCCGACCTGGTCGCCTTCCCCGAGACGTTCCTGTCCGGCTACCCGATCTGGCTCGCGCGCACCGGCGGCGCACGATTCGACAATCCCGTCCAAAAGGCCGCCTACGCTTACTATCTCGACGCCGCGGTCACCCTCGACGGCCCACACCTGGCCACGGTGCGCGAGGCCGTCGCCGACCTCGGAGTGTTCTGCTACCTCGGCATCACCGAGCGGGTCCGCGGCACGGTGTACTGCACCCTCGTCGCCGTCGACCCCGTGCGCGGCGTGGTCGGCGCGCACCGCAAGCTCATGCCGACCCACGAGGAGCGGATGGTCTGGGGGATCGGCGACGGGCACGGGCTGCGCGCGCACGACGTCGGCGAGTTCCGCGTCGGCGGGCTGTCCTGCTGGGAGAACTGGATGCCGCAGGCCCGCCACGCCCTCTACGCCGACGGCGCCACCCTGCACGTCTCCACCTGGCCCGGCTCCGTCCGAAACACCAGGGACATCACCCGATTCATCGCCATGGAGGGCCGGGTCTACTCGCTCGCCGTCGGCGCGGTCCTCGACTACACCGACGTCCCCGCGGACTTCCCCCTCCGCGACGAACTCCTGGCCCTCGGCAAGCCGGCCGGCTACGACGGCGGCTCCGCCATCGCCGGCCCCAACGGTGACTGGCTGGTCGAGCCGGTGAGCGGCGAGGAACGCCTCGTCATCGCCGACCTCGACCCCGCCGAAGTAGCAAGGGAGCGGCAGAATTTCGACCCGACCGGGCACTACTCCCGGCCCGACGTGTTCACGGTGACCGTCGACCGCAGGCGCCGGTCCGCCGCTGCTTTCGTGGAGGACTAGGCGCTGCCGCCCTTGACCTGGACACGGTGTTATTCGCTGCTGGGGGCGCGTCGATCCGGGTCGGGTGCCGGTGCTGAGCGCGAGTCGGAATCGTCCGATGAACCGCGCTGGTCGCCGAGCTCGCGCTGACTCTCGGCTATGGCACTGTCGATCTCGGCCTGTTCAGCTCGGTCTCTGATATTCGAGCGGCCCAGTGCGGCCCTGCTGCGATCCAGGCGCTCCAAGCTCGCCTCCAACAGGACTCGGCTTCGATCGATTACTTCCCAGGTCCGCTGTGTGACCGGATGGAGTGTCATCCCGATGCCGTGGTCTGGTCCCCCCCAACCCTCGTTGCCGGGTATCGAGACGTTCTTCGCGCTTGTCAGCTGCTCGTTCTCGCTCACCGGCGACGTCTTCCCGAGCGTCGACACTGCGTTCGCGCCGATCGGCGAGTTCATCCCGCTCGCCGGCCGCGGTCTCTCGCTTGTCCGCTGCGGTCTGGCGTTCGTCGGCTGCGGTCTCTCGCTTGTCGGCCGCGGTCTGGCGTTCGTCGGCTGCGGTCTCTCGCTTGTCGGCCGCGGTCTGGCGTTCGTCGGCTGCGGTCTCTCGCTTGTCGGCCGCGACCTGGCGTTCGTCCGCGGACTGCTCGCGCAGAGCGACCGCGTTCTCTCGGCTCCGCAGCAGCGCTTCCCGGCGCACAAGGTCGGCTTCCCTGTCGGCCAGAGCTTTTTCGCGCTGCGCGAGGTCCGATCCGTCGGCGCCGGTGTGGCCCTGCTCTTCGGTCGACATATGAAAATGATGTCCCTCGCCGAGAGCCGACGGCAAGACCGGCCGACCTCCGGCGGCACGAGGACGCCACCGACTCCCGCGCCGCCGCCACACTCGAGGAATGCGAGCGGCTCGTCTACACAGTGGCGTGGCTACTCCCGGCCCGGGGTCTTCACCGTGACCGTCGACCGCGGGCGCCGGCCCGCCGCGGGTTCGGGCGTGCTCGAGGAGTAGGTGGCTGCCGAAGTACCTGCGGATTCACATGCGGAATACTCGGCTCACCGTGTCGATCACCTCGTCCTCGGTCATCGCGGTGCTCACCTCGACGGTAGGCAGGTGCAGGCGTCGAGTTTCGCCACGAAGCCGGTCGGTGAACATCCGGTCACGGTCCAGCAGGTTCCGTGCGGCGCGCTCCGGATCGCCTGTCCTGCCCGGGATTTCCCAGCCTCGCCGGTCGAACGCGGCACGGCGGAACTCGGGCGTGGGCAGCAACCACACGCCCTGACCGGGCGCGGTGAGCAGTGGTGCGACCAATCGGGGCAGCAAGCGGAATCCCTCAGCGAGGACGCCGGTTTCGGCGGGCAACGCCAACAGATCCTCGACAATGCAGTCGAACCCTTCGCCACGGAACCAATGAAACGTCTCCAGCATGATTGCCGGCGATCGGTTCACCCAGCGCTCGTCCATATCCATGGCAAGGAACCTGCTCAACGCGGGAGCATCCGCCGGCGTGCAGCGAGCCGAGTGCTCGCGCATCGCCGCGTCGGTCGAGTACACCCGCAAGCCGTGCCGAGCAGCAAGCCGCCTCGCAACCGTCGTCTTACCCGCCCCACTACCCCCACCGATCCACCAAACATGCCGCAGCCGCGTACCAACCGCCGATCGGGTATCCACTCGACCGAGTATCGGGCACCCAGCCCGGCCGAAACCAGCGCCGCCACAGAACAAACGGGACCGACTCCACTTCCGCGCCTCGAGCCGGTGATTTGCTCAGCAGGGAAGTGCGTTACCAGCGGAACATCTCAAGTATCGGTGGGTGAGATCAGGGTTGCGACCGCGTCCAACACGAGCCTGCGGCGTTGTGGTGCCGGTACCAATCGCGCGATGTCTTCCGCGGGTTGGTGCCACATGTTCGCCACTGTCAGCACCAAGGCCAAGATGTGCGTGGCGGGGTGTGCGGTGGTCACCTTCCCGCGGTGTTGAGCCTGTTCGATTGCCTCGACCTTCGCCCGCATCGACTCGGCCACCGAGGCGCGCTGGGCGGACTCGCCGCGCAGCAGGTGGTACCACATCAGGAACCGCATCACCTCGGGATGGGCCAGGCCGACGTCGTAGAGCTGCGCTGCGTACTCCGGCAGCCGGTCCGCGTCCAGCGGCACGGTCGCCACCGTCGTATCCACGATCATGTCGAATACGGCGTCGAACAGCTCGTCTTTGCCCTTGTAGAACGAGTACACCAGTCCCGCACTGACTCCCGCGCGTTTGGCCAGCCGATCGATGCGTGCTCCCGCCAAGCCGAACTCGGCGAACTCGGAAAGCGCGGCGTCGAACAGCAGCTGCCGTTTCGCTTCGGGATTCCTGGTGCGCACACCCCGAAGTTAGTTATTGAACGTTCATTTGACAAACGGGACGCCGCGCTACACGGTAGCTAATGAACATTCATTCAACAACGAGGACGTGATCCGCATGGCGCATTGGACACCAGACGACATCCCTGATCAGAGCGGCCGCACCGCCCTGATCACCGGCGCAGGCAGTGGGATCGGGTTGGAGACGGCCCGCGTACTGGCCGCTCGCGGCGCGCGGGTCATCCTGGCCGGCCGTAACCAGTCGAAGCTCGACGAGGCGGTCGAGGTAGTGCGCGCCGCGGCACCGCAGGCCGAGACCGCCACCTTGCTGCTGGATCTGTCCGACCTCGCCTCGGTGCGCGGCGCGGCCCAGCGGGTCGCCGAGACCGAGACCATCGACTTGTTGTTCAACAACGCCGGGGTGATGAATCTGCCTACGCGCCAGCCCACCCGCGACGGGTTCGAGATGACGGTAGGTACCAACCATCTCGGCCACTTCGCCTTCGACGCCCAACTCTGGCCCGCCGTGCGCCGCTCGGCCGTGGCCCGCGTCGTCACCGTCAGCGCGATCGCCGCACGCTGGCCCCTCGGCAAGCTCGATGACCTGATGAGCGAGAACAGCTACCGCGGCATGGCCGCGTACGCGAAGTCCAAACGCGCCAACGTCGTCTACACCCTCGAACTCGCGCGCCGTATCGCCCACACACCGGTCAAGGCATTGGTCGTCCATCCCGGCTCGGCGATGACCAGCCTGCAGCGACACGGCACAGGAGTGCTGACCCGCCTGTTCACCCCGCTCGCAGCACGTGTGCTGATGGGTTCGTCCGCCGGCGCCGCCTGGCCCTCGCTCTACGCCGCCACCAGCCCCGACGTCACCAGCGGAGAATTCATCGGCCCGGCCGGACGCGACCAGACCTCCGGCACACCGACGCCCGCGAAACTCCCGAAGGACGCCGAGGATGCCGAGTTGGGCGCGCGTTTGTGGGCCGACAGTGAACGACTCACCGCGGTCACCTTCCAACCCTGATCTTGCTCGGGAAGCTACTCGGCGTAGGAATGTCAGCTATCCGGGCGCAGTTCGCTGCGTACGCCGTTGGTGACGGCCCAGCCGGTATGCGCTCCTGGGCGGCTGGACTCGCACGCGTATGAGCATCGGCGAATACCCAGGCGCCATGGCGAGCATTGGTCGGTGCTGGTAAGTGATTGCCGGAATGGTCGCGGGCGGGCAGCGATTTTGTCAGGTGATCGGCGACAGCGGCAGGTTTCCCCGGATCCGCGATGAGCGACACCGAGACTCGCTCATCGGCTGAACTATCGTCCTGGTGTTCGTCGCCGACCATGGCAACCGCCTACCCGTGCGAGCTGCCCCTGGAACTTTGAGCCGCGTGAATCGAATGTCGCTTCCTGCGGTCGCGCATCCGACGTGTTCAGTGCTGGGTCCAGTCGGGTTGGGTGAAGTGGGCTACGCGTGCGTCCGTGTGGGGGAGGCCGAGGAGCACGACCGCGCGAAACTGCCAGAGCAGCGCGCCCGTGGGGGCGTGGATGGTCATGTTCGGGGCCAGCCGCATCTGGAGCAGACCGCGATGCTCCGGGACCGACGCCGCCTCGGCGCGCAGCTCGGGTTGCCGCACTGCCTCGTGCGGGGCCACCCAGTGCGGAACGTCGTCCGCCGCGAGCCGGTCGAGCCGCACCATATGCACCGAATGCACTTCGTCCGGACTGGGTTTCGGCTCCGCGCCCTCCGGCAACGCCGCGACGAACGGAGTGATCACGAACCCCGAGGACGCCGGGAAGTCGTCGAGCCTGCCGAGCAGGTCGGCGGGCGTGGCCACCAACCCGAGTTCCTCACGCAGTTCCCGCAATACGGCCTGCTCAGCCGTCTCGCCCTCATCCAGCCGCCCACCCGGCGACCCCCACTGCCCGGCATTACGCCCACGGTAGGCCCGCTTGATGACGATCACCGCCGGCGCCCCGTCCTCATCCGCCACGACACACAGCAGCACCGCCGCCCGCCGAACCCCGCCCGCGTCCGAAACCTCGCTATGCGGAAACTCGCCCAACCGAGCCCGCGCAAGCTCGCGAAATTCCCGCACACTCCCGGGCAACACTGATCCCATACCTAGATCTTGCCGCAAGCTCCGCCATCTCGAATGTCCCACCGGCCCCCGGGCCGCCGCATCCCGCCCCTCGTCGCGAGTCACCTGGTTACCCACCCACCCGGCGTACCCAAGCACATGCACGGGTCTACTTACGTCTTCTACCTGCGCACATAGTGTATAAGTGTACTTATTAGAAGTATAGTTATATCCATGAAGGCAGGAGCAAAGCCCGAGCGGGTGTTCAACCGTGATCGTGAATGGGACGGTTTGGTGCGGTTCGCGACGTCACCGAGTACGGATGTGCGGTTGGGCATCGTCAGCGGGCGGCGGCGGCAGGGCAAGACCTTCTTGCTGGACGCGGTGGCCGAGGTGGTCGGCGGTTTCTTCTTCACGGCGACCGATGCGACCGAGGTCGAGGCGCTGGCGGGTTTCGGCGCCGCGGTGGCCGCGTACGCGGGCGGCGGCAGGTATGCGTTCCAAGACTGGGACGAGGCGCTGGAGCGGCTGTTCGCGGTGGTAGGGGAGGGACTCGTCGTCATCGACGAGTTTCCGTATCTGATCAAGGCCAGTCCGTCGTTGCCGTCGGTGCTGCAGCGCGCGCTCGACCCGCGCGGCTATGCCCGTCGGGCAGGTTCGCGGGTGTTGTTGTGCGGTTCGGCGATGTCGGTGATGGGGCGGTTGCTGGCAGGTACGGCACCGTTGCGAGGGCGCGCGAGCCTGGAGTTGATTGTCAAGCCGCTCGGCTATCGGGAGTCGGCCAGATTCTGGGGGATCGAGGATCCGCGGTTGGCGGTGTTGGTGCATGCGATCGTCGGCGGGACGCCTGCCTACCGGCGGGAGTTCGTCGCGGGCGACGCACCGGAGTCGTTGGCGGACTTCGACTCCTGGGTGCTGCGTACGGTGCTCAATCCGCAGGTGCCGCTGTTCCGGGAGGCGCGATATCTGCTGGCGGAGGAGACCGAGATACGCGACGCCGCCCTGTATCACGCGGTGCTGGGCGCGATCGCCGGCGGGCACACGACACGCGGCGGTATCGCGAACGCCATCGGCCGGAGCTCGACGGGCCTCGGGCATCCCCTGTCGGTGCTAGAGGACGCGCAGTTGGTCACTCGGGAAGCGGATCCGTTCACCCGGGGCAAGTCGGTGTATCGCGTGGTCGAGCCGCTGATCGTGTTCTACGAGGCGATCATGCGGCGGGAGTGGACCCGGCTGGAGCGGGGGAATTCCGAAGCGGCATGGCACAATTCGCGCGCCACGTTCCTGTCTCAGGTGGTGGGACCGCATTTCGAGGGAATCTGCCGGGAGTGGGCGATGTCGGTGGGTCCGGAGGTGTTCGGCGACCTGCCCGGACTGGTCGCTGCCGCCACCGTCAGCGATCCGCAGGGCAAGCGGCAGATCCAAGTCGACGTCGCGGTGTTGGCGCCCGAGGAGACCGGGCAACCGCGACGCATCTTGTCTCTCGGAGAAGTCAAGTGGGATCGCACTATGACCATCGGGCATGTGGATCGTCTGCGTCGTGCGCGGGAGTTGCTGTCGGCCAAGGGGTATGACACCAGCCGCACGGTGCTGGCCTGCTACAGCGGAGCGGGGTTCGACGAGAACCTTCGGGCCGTCGGCACCAGCCCGGGGCAGCGACCGGACGAAGGCGACAACGTGTTGCTGGTCGACTTGAACACAGTCTACTCCGACGTGCGGTAGCGGTCACGGCGACGCGGTCTTCATGCTCCGACGGTAGTAACGCTGGATGCGCGTACCGAGCGGAGAAGTGCCACGTCGCCGGACCGAACCCCGTCCCTACATCTTGGCGTGTCTGGCCATGACGAAACTGTAGAGTCCGTAGGTGATGATGCCGAGGCCGGCGATGATGAGGAGGATTACGCCGTAGGGTTGCGCGCCAAGGGTTTTCAGCGCGCCGTCGAGGCCGGCGGCCTTGTCGGGTTCGGAGTTGGTTACCGCGATGATGACGAGGAGGCCGATGGCGGCCACGGCCAGGCCCTTGGCGATGTAGCCGGCCATGCCGAGGCGCCGGACCACGGTGCCAGGGTTGCTGTGGAGGTCCCGGAGGAATCTGCGGGTCACTCCCTTGTAGATGTGGTAACCGCCGACGCCGATGATGATCAGGCCGACGATGACGAGAAGCACCGTGCCCGCCGTGTTCTGCATCAGCCGTCCGGTGAGACCGGTGCTCTTCTCCGAGTTGGACTTTCCGCTGCCGCGCGCGAAACCGAAGGCGGACAACGCGAACAAGAAGTAGATGACCGCGAGGGCGACCGCCTTGACCCGCCGGAACACCTCTTTCTTCGTGCTGTCGGCGTCGGGTTTGGACGCGCTGCCGAACACCGCCTCGGTGAGCCGCCACAGCGCCATCAACAGGAACGCGACGACGCCGAACCACATGGCGATGATTCCGCCTGGCTTACTGGCCAATTCGGCCAGCGCCCCCGACTGGTCGGCGTTGCCGCCGCGCCCGCCGAGCGCGATGCGGATCGCGATATAGCCGACGAACAGGTGCACGATGCCCGTCATGACGAACCCGGCCCGCGCGAACCGCTCGAACACGCTGTTCTGCGCGATCCGCTCCGCCTTGTACGAGGCGTTCCCGCCCCCGGCCCACCGGCCGCGTTCTGTCCCTGCCAACCCACTCATCGAACGCCCTCATTCCGTCTAACCGAACGTCCGGCAGATACCCGGCGGGGGCGGATCGAAACAGCGGGCCGGACTACTGGAAGAGCTTGAGCAGGTTCACGATCAGGCGGTCGAGGCCGTAGGCGAAGGGCGCGGCCACCCACAGCCACGCGAAGACCAACAGCGGAAGACGCCGGGGCGCAGAGGTTTCGGGGGGTGAAGAGATCTCGTTCATTCGGGGGTTCCCTCCGTGCCGACGGTCTGCGAAGGGACCGGCCGATGATGTTTCGCCGCCACCGGGCGGATCAGTTCGTTGGCGACGAAGCCGACGCAGAGCAGGGTGATCATGATGGCGAAGGAGGTCCCGTACAGCTCGGGCCCCGTCTTGCCGTGCCGCGCACCGGAATCCGCGATGGCGTTGACGATCAGCGGCCCCGCGACCCCGGCCGCGGACCAGGCCGTGAGCAGCCTGCCGTGGATCGCGCCCACCTGATACGTGCCGAACAGATCCTTGAGATAGGCCGGAACCGTGGCGAATCCACCGCCGTAGAACGACAGGATCACCATCGCGCCGAGAATGAACAGCGGCTTGCTGCTCTGGCCGACCGACCAGACCGACGCGTAGGCGATCGCGCCCACGCCCAGGTAGATCCGGTACATGTTCTTGCGGCCGATCACGTCGGACAGCGACGACCAGCCGATCCGCCCGGCCATATTCGCCGCGGACAGCACCGCGACGAAGCCCGCCGCCGCGGCCGCGGTCACCGGCGTCGAGGTCTGCTTGAAGAAGTCGATCACCATCGGCGCGGCCTTCTCCAGGATGCCGATCCCCGCGGTCACGTTGAAGCACAACACGATCCACAGCAGCCAGAACTGCGGCGTCCGGATCGCGTCGTTCGCCGCGACATCGTGCTCGCTGATCAGCTTGGCCGTGCTCGCCTTCGGCGTCCAGCCCGCGGGCCGCCAACCCGGCGGCGGCACCCGCACGAGCGCCACGCCGACCGACATGAACACCGCGTAGACCAGGCCCATGACCAGGAACGTCTCGGCGATCCCGACATTGTCCTTGCCGAAGGCCGACAGCAACTGGGTGGTCCACGGCGAGGCGATCAACGCGCCGCCGCCGAAGCCCATGATGGCGAAGCCGGTGGCCATGCCCGGCCGGTCGGGGAACCAGCGGATCAGCGTCGAGACCGGCGAGATGTAGCCGATGCCGAGACCGATGCCGCCGACGAACCCATAGCCGAACACGATGAGCCAGTAGGCGTTCGCGAACGCGCCGACGGCGGAGAGCAGCAGGCCGGAGCAGAAGCAGACCAGCGAGACGGTCATCGCCCAGCGCGGGCCGCGGCGTTCGACGAGCGTCCCGCCGAAGGCGGCCGAGAGGCCGAACATGACGATGGCGATCTGGAAGGGCAGGGCGCTGCCGGTGCCGGAGACGTCCATCGCCTTCTCCAACGGCGGCTTGAACACGCTCCACGCGTAGGCCTGCCCGATGGCGAGATGAATGGACAGCGCCGCGGGCGGAACCAGCCAGCGGCTCCACCCTGGCGGCGCGATGACGCGGGAGTATCCGGTGGTGCCTGCGTCGGCGACTGCGGTCATGCGGCGATCTCCACTCTCACTGTGTGGCGATCATAGGGCCGCGACGGCGCCCGGCGCCGCCCTTCGCACGCGACGGCGTCTGGCGCAACCCGGCCGCGGGGTGCTTCGATCGAGGCATGACGGACAACATCGAGTCTTCGCGCATCGTGACCGCGAGCCGCGTCATCAGCGCTCCCGCGGACCGGATCTTCGAGCTGATCGCCGACCCGGCCGAGCAGCCGCGCTGGGACGGCAACGACAACCTGGCGAAATCCGCTGCGGGGCAGAGAGTTCGGGCGGTGGGTGACGTCTTCGTGACGACGCTGACCATCGGCTCGGACCGGGAGAACCACGTCGTCGAGTTCGAGGAGGGGCGGCGCATCGCCTGGCGGCCGTCCGAGCCGGGGCAGCCCCAGCCGGGCCACCTGTGGCGCTGGGAGATCGAGCCCGTCGACGCGACCAGCGCCCGCGTCACCCACACCTACGACTGGTCGGAGCTGACCGACGAGCAGCGTTTCGTGCGCGCCCGCGCGACCACCGAGAACAAGCTCATGGCCTCCCTCGACCGCCTCGCCGAGCTCGCCGAGCGCGGATGAAATCGGCTGTGCCCCAACGAAAGGCAACTTCATGACCGTCCTGTCCGACCGTCCCGGCACGGCCCTGTTGGTGATCGATGTCCAGAACGGCGTCGTGGGCGAGGCCTACCGGCGCGACGCCGTCGTCGCCACGATCGGCGACCTGGTCGACAAGGCGCGCGCACAGGGCGTCCCGGTCGTCTGGATTCAGCACTCCTCCGAGGAACTCATACCGGAAAGCGAAAGCTGGGCCTACGTACCGGAACTCGTCCGTCAGGACTCGGAACCCTTGGTGCACAAACGGTTCGGCGACTCCTTCGAGGACACCGAGCTGGAGGAGGTGCTGGCCCGGTCGGGAATCGGCCGCCTGGTCGTCACCGGCGCGGAGACCGACGCCTGCGTCCGGTCCACGATCCACGGCGCCTTCGCCCGCGGCTACGACGTCACCCTGGTCGCCGACGCCCACACCACCTTCGACAAGAGCCAGTGGGGCGCCCCGCCGCCGGATCAGGTCATCGCCCACACCAATCTCTACTGGCGCTACGAGACCGCCCCCGGCCGCACCGCCGCCGTCGAGAACGCCGAGGAGGTGACGTTCGCCGGGTAACCGGTTACACGTCGGTGCGATTGAGCATGCGGAAGGCGAGTCCGGCGGCGGCGCCGGCCAGCAGCTCGACGATCAGGTAGAGCAGCGTCCACGGTCCGAACAGGCCCATCACCATGCCGCCGAAGAGCACGGCGGGGTTGAACGCGCCGCCGGAGACGCCGCCCACCGCGATGGCTCCCGCGGCGACGGTGAACCCGATGGCCAGCCCGTAGAACGAGTTGTTCGGGTGATCGGCGCTGGTGGCCACGTTGAGCACGACGTAGGCGAGGGCGAAGGTGAACAGGAGCTCCGCGGCGAGCGCGTCCGCGAGCGGATGACCCGACGGGTTCAAGGCTCGGCCCGACGCCCCGCCGATCACGAGGCGCACGACCACCGCCGCCACCAGCCCGGCCACCACCTGGGTCGCCCAGTAGCAGCCGGCGGCGACGGCCCCGATCCGGCCGCGGACCAGCGCCGCCAACGTCACGGCGGGGTTGTAGTGCCCGCCGGAGATGTGGCCGCCCGCGTAGACCATGACCATGAGCGCCGCCCCGATCGCCAGCGGCGCGAGCGAGCTGCCGCTGTGCACCGCCGCTCCGACCGTGAAGACGAGGAAGAAGGTGCCGATCCCTTCGACGGCGAGCTTGCGGGCGATATCCCGGCCGGGTGCGTCCAGGTTCCTGCGCGGGGCCGTCGCGGTGGAGGCTGAGGTAGCCATAGTCCGATCTCCACTTTTCAACTAGCGGTTTATCTGTTTCTCGGCTGGTGTTCGCAGTTCGGCCTCCCGCCGAAGGGCGGCGGCGTTGTCGTGGCGACGCAGCCGGCCGTCGGGATCCAGGCAGGTCTCCCCACAGAAGTCCGAGACGTCCCGAGTGAGGCTCGGCAACGAATGCCCGCACACCCAAAAAGTCTCGGCCGCAGCGTCATACGCCACCGGAAAGCGGCAGACATGGACAGCGCTACCGGGTGCACAGGCCGTCGAGGTCGCGGATCGCTCGTTCATTCCCTGACTCCTCGCGTCTTCCAGCCACGCGGGCAGCCTGACGAGCGTCTCGCAAGCGCCTGCTGTCAGGTGAAACGTTGTGCATCCCTGGGCGGTTCAGCCGGTCGAGCACCCCCCTTTACCGCTCGCGTTCCGCTATGGGCAGGCGGCGCGCACCGGCGATGGCTCGGACACCGACGGGCACGCAACGAGATAACTAGCGACGCAAAGCAATTGGCAGCGCCCGGGAACGCGACAATCCCACGCGCCGACCCTGGTTGCGGATATCCTCCAAGCATGGGTACCTCGGTGGCAGACCCGCGTTCGCTCGAGCCCAACCCCGCCCGCACGGGCGAGCTTCGCCGGGAACGGCTGCTGATGAGGGCTTTTCAGAGCCGCGTCGGCGGCCCGCTGCTGCGGCGCTTCGCCGATCCGCAGCGGATACTGGAGACCGGGATGGGGTTCTGGCCCTCCCGGGTGGTGCTCACCGCGGTCGAGTCCGGCGTGTTCACCGAGCTCGCGATGCGTCCGATGACGCAGCGGGAGTTGCTGGATCGGCTGGACTGGCAGCCGCGGGCGGCGACGCCGTTCCTCGGCGCGCTCGTCGACCTGGGCCTGCTGCGGCGCGATCGTGCTGGGCGCTATGCGAATTCGCGGCAGGCCGCGCTGTTCCTCGACCGCGCCAAGCCCAGCTACATCGGCGGCCTGATGGAGCTGTCGAGCACCCGGCTCTACGATCTGTGGTCCGGCCTAGGGGAGCTGCTGCGGACCGGGAAGCCGCAAGCCGAGGAGGAGCAGGGCGAGAGCGAGTTCTTCTCCTCGCTCTACGGCGACGAGGTGGCCCTGCGAAAGTTCCTGGCAGGCATGACGGGCATCTCGACCGGCGAGGCGATGCTCATCGCCGCGCGCTTTCCGTGGCGGCGGTTCCGGACCTTCCTGGATGTCGGTGCGGCCCAGGGCGCCTTGCCCGTGCGGGTCGCGTTGACCCACAAGCATATTCGCGGGGTCAGCTACGACCTGCCCGCCGTGCGACCCATCTTCGAGGAGTACGTCGAATCGTTCGCGCTGAGCGACCGGCTCGAGTTCGTGCCGGGCGACATGTTCGAGGGCCCGCTGCCGAGCGCGGACGTCATCTGCTTCGGCCACGTGCTGCACGGCTACAGCGAGACCGTGCGACGGGAATTGATCGCCAAGGCCTACGACGCCGTGCCGCCCGGCGGCGCGCTGCTCGTCTACGACGCCATGTCCATCCCCGGCCGCAGGAACAACCTCGTCAGCTACCTGTCCAGCCTGAACATCATGCTCGAGATGCGCGAGGGCTTCGAGGCCACCACCGCCCAGTGCGCCGGCTGGCTGCGGGACGCGGGCTTCACCGACGTCCGGCAGCGTCACCTGATCGGGCCGACGTCAATGGTGTTCGGGCGCAAGGCAGGACGATCGAAAGCCTGACCGGGGTCGGTCGAACGACGGATACACCCCGTCTGTTTCGATCCCTAACGTTGGTCACACGACGATGACCTACCTTAGGAACCCCCATGTCAGGACTCATCGCTCCCGCGAAGGTCGGCGTGGTGCTCACCGCGGCGGCCCCGATCACCACGGTCGCCTCGGCCGTGCACATGGCGGCGACGAAGAAGCCGTCGGTCAAGGACCGCAGGTTCAAGCACTTCAAGACGCCGGGCATCGGTGAGTTGTGGACGGTGCGGGCGCTCGACCCCGGCGCGGCCCGCCGGGTGGTGACCGAGCTCGAGCCGGCCATGGGCTTGCTCGTCGACGCGGGCGGCGGCCTGCACATCCACGCGGTGTTCCATGTCGCGGGCAAGGGGACGCTGGCGTCGTTCCTGGCCGTGCACCACGATGCGAACGGATCTCTGCAGATCGGTAGCACGTTCTGGTGGGCCGACGCACTCGCGCGCCGGACTGCGGCGTTCCTGCTCGAGTCGGACGTGGCGAGCGAGCTGGAGACCCGGAGAATGCGCGGCAAACTGCTCTAGGTGACGTCCTCGTCGGCCGCGTTGCCCGCCGCCCAGATACCGCGCACGTGCCCGATGTGCTTGCGCAGGAAGCGCTCCAGCTCCTCGTCGCGCTGCTGCTCGATCAGATCGATGATGGTGTGGTGCTCCTGCGCGGACTTGTCCAGCTCGCCGCGCTCGACCAGCGCGGCGAGGCCGAACAACCGGGTCTGCGAGCGCAGGTCGCCGACGATCTGCGACAGCCGCGGATTGCGGCAGTAGTCGAGCAGCATGAGGTGGAACTGCCGGTCGGCGTCCACGTACTCGACGAGATCGCCGCGCTTGGCCGCGTCGACGATCTTGTCCGCGGCCGTGCGCAGGCCCGGAACATCCGACGCGGGAATGCGGCCGGCGATCGACCGCACGCTCGGCGGCTCCAGCAGCATCCGGATCTTGGCGATGGAGTCGAGGTCGGCGTCGGAGATCTCGGTGACCCGGAAACCCTTGTTGGGCACGGAGACCACGAGGCCCTGCTTGACCAGGTCGAGCATGGCCTCGCGCACCGGCGTGGGGGAGACCCCGAAGCGCTCCGACAGCCACGGCGCCGAGTAGAGCACGCCGGGCTCCAGCTCACCGGAGATGATCGCGGCGCGCAGCGCGTCGGACACGTGGTCGCGCAGCGTTGGCCGCTTGGGGATGTCCAGCCGTTCGATCATCAATGCGCTCCGGGTCGTCTCCTGTGGGCGAGCACCACTTCTATCAGATTAGTGACCGTTGAACGTCGTTCAGTTTCGAGTGCCGGTAGCCGAACGCGACGTACACCGCGAGGCCGAGCAGCAGCCAGACCACGAACCGCAGCCAGGTGACCCAGGTGAGGTGGCTGATCAGCCAGATCGAGAAGACGATCCCGATCAGCGGCACCACCGGCACCCACGGGGTGCGGAACGGGCGCTCCACCTCCGGGCGTGTCCGGCGCAGCCGCATGACGCCCAGCGCCACCACGATGAAGGCCATCAGGATGCCGACATTGGTGAGCTCGGCGGCCTCGCGGATGGGCAGGAAGCCTGCGATCAAGGCCGAGACGACGCCGACCGGCCAGATCACCCGGGACGGCACCTTGCGGACGGGGCTGGACTTGGCGAAGTAGGACGGCAGCAGGCCGTCGCGGCTCATCGCGAAGCCGACCCTGGTGACGGCGAGCATATTGGCGAACGCCGACGTGGTGACGCCCACCACCGCGCCGACCGCGATGACCAGACCCAGAATGCCCATGCCGACCGTATCGAACGCGCTGGAGAACGGCGACGCGACGTTGATGTCGGTGAAGTTCACCATCCCGACGATGACCAGACAGACCAGCAGATAGACCACCGACGCGATGCCGAGGCTGATCATGATCGCCTTGGGCATCAGCTTCTTGCCGTCTTTGGACTCCTCGGCCGCCGCGCTCATCGCGTCATAGCCGTAGACCGCGAAGAAGGCAAGGGCCGCACCGGATACCGCGCCGCCGACGCCGAACGGGAAGAAGGGCTGGTAGTTGCCCGCCTTGATGTGGAACGCGCCCGCGACGACCACGATCGCGACGATCACCATCTTCAACGCGACGAGACCCGTTTGCACGCGGGCGGATTCGCGGGTCCCGCGCGAGAGCAGGAACGCGAGCAGCAGGCACAGCAGGACGGCGAACAGATCCACCCGGTGCCCCGCTCCGGTGCCCGGCGCGCCGAGCGCCCAGGTCGGCAGGTCGAATCCGATGTAGTGGGTGATGTAGTTCAGGTACCCGGACACCGCGATCGCGACGACGGACACGATGGCGGTGTACTCGAGCAGCAGATCCCAGCCGATCATGAAGCCGATGATCTCGCCGAGCGCGACGTAGGAGTAGGTGTAGGCCGAGCCCGCGCGCGGGACCATGCCCGCGAACTCGGCGTAGCAGAGCCCGGCCGCGCCGGAGGCGATGATCGCGATGGCGAAGGAGATCAGCACCGCGGGGCCCGCCACCTCGTTGGCCACCACGCCGGCCAGCGAGAACACGCCCGCGCCGACCAGTCCGCCGAGGCTGAGCGCGACCAGTTGCCACAGGCCCATGCTTTTCTTGAAATCACCTGTGTCGGTGAGGGTTACCGGCATTCGGCGCATGACGCCGCGCGCGGTGAGCGGCGGGCGTGCTGAGCTGGTGACGACGGTCTTCATTGACTGGCCTTTCACGGGTGGAGCGGTGGTGCTGGTTAGAAAACGAAGCCCTCGGGGAAGGGATCGGTGGGGTCGAGCAGATAGTTCGCCGTGCCGGTGACCCAGGCGCGACCGGTGATCGCGGGCACGACGGCGGGCCGGTCGCCGACCGTGGTCGTCTCGACGGCGCGGGCGTAGAAGGTGGTGCCGATGAACGAATCGTTCTGTAGCACTTGGTCATCGGCGAGCAAGCCGCGGGCGTGCTGGCGGGCGAGCAGCGCGGAGGTGCCGGTGCCGCAGGGGGAGCGGTCGAACCAGCCAGGGTGGATGGCCATGGCGTGGCGGGTGTGCGCCGGCTCGGACGCGGGGTCGAGGAACAGCACGTGCTTGCATCCGGCGATGCGCTCGTCCACGGGGTGCACCGGGCGACGGAACTCGTTGACGGCCGCCATGATTCGCAGGCCCGCGTCGAGGATCCGGTCCTTGTGCGCGCGGTCGAACGGCAGCCCGAGCTTGCCGAGATCCACGATGGCGTAGAAGTTGCCGCCGTAGGCCATGTCGTAGCGCACCGGGCCGAGACCCGGCACCTCGACCTCGTTGTCGAGGCTGTCGCAGTAGGCGGGTACGTTGCGCAGGGTGACCGAGTCGGCGTGGCCGCCCCCGACCGCGACCGAGGCGACGACGCGCCCCGCCGGGGTGTCCAGCCGGATCTCGGTGACCGGCTCGGTGACCGGCACCATGCCCGCCTCGACCAGCGCGGTCGCGACGCCGATGGTGCCGTGCCCGCACATCGGCAGCAGCCCGCTGACCTCGATGAACAGCACGCCGTAGTGGCCGTCGCCGGTGGTCGCCTGCTGCAGGATGGCCCCGCTCATCGACGCGTGACCGCGCGGCTCGTTCACCAGGAGCCTGCGCAGGCCGTCCAGGTGCTCGGCGAAGTGAATTCGCTTGGCCGCCATGGTGTCCCCGGGGATCGTGCCTACGCCGCCGGTGATCACCCTGGTCGGCATGCCCTCGGTGTGCGTGTCGATCGCGGAGATGACGATGGTGCTGCGCATCAGGACTGTCCTTTGTCTTGTCGCGGTGTGGACGGGGCGGACGCGCCCGGGGCTGGTGGTTTCGGTGACGCGGCGTCGTCCAGTTCGGCGAGTTCGCGTAGGCGCACGGGAGCGGCGAGTGGACGCCACGTGGGGGTGGCGGCGGCGAGACCTGTTGTGGCACTGAATTTATCGACAGCCGTATCGGCATACGGCCGGTCGCGCAGTGCCTCGATGTTCGCCGCGCACATGCGGCCCTGACACGGGCCGAGCC
>NZ_BAGH01000571.1 GCF_000308715.1 Nocardia tenerifensis NBRC 101015
GCTCGTCGTCTTCGTCGTCCGGTTCGGGCTCCGACGGCGCCGCGGTGAGCACGACGTGCACATTGGTTCCGGACAGTCCGAAGGAGGTCACCCCGGCGACCGGAGCCGAGTCCTGCGGCCACGCAACGGGTTCGGTGGGCACGCGCAGCGGCGTGTCCGGCTCGAGCAGGACCGGATGCGGCTCGGACAGCAGCGGATTCGCCGGAATCATCCGATGGTGCAGGCTCAGCACCGTTTTGATGAACCCGGAGATGCCAGCCGCGCCCTCGGGGTGGCCGATATTGGTCTTCACCGAGCCGACCAGGCAGGGTCGTCCCGCCGGGCGCGCTCCGGCGAATACCGTTGACAGCGCGCGTAATTCGACGGAGTCGCCCGTATTGGTGCCGGTGCCATGGGCTTCCACGTAATCCACCGCGGCAGGCTCGAGCCCGGCCCGATCCAGGGCGTCGCGCAGCAGCCGTTCCTGGGCATCCTGTGCCGGGGCGACCAGCGAACCCCCGCCGCTGCCGTCGTTGTTGCTCGCGCTGCCCGCGATCACCGCGTAGACGCGATCGCCGTCGGCGCGCGCCCGCGCCAGCGGTTTCAGCACCACCACGCCGACGCCTTCGGAGCGGACGAACCCGTCGCCGCGCGCGTCGCCGAAACGGCAGCGCCCGCGCCGCGACATCAGCCCGACCTGCTCGTAGATGGCCGCCAGCTCCGGCAGCAGCACGAGGTTCGCCCCGGCCGCGAGCGCCACGTCGGAGTCCCCGAGTTGCAGGCTCTGCCAGGCCAGATGCACCGCGGTGAGCGACGACGAGCACGCCGTGTCCACCGAGACGCTCGGCCCGCGCAGGTCGAGCGCGAACGAGATCCGGCCGGACAGGAACGACGAGAGCCCGCCGCCGGTCAGCGCGTGCAGGTCGAGCGCGCTGTGCCGGGCCTGCAATTCCCAGTAGTCCCTGCCCATCTGGCCGACGAACACCCCGGTGCGGGTGCCCGCCAGCGCGGTGGGCGGAATTCCCGCGTCCTCCAACGCTTCCCAGACCACCTCGAGCAGCAGTCGCTGCTGCGGGTCCATCCGATCGGCCTCCCGGGGCGAGATGCCGAAGAAGGCGGCGTCGAAACCCTCGACGTCGTCGAGGAATCCGCCGAAGCGGCGGAATCCGGACGGCACGGCGGGCAGACGGCCGTACACCGCCGGGTGGTCGGTGCGCACGTCGGGCACCTCGGTCACGGCGTCCTCGCCGTCGAGGAGTAGCCGCCAGAGTGCTTGCGGCCCAGAGGCATTGGGTAGTCGGCAGCCGATCCCGACGACGGCCACCGGCTCCATGCGCCCGCGCGGGACGGGCTCCGTGGTCGTGCGTGGCCGGCCTTCCGGCGGCAGGCAGCGGCGCAGCTCGGCCGTGAGCATCCTGGTCAGCTCGCGACGATGGGTCCGGACGAAGAAATGACCGCCCGGCAGGACCTGGGTCCGCACCGTCGAGTCGGTGAGTTCGCCCCACACCTGCGCGTCTTCCGCCGGCGCGATGGTGTCGTCGCGGCCGCTGAACACCGCGATCGGGCACGTCAGCGGCGCGGCGGGTCGATGCCGGTAGGTGCAGAACATCGTCACGTCCGCCCGCAGAACGGGTAGCGCCGCGCGCATCAGCTCGGGGTCGTCGCGCAGTTCGGCTGGGGTTCCGCCCATCTCGAAGACCCAGTCGAGCAACCGCTCGTCGGAGTACTCGTGCATCGGATCCGGCGCGAGCCGATGCGGCGCGGTCAGGCCCGCGACCAACAGCGCCACGGGTGCGCGCGCGCCGTCGCGGTGCAGCCGCAGCGCGACCTGATACGCCAGCAGGCCGCCGAGACTGTGCCCGAACAGCGCGAACGGCGCGTCGAGATGCGGGCGTAGCGCGTCGGCGATCGCGTCGGCCAAAGCGTCCAGATCAGCGAGCGGCGGCTCGCCCGCGCGTTCCTCGCGACCGGGCAGCAGTACCGGCAGCACGTCGACCCAGGCGGGCAGATCCCGTTGCCACCCACGGAAAATCGAGGCCCCGCCGCCGGAATACGGGAGGCAGAACAGTCGCACCCTGGCGGAGCGGCGCGGCGGTCGAGAGAGGAACTCGCTCATCTCGCCCGCCCCCTTCGCCCGCCCAGCGAGCCCGCGATGATCAGTTTCTGCACCTCGGAGGTCCCCTCGTAGATCCGCAGCGACCGGATCTGGCGGTAGAGCCGCTCCGGCACGCTGTCGGCGACCAGCCCCGCCGCGCCGAAGACCTGCACGCAGGCGTCCACGATGCCCTGCGCGCGTTCGGTGGCGTACAGCTTGGCGATGCTGGAGTGTTTCGCCGCGCCCGGATCCCCGGTGTCGGCCGCCCACGCGGCGCGGGCCACCAGCAACGCGGCGGCGTTCAGCTCGACCTCGATCTCCGCGAACGTGGCCTTCACCATCTGGAGATCGAACTGCCGAGCTCCGTACATCGACCGGTCCTTCGCGTGCGCCAGCGCGGCGTCGGTGGCCCGGCGCGCGAAACCGAGCGCCGCCGCGCCCACGGTCATGCGGAACCGCTCGAGCACCTCCATCGCGATCACGAAACCGCCGCCCGGTTTGCCGAGCACGCTGTCGCGCGGCAGGCGGCAGTCGGTGAACTCGAGGTCGGCGAAGGAGCGCGGCGCTATCAGCGGAACCCGTTGCCCCACAGTGAGTCCGGGGGTGTCCGCAGGTACCAGGAACGCGGTCAAGCCCAGCGCGCCCGGCCCCTCGCCGGTCCGCGCGATGACACAGAAGACGTCCGCGATGCCGGCATTGGCGATCCAGGCCTTGGCGCCGTTGAGCACATAACCGTCGTCGGCCCGTTCGGCGCGCAGGGCGATCGCCGCGACGTCGGAGCCGACCGCCGGCTCCGAGATGGCGAACGCGCCGCACAGGGTGCCCTTGGCCATCGGGGCGAGATACCGGCGCTGCTGCTCCTCGTCGCCGTGCCGCAGGATCGGCGTCGCGGCCAGGGCCTGGATGGAGAACGCGTAGTCGGCGAGGTCGTCGGCGTAGGCCAGGGCCTCGCGCAGCAGGCACAGAGAACGGGCGTCGCCGCCCGCCAAAGTTTCCTCGCCCGCGGCGGGGTCGAGCGCGGCCAGCCAGCCGTGCTCGCCGAGCGCGCGCAGGATGCGCAGTCCGGCCGCGTCGGGATCGGCCGCGTCGTCCCACAGCTCGGTGTGCTCCGCGCACCAGCTCTCGATCTGCCGCGCGCGCTCCACATGTCGCGGCTCGTAGAAGGGCAGGGCGAGGATTCCCGCATCGAAGCTCATGGTGCTCCTAGGACAGCGTGAAGATTTCGGTGGCGTGCGCCGCGGGATCACCCGGCCGCAGGTGCAGCTCGCCGCGGCCGGGACACAGGACGACGGCGGCGACGGTGCGTTCGCGGCGGATGTCGCCGTTGTCCGCGACATTGATCGGCGGCGCGGACAGCAGGGCGAAGTGCTCCTCCGGGTCTGCGGCGGCGACGGCGAGCCGGGCCCGGCAGTGGTCGAGCCTGCGCACCGACGAGTTGCGGGCAAACACATTGAGCTCGTCGCCCGGCGCGAGGTCGGGGTGCAGAAAATGGTTGGTGTGCACCGCGTCTCGGCCGTACTCCACCCTGACGTCGGTACCAAGCACCTCGACGTAGGCGGCCGTGTCCCGGTCGCACAGCACGATGGTCCGCGAGCTCGCCAGCGGCAGCGCGCGCAGCAGCCGCACCGCCTCCTCGACGGAGCCCGCCTGGTCGAGCACGTGCCGGATGGCGAGGTAGGGCGGCACACCCGGCCGCCACTCACCGCCGAGCACGAGATTGAGGCCGACCGCGAGACCGTCGCTGTTGAGGCCGAGATAGCCGAGCAGCCCGCCGAAGCTGAGCACGAGAACCCGCCGAGAGGCTTGGGCGCGAACGATTTCCAGCACGGCGATCTGATCGTCGAGATCGCCGTTGAGATCCACGGTCTGCGCCAGCACGGGGTCGGCACCGGCCAGCGCGTAGGTCGTGCAGTCGCCCGCGGTCGGGATCTTGCTGTAGCCCAATATCTCTCGGCGTAGTTGCAGCAGCGCTGCCTCCAGCGGATCGATATCGGCCCCGGCGGCGAGGCCGCGGATCTCCTCGGCGAGATCCGGTGTCGCGGCGTCGATCTCGGCCAGGTAGGCGTCGATCGTCGGACGCAGACCCGTCAGCGACACCGGCTCGGGCAGGATCCGGTTCAACCGGCACAACCCGTCGTCCAGGAAGGCCCGCAGGTCGGCGGCTCTCGCCTTGCCGTGCTGATAGCCGAGCTCGAAGGCCGCGCCCTCGGCCCGGATGAACGGCGTCCGCCCGACCGCGTTCATTCGACGGCGCCCGCCAACTGCACCTTGGGATAGGCCGCCAGTTTGGTTTTGACCCCGTCCCATTCGCCGCGCAGCACGCTGTAGAAGATGGCGTCGCGGCGCCGCCCGCCCGGCATCGGGTTGAAGCTGCGCAGCACGCCCTCCTCCACCGCCCCGATATTGCGCAGGCCCCGGCGCGCCTGCTCGTTGAGCACGTCGGTCTTGAACTCCACCCGCTCCGCGCCCAGCCGCTCGAAGGCGTGCTGCAGCAGAAGATATTTCGCCCACCGGTTGAGGCCGCGCCCGCGGAAGTCCCGGCCCAGCCAGGACCAGCCGATCTCGAGCCTGCCGTCGCGCTCGGCCATGTTCCCGTAGCTCATGCTGCCCGCGGCCCGGCCGCTCGCCTTGTCCTCGATGTAGAACACGACCCGCCGCCCGGCGCGCTGATCCTCGAGCGCCGCGTCGAAGAACGCGTCGAAGTCCGCCTCGGTCTCCACCAGCGAGACGAAGTACCGCCAGATGTCGGGGTCCAGCGCGATCTCGCACAGGGCCGCCCGGTCGCCGGGCTCGATCGGCCGCAGCAGCGCCTGCTCGTTCTCCAGCCGCGCGAAAGCGTCTTGCGCCCAACCCATCTCAGGCCGCGCTTTCGGCGTGCCGGGCCAGCGCGGTGGTCACGTCGCGCAGGGTGCGCATGGCGGCGACGTCCTCCTCGGTGAAGCTGGCCAGCGAGACGCCCGTCTCGTCGCAGACCGCGGTCAGGAACAGGACCTTGTTCAACGAGGTCAGCCCGTAGTCGTCGACCATGTCGAGGTCCGCGTCGAGCTCCTCGGCGCCGGAGCCCGACGCGATCACCTTCCGGAAGTTGTCGTGCACGGCCTTCTCCACCTCAGGCATGGGTGCTTCCTTTCTCGCCGATCTCCACTCGATACTGTTCGCGGATCTGGCGGCGTTTCGGTTTGTACTGCGAGCTGAGCAATCCGTTGTCGATGCTGAACCGAGGCTTCGCGATCACCACTCGATCGATCCGCTCGTCGCGCTCCAGCTCCGCGTTGGTGCGCGCGAGGTGCTCGGCGATGGCCTTCTCGTCGGCGGGCTCGCCGGTGGGCGAGACGACGGCGACGAGGCTGTTCTGCGTCGGGCAGAAGATCACGCAGTGCTCGATCGCCGGGCTCGCGGCCATGCGCTCCTCGATCGGCCGGACGATGACCTTCTTGCCGTTCGCCAGGACGATCACGTCGTCGGCGCGGCCGCGGATATAGAGGAAACCGTCGTCGTCGAGATAGCCGATATCGCCGGTCCGGACCGTGCCGTCCGCGCCGAACACGCCCATCGAGGGCCCGCTCGCGCCGTACTCGTAGCGCCGCGCCACCGGGTACTCGCTGCGCACGCTGATGACGCCGTCGGCGTCGAACAGCACCTCCTTGCCCGGCACGACGCGACCGACGCTGCCCACGCGGCTGGCACCGGGGTGGTTCTTGGCGACGATGCAGGTTTCGTTCATGCCGTAGCCCTCGTAGATGGGCAGGCCCAGGCTCGTGAAGAAGCGCAGCATGTCCGCGCCGGCCGGCGCGGAACCGGTCCACAGGTAGCGAATTCGGTCCCCGAACAACTCCTTGGCCGCGACCTGAGGGTCGGCCTGTGCCTCCAGATGCCGCTTCACGGTCTCGTAGAAGCCGGGTACCCCCATCACGACCGTGGGACGCACCTGCCGCATCGTCGTGAACGCGGCCTCGTAGGTGCTGATGGTGACGTCATGGCCGAAGCACAGCGCCGAATAGACCCAATACCGTTGCTGGAGCAGCGAAAGCGGCAGGAAGACGAACAGATGGTCGCCGGGGCCGTGCGCGAACATGGTCTGCACGGCGCGCAGCGAACTGTCGATGCTGCCCACGCTGGCCGCGAGACCCTTGGGTACGCCGGTGCTGCCCGAGGTGAACTTGAGCGTCGTGGCCTCCTCGGGCCCGTACTCGACCTCGGGCAGTGTGCCCGTGGAACGTACGGCGAGGTCGCGAATTTCGCGGATCGGCCGGACACCCGCGGCGGTGGACGATTGATCGGTGAACAGCAGCTTCAGGTCGTAGCGCGCGAGCAGCGCCGCGTCGGCCTCGAACTTGCCGGGTTCGAGCCCGGCGGTCACCGCTTTGCAGCGCAGCGCGGCGAGGTCGAGCAGGACCCACTCGAGACAGTTCGCGGCGAGAATCCCGATCCGGTCGCCCGGCCGAATGCCCATGTCGCGCAGGGCAACCGCGAGGTTCGCGGCACGCGTGGACAGCTCACGCAGTTCGATCGTCTCCGTCGAGCCCAACCGCGCGAAGGTGGCGTGGCAGCCGGCCGGGGGAGGGGTCGTGACGATTCGATTGATCACCGAGCGCATCACGCGCTCCCCACGCCGACCGGCTCCGCGGCGACGACCGATGGTGCGGCGAAGAACTCCCGCGCCAGGTCGACTTCGGTCCCCGCGGGCACGAGCTCCACGGTCTGCGGCCACTCGCCGGGGCGCTGCTCGCCGAGCGCCTCGCCGAGCCGCTGGGCGAAGCGCGGCATCACCGGCGTGGCGCAGTGGGCGAGCAGTCTGGCCGCCGCCAGCTCCAGCGCGACCGCTGTGCGGGCCTCGTCGGCCCAGCCATCGACCGTCGCGACCGCGCCCTCCCGATCGGCGAATCGGACTGTGTCGGTGACGATTCCGTGCAGTTCGGCGGCCGCGAGCTCGAGCGAGAACCCGTCCGGGCCGAGGGCCGCGGTCACCGCGGACAGACGGTTGCCCAGCCTGCCGAGGAACGCGGTGTGCTCCGGGGTCCAGATGCCGGCGTCCGGTGCTTGGGCGCCGTATCGGGTCCGGACGCGCTCACCTAAATCGTTGAGCCAGCGCAGCCAGGTGCCGATCAGCTCCTCCCGCACCGCGGCCGCGTAGCTTTCGCGCGTGAAGTTGGTGGACCGCGACTCCGGTCGCGTCCGGGACAGGAAGTACCGCACCCCGTCCACGCTGTCCGGCGTGAGGATCTCCTTGCCCCAGACGGCGTGGCGCCGGCTGGTGGAGAACTTGCCGCCGTCCAGCAGATAGAACTCGTTGACGTGATAGTCGATGTCCGGGTGCCAGCCGGGGAAGGCGAGCCGGTACAGCACGGGGTAGAGGATCGAGTGGTAGAAGCTGTTGTCGTAGCCGAAGAAGTGCACGATCTTCCAGTCCTGCTCGGGCCGCTCGGCCCGCCAGTCCCGGCCGAGGCGGCGGCCGAGCGCCGAAATGCCGTGCAGGAAGCCGTAGGACATCTCCGGCCAGACCCAGATGACCTGCCCGTCCGCGCCGGGCTCGGCGGGCGGCACGCCCCACGCGGCGGGATGGGTGATCGCCACGTCGAGCCGGGGCCGGGCGAACACTCGACCGGCCAGCTCGCGCAGCCGCGCCGGCACCCGGCCGAGCCGGTGGTGCTCCGCGAGCTCGGCCGCGAACTCGTGCAGCGGCAGCGTGAACCGGGCGAGGGTGTCGACGCGCGGGGTCGCCTCCGATCGCTTCGACCGCGGCTCGGTCAGATCGACGCAGGAGTTGGGCTCACCGCAGCCCTCGCAGATGTTTCCGCCGGTCACCGCGCCGCAGCCGGGGCAGCCGCCGGACACGTCGACCTCGTACAGGTAGTCGTTCGTCGCGCCGTCGAACAGGGCCGGACCTTCCTGTGGCGCAACGGATCCCGACGCGACGAGGCGGGAGAAGTACGCCTGTAGCCCGGCGCGGTAGGTGGAGTCGGTGTTGGTCACCGTGTACTGATCGGGCTCGATGTCCATCCGCCGCAGCGTCTCCGCGATCTCCGCGCTGTAGTACGCCGCCGTCTGCGCGGGCTCCTTGCCCTCGCGTCGCGCCCGGTCGACCACGTAGCTCTGGTAATCGTCGCTGCCGGTGAGGTGCCAGGCCTGCGCGCCGTTCATCCGCTGGAACCGGACGAAGACGTCGGCCCCCAGGTACGGGCCGGACAGATGCCCGAGATGCAGGTCCCCGTTGGGCGTCGGCGGCGTGGAGAACACGAAGATCGGCCGCTCACCGAAGCGCCGTCGGTCGCCGCGTCCGGCGGCCTGGCGGGCGGCGCGGCCGGGATCACGCCAGTACAGGTCGAAGAACACCAGCTCGCTCGGCCCGGTGTTCTCCACGATGTGGGTCTCGAACGGATCGAACAGCACGGCCGTGCCGGGAGCCACGGGGTGCCGCGCGCCGTCCACGATGACCTCGCCGTGCCCGCTGACGACGAGGAACATCTCGGTCTCGTCGTGCTGATGCGGATCCGACCGGCCGCCGGGGACGACCCGGGCCCAGCCCGCGCCGAAGTCCAAGCCGTCGATCGAGCTCATGTCGATGCCGAACGCCGAGTGCAGTTCGGCCGTATCGAAATTACTGATGATCACGCGGGACTCATCTCCTTCGATGGCTGAGTTGGCTGCCCGTCTCCTTGCAGCAGCGCGACGGCCTCGGCCGCGATCGCCGGGGCGAGCCGGTACCCCGAGCCGTTCGCGGCGCCGGCGAAGATCACCCGGCCCGCCGGGTCGAGCGGGCGGACCTGCGGCTGCCGGTCGGCGCTGTAGCCGTCGCAGAACACGCGGCCGCCCACGGCGCGGTCGGCGAGCGCGGGGGAGTACCGGCGCAGCAGCGGCAGCGCCTCCGCGAGCACGTTCTCGTCGAGGCCACGGGCCACGGTGTCGGGATCGACGTCCCACTCCTGGCAGGTGTAGCTGAACAGCCAGTGGCCGCGGTGGCGCAGCGGCAGCAGGAAGGCGTCCTCGTCCTGGAACACGACGACGCCGTCTTCGGGCTCCGGCTCCCGTTCGATGTGCAGGGCGACGACCTTCTTGACCCGGGAATTCGCCGGGGCGACAAGGCTTTTCCAGGCTCGATCGGCCAGCCACGGGCCGGGGGCCAGCACCACGCGCCCGGCCGTGCACGTCTCGCCGGTGCCGAGCCGGAGCAGCACCTCGGATCCCGTGTCCTCGACGGCGGTGACCCGCACGCCTTCCCGGAACGTGACGTGCGGACGTAATCGCCTCGCGATCGCCTGAGCCACACCGGACACGTCGGCGTAGTGGCAGCCTTTCCCGAGCCAGACGCCGGCCTCGCCGGGCACCCGGACCAGCTCGTTCGGCACGGCCTGCGCCGGCGTCAGCGCCGCACGGTCGAGATAGACCTCGTCGACGTGCGCGGCGGTCTCCGTGGCCACGATGGCCATGTCGAGGGGGTGAATCGGCAGCGCGGGGTCTTCCGTCACGAGGCGTTCGTAGAAGTCATGGCTGTAGGCGGTCATTCGACGCACGCGTTCGGTCGCGCCGCGCGGGAAATGCAGGCCCGCTGAGCGCCTGCTGGCGCCGGAGCCGATCCCGTCCCGATCGAACACCACGACGGGGGTGTCCGGCGAGCGGGAAATCACCTCGCGTGCGATCAGACATCCGATAATGCCCGCGCCGACCACCGCGACGGTCGGATTCGTCATCGGTCCACGTTCCTGGTGTCGGGGACCTTGGCCGTCCACTCCAGAAACGAATCGTGCGGATCGTCGGAGCGGACGCCGCGCAGACGGTCGGCTATCCGTTTGCTGCGCCAGGCGACGAGGCTGAGATTGGAGTCGGCCAGGCCGCGCTGTCGCCGGGCGCCGTTCTGCAGGAAGATGTTTCGGTCGGCGGGGCCGTCCCAGCACACGGCGAAGTCGGAGTCGATTTTGTATTCGTCGCGGTCGCGCTCCAGCCGGTCGGCGATCGGGGCGAGGAACTGCATGTCGGCGGTGTGGAAGCCGGTCGCCCAGACGATCACGTCCGCCTCGGCGTGCTCCTGCACGCCGGGGTGGTCGTTGTGGGTGAAGGTGATGTCCCAGCCGGCGCCCGGGTCGCCGGTCACGCGCAGGACGTCGCGGTTCGGGTACAGCGCGACCAGGTCGGTGGCGTCCTCGACGAAGTGGTGCAGGTAGATGCGCTGGTATATCTCGCGCAGCGTGGCCTCGGAGATGCCGTCGCTGGAGAGCACGTGCGCGGAGTTGATGGCGTCCCTGGCGGGTCCGGGCAGGCTGGAGAAGTACTCCGAGTAGTCCGGCATGTAGTAGTCGTTCGTGAACGGGGAGTCGTCGAGCGGAAAGTAGTTGCGGCGCCGGGAGATCCAGCCGACGCGCCGGGGTAGCTCGTTGCGTGGACGGCAGATCAAGTCGAGGAACGCCTCGGCCCCGGACTGCCCGCCGCCGATCACCCAGACGCGCCGTCCCGCGAGCCCGACCGCCTTGTCGGCGAATTCGCTGATATGGAATTGGGTCGGTCCGAGCAGGGGCTCGGCCATCGGCGGAACATAAGGCTGCCGGCCGACGCCTATTACGACGTTATCGGCCGTCACCGTGCGATTGCCGGTGCGTAGCAGGAAAACTCCGTCGAACTCGATCGAGCGGACCTCCTCGCCGAAGACCAGATTCTCGTTCGTCGAGCTGACCCATTCCAGATAGTTCCGGAATTCGCTGCGCGGCACCGCGTCGAATTGCGCGTTGAGATAGTGGTAGACCCGGCCGTGCGCGTGCAGATAGGACAAAAAGGAGAAACGGTTCGTCGGGTCGGAGAGGCTCACCAGGTCCTTGAGCATCGAGACCTGCAGCGTGGTGTTGGGCAGGAGCTGGCCGTCGTGCCAGCGAAAGTCGCGCTGCTTCTCGAAGAATCGGTTCGGCACGTCCGTCTGCTCGTAGAGCAGGGACGCTAGACTCAGATTTGCTGGGCCGATACCGATTCCCACGCATCGGTAATGTTCACGATCATCGGTGAGCGATCTCTGGCTCATTACGCCTCCTGCCCCACGGGGCCAGTCCTCGGTGAACACCGAGAGAATCGTCGGTTGCGAATTCGCGATACTCGCCCACGCGAGCGTTTGCTGTCATCGATAGAACCCCCCGTTGATCACTTGGAGCCCCGTTTACCACTGAAGAATCCGCGGTATTATCTCTCGAACCCACGCTAGCGTGTACGGGGAGAGTGCACAAGAACGGCGAAAGTTTTACCGGGACGCATTCGGCGGGAAACAATCTCGCGCGCGCGGCAATGGAAGCGTGTGGCGCAGGGCGCGTTTGGGTATGGAAAGCGATGGCCTTGCGCCTATCGAAGGCCGGGCGCGTTTCAGTGACCGGCCGGCCTGAATGACCGGCCGGGTCCGGTGACCAGCCGCGGCTTCGGTGGACCAGCCGGAGCCTTACGCGGAGAACGCCCCTCGCGTGTGCTGATCCAGCAGCTGCGCCATGCGTTGCAGTTCCTGTGAGCGCCGGCGGGCGATCTCCGCGACGCGCGGGGCGCAGTGACTCGGGATAGTGCCGATCACCTGCGCCAGGTCGACGCCGTCATCCAGCGGACACTCCAGCCACCGCAACACTTTTCGCCCCGTCTCGGAGAAGCGCAGGGACGGATCCTTGCGCAGCTGGTGCAGCATCTCGGCGGTGATCATCCGCTGGGCCAGCGGCGGCGTAGGCGAGTCGTTCCTGTTCGCCGAGTCGGTCAGTGACGCCGGATGGCGCAGCGGCACCGGACTCTGCCCGCCGCGCAGCCGCTTTCGGACATCCTTGGCCGTGGTGACCGAGATGCCCGTCGCCGCAGCGACTTTCCGGGCCGACACCGTGGGGTCCGCGGCGAACATCTCCGCGGCCCGCTGCCGCGCCTGCGGATCGGCGCGATGCCGCACACCGTTGCGAGCAATCCGACCGGTCGACTGTGGAAGTTCCACAGCCGACCGCTTGCGCACGGCCGAAACGGTTTTGGGTGACACCCCGACGATGGCGGCGACCGCCCGATCCGACCAGTCCGGGTACAACCGGAGAATACGGAGCGCGGCGGCCTTGCGTTCGGCCAGCGACAGCGGCAGGCCGTGCGCGGTGTTGAGCCGGACCGCGAGCACGAACGCCTCGGCGGGGCCGCCGTCGAAAAACACTGCCGCGATGGTCTTCTCGCCGCGCAACCGGGCCGCGCGCAGGCGGTGCCACCCGTCGACGACCTGCATCGTCGCCCGGCGCACGACGATCGGCGCGAGAGCGGTCGCCGATTCCGCAAGTATCCGTGTATAATTCGTATTCTCGCCCGCCATTCGCGGCGGCGAATCCGAGGGCAGCAGCTCGTCGATCGAGAGCTCGATGATCTTCGAGCAGTACGACGGTGTGGCCGTGAAGTGCTGTACGGATAGGGTTCCCGCGCGGGGTGAACCGACATTGCCCCCACTGGTCATGGACTCCCCTTTGGGTTCATGTGCTTCCGACACGCCGCGAAGCCACGTGCACTCATCGCTGCGGTGCCGGCAGTCCGGTATCAAGCCCCAATCCAGCGTACTAGCGCGCCGCCGACCCGGGCCTCCCCCCGATCGGGGGCTTGTGCCGCGCGATCATTCGAACTCGGGTATCGCAACCCCCTTCCGTCGCCGCGACCGTGGCAACCGATCGGTGGTGCCGTGCCAGTCCGGCCCGCCGATTCCGAAAAGCTACCGTACGGAATGACTCGGGGGAGTGGAGTCGCGTGGGTATGGCGGATTTCCGCCAAGAGGTCGCGGTGATTCGTGGTCGGTCGACGTAGAGTCTCGATCTCGGCATCGGCGTGGCTACCTCTATTTCTGCTGGAAAAGGTGGTGGCGAGGTAGCATCCGGCTCGCTTCGCAATCCCTTCAGCCGAGTTGCGCTCCACAGAGAGAGGATCGGTCGGGCATGGCAGAGACTGTATTCGGGCGGCGTGCGCTGTTGGGCACTGCCGTCGCGGCGGGAGCCTTGGCGGCGGGCGCCACCACCGCAGCGTGCGGCGGCGCGCCGACGGCTCGCACCGATTACGCGCGGTCGATGGATCGAAGCGTGGAGCTGGCCAGGGAGATGCTCCAGGTGAGCCCGGACGGTAAAGACCTGAAGCTGGCCTACCTGCGCACGCTCATCGACACCGGACTGCCCAAAACCACTGCGCCCAAACGAGTTCTGGTGATCGGCGGCGGCCCGGCCGGGTTGACCGCCGCCACCCTGCTCGCCGACGCGGGCCACGACGTGACGGTGCTCGAGGCCAACGCCAGCCGAACCGGCGGCCGCGTCAAGACGTTTCGCGGCGTGTTCACCGATCCGGCGCTCTACGCGGAGGCCGGCGCCATGCGCCTGCCGAGCGCGCACCCGATGGTGCTCGCCCTGGCCGACAAGCTGGGGCTGCGGCGGCGGCAGTTCCACAACGCCGATGTGACGCCGGAGGCCCGCTCGGCGGCCGTCACCCCCGTGGCCTACCGCTCGTTCACGGGGGAGGAGTGGACCAACGGCCCCGCCGCCGAGTTCCGGCCGCCGGGCGCGGCGGGGCGCACGTTGATCAACACGAACGGACGAATCGTCAGCCGCGCCGAGTACGCGGGCAATCCGGCCGCGGTGCACGCCGGCTTCGGCGTCGACCTGTCCACCACGGCCCGAGCCGCGCTCGACCAGGCGCTGCACGAGGTCGCGGTGCCCGACGACTGGCCGATCGACCGCAAAATCGACAGCTGGGCAAAGGTTTTCAACGCCTACGAGGACTACTCCACCCACCGCTATCTGATGGAGCACGGCTGGAGCCTGTCGCACCTCGGCGCGGTGGGCACCCTGGAGAATTTGACCTCACGGCTGCACTACGGCGTCATCTCCGCGATGGTCGACCACGCCCTCATCCGCCCCGACGCCAGCTACTGGGAGCTCGAGGGCGGCACCGCGACGCTCACCGACGCGCTCACCCGGAACCTCGGACCGGCCGTGCGTCAGGGCAAACGCATGACGCGCATAGAACAGAACGATCGCGGCGTGAAAGTGTGGACGACCGCCGAGACCGGCAGCGAGATCACCGACGGCGCGCCCGCCGACCCGATCGAATCCTTCGAGGGCGACTACGCCGTCCTCGCCATCCCGTTGACCGCCGCCCGTTTCTGCACCTTCGATCCGCCGCTGTCATACCCGACCCGCCGGGCCATCACCGAGCTGCACCAGGACGCGGCCACCAAGGTGCTGCTCGAGTTCAAGACCCGGTTCTGGGAGCAGGGCCCCGCCGGCTTCCGCGGCGGCGGCTGCGTGTCGGACTGCCCCAACAGGTTCATCTACTTCCCCTCCCATGTGCCCGAGTCCGACGGCGGCGTGGTGCTTTCCAGCTACACCTGGTCCGACGACGCCATGCGCTGGGACTCGCTCACCGATAGCGAGCGCGTGCATTTCGCGCTCGCGGGCGTGCGCCGCATATTCGGTCCGCGCGTCGACGCCGAGTTCACCGGCGTCGGCCTCTCCCAGTCCTGGCAGCGCGCCCGCTACGCCCTCGGCGAAGCCGTCATCCCCACACCCGGCCAGCTCCACGAACACCACGCGGCCACCCGAACCATCGAAGGCCGAATCCATCTGGCCGGCGACCACACCAGCCTCAAACCGGCCTGGATCGAGGGCGCCCTCGAAAGCGCCGTCCGCACCGCCCTAGAGGTCCACAACCGCTGACGCGACTGGCCTCCCGCACTCTCTCTCGGGACCCGCACTGTCTCTAGGGCCCTAGAGAGAGTGCGCATCCCGAGAGAGAGTGCGCATCCCGAAAAAGAGTGCGCATCCCTAGAGAGAGTGCGGCGGTGGCCAACCCGTGAGGGGTCAGCACGCCGCCGGGCGTGCGGGGGGTCAGTCGTCGCGGAAGCCGTCGGCGCGGTGGGCTAGGCGTTCGGTGAAGGTTTCCGCCCAGGCGACCGACTCCGGCTCGTCGACGACTTTCGGGGGCGGGGGGCGGCGGGGGACTGGGGGGCGGAGAGGCGGCGGGTCGCGCCCGCGGTTCCGGACTCCAGAGCCAGCAGTCGCACGCCCCAGCTGACGTACGCCTCCAGGCTCATGCCCGCGCACTCGGCCGCCGCGCGCAGCGTCCGCCACTCGCTCTTGGCCACGGTCACCGTGATCTCCCTGGTCGCCATGCAGCACCACGGTAGTCCGGCGAGCACGTCCGCAACGGGGTTCGCGCATATGTCGGCGCGTGCCGATCCCCTGGAGGTCGCTGTCAGCGAGGGTCGCGGCTTACGATTCGAGCTGGTCAGCGCAGTCCGGCGCGCAAGGCGTGACGCGTGCCGACCCCTACAGGTCGCTGTCAGCGAAGGTCGCGGCTCGAGGTGCGAGCTGGTCAGCGCAGTCCGGCGCGCAGGGCGTCGACGCGGGCGACAGCCTGATCGAAGGCCGCGGGATCGAGCTGTCCGCCGGCGTAGGCGTCGGCCAATGCCGTTGTGGCGCTCTCGCCTTGGCCGGTGTCGCGAGCCGAGCACAGGATGAGGTCCATCCCGGCGGCGGCCGCGGCGACCGCGCGCTGACCGGTCGTGCCGAACGCGTTGAGCGACTCGGCCTCGAGGGCGTCGGTGATGGTCACCCCGCGGAAACCGTTGCGGCCGCGCAATTCTCGATCGACGATCATGGGCGAGAGACCGGCCGGCCGGTCTGCGTCGAGCGCGGGATAGATCGCCCAGGACAGCATCACCAGCTTCACCCCGACGAATACGGCTGCGGGATAGGGCAACTCGTCGACCGAGCGCAGCCTGCTCAGGTCCGCCGGGAGGGTGACGGGCCCGGTGTCGGTGTTCTGCCCGGCGGGCGCCGTGCCCAGGCCGGGGAAGTGCTTGGCGGTGGCGGCCACGCCGGTGCCCTGCTGCGCGGTGATGAACGCCGATCCGAGCGCGGCGACCGCGAAGGGGTTGTCGCTGAACGAGCGTTGCGTGCGGTCGATGAAGTTGCCCGGCGTGTCGAAGACGTCCAGCACCGGCGCGAGATTGACGTTCATGCCGACGCCGCGGAGATTGCGCCCCGCTCCCAGTCCCGCGTCGAAGGCGGCGGCCACCGGATCGGGGGACTGGCCGACCTGCTTGGCCGAGGGCACCGGCGCGCCGGGCAGCCGCCGCACCAGCCCGCCCTCCTGGTCGGTCATCAGCAGCAGCGGCCGCGAGATCGGGCTCTCGGCCTGCGCCTGCCGCAGCTGGGCGACCACGCCGGCGATCTGCTCCGGACTCGAGATGTTCTCCCCGAAGAAGATCACCCCGGCGGCCCGGCCCGCGCGAATGTCGTCCAGCAGCGACTGCGGCGGGGTCAGACCCCGATAGGAGTAGATCACCCGCTGCCCCGCGAGCTGCTGCGGCGTGAGCCCCTGCGCCCCGGCCTGACCGGCCGAGACCCCCGCCGACACCGCACACACCAGCAGCAACGCCAGCGCCACCGCCAAAAGCCCTCGCAGGCTGTGTCTTTCGCATGAGATGACCGGCCGCGCCATAACGAAGCTCCCTATCCACCCGGGTAGGTCAATGATCGCGCAGTCCGCGCCGCCCTGTGCGCGGGTTCGCCTCGATTCGTCGCCGAAACTCGCGGCCATCCGTAGGGGCTGCGGCCTCGAATACAGGACAAGGCGAGAGCGCCCCGAGTTCGGCCCCACTCGAGAGGAGAGGTTCACGTTGGGTGACCAAGGATCGACGGAGCGGAAGACCCTGAGCTCGAACCCCCGGCACGTCAAGCTCGGCGGACGTTTCGTGTTCGCGACGCTGTTGGCGGCGTCCGCTGTCGGCGGCGCACTGCTGATCGCGCCGTATTCGGTGGCCGAGCCGGATGTGGTGGCCGAGTCGGATTCGGAAGACGCGAAGGAAGTCAGCTGTGACGAAGCTGCGAATATCAAGTTGACGAAGATGGAAGGCAATTCCATCAAGGCGGAGGCTGCGACGGTAGAAGAGAAGAAAGATGAGTCCAAGAAATGTGCGGTCGATAATTTCAAGGGGCAGATATCGGACGTTGTGTTCGAACAAAAAGGCGACATGTGCACGGCGAAATCCTCGAACGGCAAGGGTCAGGCCCACGAGAAGAAACCGAAGAAAAAGGGCAAAGAACAAGACACTGCCAAGAACGCCGACGTCTCCATTGAAGCACCCCTCGAAAATGGACCTGACCAGGGGAAATTCAGGGTCAAACTGCACACTGACCCGTCCAGTGCCAGCCAGGAGTCCGTGGAAGCAGAAGGCAATTTCAAGGTGGGTAAGAGCCTGAAGTTGAAGAAGTGCGATTTTGAATCACTTCCCGATTCCGCCACCGTCAAGGTCGAAGGCATCGCTCAAGTCAAACCGGATAAGAAGTAACTCGCTCGTCGACCGTTGCGCGGGCGCACTGGTGCCGAACTCATACCGGAACCGGGCGGATCGTCCCGCCGCCCGGCGTGCCCGAACAGCGCCGCCGTGCGGCAGCGGCAGATTACTGCGGTAAAAGATGGAGATCACAACCCGCATGTGGACAAAGAGCATTTACGAAATGAGCACTGCGACACATCATCCCGGGAAGCGTGGCATGCTGGCGCGGCTGGCCGTGTGCATGGCGCGGCATCGGCGGCGCGTGTTCGCCGTGTGGCTGATCGGCCTGACCGCCGGTCTGCTCGGCCTTCCGCACCTGCTCGGCTCGTTGCAGGCGCCGCCGATCGAGGTGTCCGGCTCCGAATCGCAGCGGGTGGGCCAGATCCTGGCCGAGGGGCTGCCGACGCTCGGTCGCGAACAGATGATCGTGGTGCTGCGATCCGAGGGCCGGCGCACGACCGACCCGGCGTTCCGAGCGGCGATCGACGCGGGTAAGTCGGCGTTGGCTCGCGAAGACGGCGTCTCCGGGGTGCTGTTGTTGCCGGTGGCGGGCGACCCCGATCGCGTGTTGCCGCTGGGGTCCGCGCTGGAGCCGCTGCGCCCGCTCATGCGCGACGAGCACAGCGCGTATCTGCTGGTCGGCGTCTCCGGCGACGATCGGCAGCGACAGGAACGTTCGCCAGTTCTGCAGGACGTGCTCGATCGGACGGTGCGGGAGGCGTCCGGCGGGGAGGTGCACGCGTATCTGGTCGGCGTCTCGGTGTACGGCGAGGCGATCCAGAAGGTCGAGATCGCGGACCTCATGCGGATCGAGCTGGTCGCCGTGCCGCTGGCGATCCTGGTGCTGTGGTGGGGTCTGCGCAGGCCGGTCGCGGCGGTGGTGCCGGTGGTCATCGCGGGCGCGGGGGTGGTGGCCACCACGGGCATGTTCTCGATGCTGACCGGAGTCTTCACCGTCGACGGCATGCTGCTCGTCGGAGTCAGCGCGCTGGGCTTGGGAATCGGCATCGATTACGCGCTGTTCGTGATGAATCGCTACCGGGAAGAGCTGGCCGCCGGCGCAGAGCCCGAGGATGCCGTCGCGACCGCGGCCGCGACGACCGGGCGCACCGTGCTGTATTCGGGGTTGATCCTGGTGTTGGCCGCGCTGAGCCTGTTCATGGTGCGCTGGCATGTCTTCGCGCAGACCGGAATCGGCGCGCTGGCCGTGGTCTCGATCACCTTGCTGGCGTCGGTCACGCTGCTGCCCGCGGTGTTGATCTCGTTGACGCGGTGGCTCGAGTGGCGACCTCGCTGGGCGCGGGCCACGCGCGCCGACGTCGCCTCGTCCGGTCGGCTGGCCCGGTGGGCTGAGCATCTGATGCGCCACCCGTGGCCGTACGCCGTCGCCGTCACGGCCGGGCTGCTCCTGGCGGCCATCCCGACCACCGATCTGGCGATGGGCATCAACCTCGAACGCCGCGCCTTGGCGAGCACGCCGTATCTCACGGGCTTCGCCGTGGCCGAGGGAGAACTGGTCGGTGCCACCGGGCCGGTCGCCGTGCTCCTGGTCCGACCGGCGGACACCCCGGAGCCGGACAGCGCCGCGCTGCAGGCGGCGCTGCGCGCGGATCCCGACGTAACCGCCGTCGCCGTCCTCGACAACGGCGAAGACCTCACGGGCATGGTGGTCCTGGCCAGGCACCCCATCGATTCCCCCGCCGTGCTGCCGCTGGTGGAGCGGATTCGGACCGAGATCATTCCCGCGAACAGTCCGCCGGGCGTCACCCCGATGGTCGGCGGGCCGGGTGCGCACGTCGCCGACATCGTCGCGGAGTCGTCGAGGAAACTGTGGTGGGTGGTCGGCTGTGTGCTGGCGATGATGTGCGCCGCGCTCATGGTGATCCTGCGCAGCGTGCTGCTGCCGCTGAAGGCGATCGCGATGAGCTTGCTCGCCACCGGCGCCGCGTACGGGCTCACCGTGCTGGTGTTCCAGCGCGCGAACGACTCCGGGGTGATCTGGCCGCAGGTGCCGTTGATCATGTTCGTGCTGTTGTTCGGGTTGTCCACGGACTACGAGCTGTTCCTGGTGCGCCGGATCCAGGAGGAGTATCTGCGGACCGGGGACAACCGGCGGTCGGTGGTGATCGGATTGCAGAGCACCGCTCGCCCCATCTCGCTGGCCGCGGCGATCCTCGCGGTCGGCTACGGCAGCCTGCTGGTGTCGCGGATCGTCGGGTTGCAGGAGTTCGGCTTCGCCATCGCCACGGCGTTGATCATCGATGCCACGCTGATCCGGCTGGTGCTCGTGCCGGCGCTGATGCAGATCATGGGCCGATGGAACTGGTGGTTCCCTCGGCTGCCGTGGGTCACGCGGGATCGGCCGAGTGCGGATCGCGACAGCACCCGGCAGCCGCAGATCGAACAGTTGAGCAGAACGTGACCGGCCCGGCAGAGCACACGCGACCGACCAGTGGAACGGAGAGGCTTTGCGGCGC